>NZ_KI271823.1 GCF_000469465.1 Gemella bergeri ATCC 700627 | reverse complement strand
TTTTTATCAGTCCGATTTTTTGTTGAGCCACTGTTTTTCGCTATTATTGCGAAAACAGTTCTTTTTGTTTTAGGCTCTGTGTCAAATACGGGGCATGAGAAAAAAATCTATACCCTTACTATTTTATACCTTTCTATTATCTTACAATAATTTCTTTTTCACTTTCTTATATGATATAATTATAAAATATACTTGAAAGAAGGTGAAGAAGTGGAAAGTAGTGTAAGCAACAAAGAAATAGTAAAAAAATTATCACAGTTACTCTATAGGGATAAAATTAGAATCGGAATTGTATTAGTAGCTTCATTTTTTTCATATTATTTTACTTTATATCCTGCAAACAGATTAAACTTTATAGTAGACGGAATAGCTAACGGTTCTATCACCTTTGACGGTGTAATAAAAGAGATAATTAATATTATTTTTATAGGATTGGCATTGTATTTTGTCTATTATTTTAAAGAATATTATACTTTTATCGGGTATGATAAGATAATAAAAGATTTAGGTTATGAAGTGCAACGTGATGTTTACCGCCATACACCTATCTTTTTTAATAAATTTAGCATAGGGGAAGTTATTAGCCGTTCAACCAATGATATCGCAAACTATATTGCTGTTTTTTTCAGCTATGGAATTCTTCTTATTTTTGACGGTATTATTTATAATATTTTTATAAGTGTTTTAATAATTAATAAGTCTAATTTGGGATATTTGGCATTAATACATTTACCACTTATTATACAGACTATTTATTTAGTTAGCAGAAGAGAAGTCCAAGAAAAATACTACAATAAAATGGCTAAAACGATGGATAAAATTACCGAAGAAACATTAGAAAATGTAAAGGGAATTAGAGTTATAAGAACATATAGCCTACTTTCAAAAGTTAGAGACAGTTTTATAAAAAAATTACGCAGTTATTCGAAAAGTAATGTAAGATACATGAAAACAACACTTCTTTATCAATCTCTTAATACGGTATCTTTAGCTATAACTTATGTTTTAGCTGTCGGTTACGGTTTTTATTTAATTAATATTGGGAGTATGACACTTGGGGAACTTATTGCGGTTTGTGTTGTTGTAGGTATGCTTCAATGGCCGTATATAGCTTTATCCGAGTTGATTGTTATGCTTATAGAAGTTCGTCAGGCAACAAAACGTGTTATTGAAATTACGAAAAGAAAGCCCGAAGTAAATAATGATAAAGCAAATACAATCTTTGAGTTCGGGGATAATATCGAATTTAAAGATTTTGATTTCAGTTATAATGATGTAAAGGTTTTAAAGAAGATTAATTTGGTAATAAATCGTGGAGAAACAGTTGGTGTTATAGGAAAAACCGGTTGCGGTAAGACGACTCTTATAAAACAATTTCTTAGACTATATCCGATAAAAGAAAAAACTTTATTTATTGATGGTAAACCGATAGAAGAGTATTACGATTATTCTATTCGTGAAAAGATAGGTTATGCTCCGCAAGAGTATCAATTATTTTCGAAGACCATTAGAGAAAATATTTTATTTTACAGAGAAAATTTAGAGAATAATTTGGAAGAGAGTTTAATTCTTGCCGATATAAAAAAGGATATTGATAATTTTAAAGACGGTTTAGATACTTTAATCGGAGAGAATGGAGTTTCATTATCAGGGGGGCAAAAACAACGTTTGGGAATAGCGCGTGCTATTTTAACAAATCCTGATATACTGATTCTTGATGATAGTTTGAGTGCGATTGACGCCAACACTGAAAAAGTAATTATCGAAAATATAAAAAATCATCGAACAGGGAAAACCAATATAATTGTTTCGCATAGAATTTCTGCGATAAGACACGCTGATAAAATCATTGTAATGGAAAACGGCAGGGTTTTAAATATCGGAACACATAGCGAGTTATTGGAAAATTGTGCATGGTATAGAGATTTAGATGCATATCAAAATAAGGAGGTAGAAGAAGATGAATAGTAAAAATCCATTATTACAATTTCTACCTTATTTAAAAACAGCCCAAAAAGATTATTTGCTTGGAACAATTTTCTCAATACTAAATGTTGCATTTGGTGTAGGTGGTGTTTATGTTTTGTCGAAAGTTTTTGACGGAGTTAACGGTGATGTAACGACTCAAGTAGTAAAAAAATCATTGGTAATAGCCGCAGGGTACGGTTTAATTTTATTATGTTCAGGTATTTCCAACTATATAAGAAATATTTATTTGGTAAAGGGTGCTAATGAAATCTATGTTCGTATACAAACGCAAGTGTATGATCATATTCAAAGTTTGCCGATTCGTTATTTTGATAATATGCCGGCAGGTTCTGTTGTATCAAGGATAACAAGTGACGTTAACCAGATAAGAATCTTTTTTGTATCTACTTTTATTCAGATTATGATTATTGCGATGAAAATTATTTTTTCTTATATTGTCTTGTTTTATGTAGATATTAGATTTGGAATGTATATGTTGCTTTTATTACCAATAATGTATGTTATTTTGAAGTTTTATAATAAAATGACTATTGGTAGTATAAAAGGGTATCGTCGTAAATTTTCTGAAAGTAACGGTATTGTTAATGAAAATTATCAAAATTTGGAAATAATAAAAGCCTTTAACCAAGAAGAAGCGGCACTATGTGATTGGAATAAACATAATGAAGAACGTTTCGGTTATTGGAGAAGCCTTAATATCGTGGATAGTTTATTATTACATAATATAACAGGAATAATTAGAATTATTATTTTTATCGGAATAGTTTACTATTACGCTTATTCACATTTTAACAATGTTTTTGGTGTAACGCTCGGTATGGTTTATCTATTTATTAATTATACAACGGATATAATATATCGTATTGCTGATTTCACGTTCAGTATTTCTAATTACGTTCGTGCGGTAGGGGCGGCAAATAATATTCAAGAAATTTTGAAATTGGAAATTGAAGAAGACATTGAAATGGAAGAAGTAGGACATTTCCAAGGCAATATTGAATTTAAAAATGTTTCTTTTGCATATAAAGAAGAAAACTATGTTTTGAAAGATTTGAATATTGATATTAAAGAAAATCAAACAGTTGCTTTTGTTGGGCATACCGGTAGCGGTAAGAGTACGATTATGAACTTGATTGTCAAATTTTATGAGGCTACTAAAGGAAAACTTTTAATCGGAGGACGTGATATAAAAAAATATAGTAGAGAATATCTAAGACAACAGACAGCGATTGTTCTCCAAGATACTTTTTTATTTGAGGGAAGTCTTCTTGAAAATATTACAACAACCGGCAATGAAGAATTGGCAAGAAATTCTTTAAAAAGGGTTGGGGGAGATTTTATTTTAAAAACAAGATCATTGAATTCTAAAGTAGAAGTAGGAGGTAATAATTTTTCTACCGGAGAAAAGCAACTAATTTGTTTAGCGAGAGCTTTGGCAAAAAATCCGAAAATTTTAATTTTAGATGAATCAACTGCCAATATTGATAGTGAAACGGAGCAAATAGTAGGAAGGGCGATTGACGAGCTTAAAGACGGAAGAACAACACTTATAATAGCCCATAGATTATCAACGATAAAAAATTCCGATATGATTTTTGTGTTAAATAAAGGAAAAGTAGTGGAAAGTGGGAATCATGAGGAATTGTTAAAACTTAACGGTGTTTATAGAAAAATGTACGAAACACAGATTAAAGGTTAGAGAGGATAAAAGATGAATTATAAAGAAAGGATGTTGGCAGGATTGCCTTATTTAGCATCTGATAGTGAGTTGCAAAAAGAAAGACAAAGAGCAAGAGAGTTCTGTTTTAAATACAATAATATTTCTCCTATTGAAAAGGAGAAAAGAAAAAATATGATAAATAAATTTTTCGGAAAAGTTGGGAATAAAACGGTTGTTCAATCACCTTTTTATTGTGACTACGGTTATAATATAGAAATAGGAGATAATTTTTTTTCGAATTATAATTTAACGATATTAGATGTTGCTAAAGTAAAAATAGGGAACAATGTATTGTTTGGACCTAATGTTAGTCTTTATACGGCAGGGCATCCTATTCATCCTGTAAGTCGTAATTCAGGTTATGAGTACGGTTTTCCTATTATAATAGGCGATAATGTTTGGCTTGGTGGCAGTGTAACTGTAGTGCCGGGGGTAACGATAGGTGCTAACAGCGTAATTGCTGCCGGAAGTGTTGTGGTCAAAGATATACCGGACAATGTAGTAGCAGCCGGTAATCCGTGTAAGATTATAAGAAAAATAACAGAAGCGGAAATTGACTATTATTATAAAAACAGGTTATTTGATGTAGATAATTATAAATAATAACAGCACTGAAAATAACCAAATATACGAACTAACCTTAGGTTAATTTAAAAAAGGTTAGTTCGTATTATATTTATGTTAATTAGTCTTCATATTCTAAATAACCTATTGCTATTGCTCTTGGGCCGGCATGTGCCCCGATAACCGGAGAAACTGTAATTATTTCTGTTTTTATTTCCCCGAGTATTTCTTTAATTATATTTTGTGTTTTTTCTAACAGATCATTGTTATTTGTGTGAAATATAATAAGGGATTGCGGATTTTTTTCCTTAATTTCTTCACACATTTTTTTAATAACTTTTTTTATTCCACGCTGTTTACCGCTTACCAGAAGAGCGCCGTCTTTTATAGTAATAATTGGCAGAATATTTAACATATTTGATAAAATAAATTGTGTTTTACCAAGGCGACCGCCGGCATATAAAAAGTCCATTGTTTCAACGGTAACCAATACGTTTTGTTTTTTTAAAAGTTTGTTATACTCTTCTTCAATATTATTATACGAGATTAGATTGTTAGAGAAGTCTTTAATGATTTTTTCAATAGCACGACCTGCTATTCGTGCAACTTGTTTAGTGTCAATAATTTTAATTTCTAAATCTTTTATCAATGCTTTGGCTTGAGTAAAAGATGAGAATGTTCCCGATAATTTTTCAGAAATACTGAAAATTACTACCCTTTTATAATCTTTTTCTTTTAAGGTGTTTAAGACTTCCAATACTTTTCCAACCGATGGTTGGCTGGTACTCGGTTTCATACCTTTTTTTATATATTCATAAAATTGTTCAGATTTAATTGTTACATTATCTTCATAAACCCTATTATCTAACCTTACTTCCAAAGGAATTATTGTTAATGGATAATTTTTTGTAAATTCTTCACTTACTTGTAATGTTGAATCACATAAAAATGCTGTTTTCATTTTTCCCTCACTTAATATTAAAATTTTTAAAAAATATTCTTTAAATATTGAATAACATATATAATATACTAAAAAATAAATTTTTTCAAATAAAAAGAATAAAAAATAGTTATCTAATTAGAATATATATTTTAGTTAAAATAGGGATTTTGAACATCTCTTATAGAGTTTATATGGAATTTAAAATATTTAATTATTGATAGAAAAAAACCGGTAATTTGTAATTAATTTTTTATTATTTTTTAAATAATAAAGTTAGCGACAGACGTTTATACTACTATCAACTTTTACTAAAATAATATATAAAATAAAGTAAATTACAACCGAATAGAAAAAATATCAGTAGGGAAAACTATATAAGAAAATAGCTAAAAATTCCGCCGTAGGTGAGATAGGCGAAGTTTTTAGCTATTTATAAATATTTTAATTGGTTTTATTCTGCTTTACGTTGGGCTAAAGAGCGGATAACTTTCGGATCTTTATGACTGAAGAATTGACTTTCTTTTCTATCCAGTGCTGAAATTTTTTGGATATCATCATTATCCAATTTAAAATTAAAAACATTTAGATTTTCTTTCATTCTTTCAGGATGTGACGATTTTGTTAATACTACGATGTCTTGTTCAATAAAATAACGAATGATTATTTGTGCAACAGTTTTATTATGTTTTTTAGCAATGTCAACTAGAGTTTTATTATTAAAAATATCATCTTTTCCACGTGCAAATGTCGACCATGCTTCAACAACAACGCCTTCTTCTTTAAATTGTTTAACAGCTTCTTTTTGTTGGTAAAAAGGGTTAAGTTCTATTTGGTTAATTACCGGTTTTTCTTCGCTAAATAGTGAAAGGTCAACTAGTTTATCAATGCCGAAATTGGAAACTCCGATTGCACGAATTTTTCCTTCGTTTTTAAGTTCGATCATTGCACGCCATGCACCGAATGTATCATTATACGGTTGATGAATTAATAATAAATCAACATAGTCCAGTTGTAATTTTTCTAATGAACTCATAAATGATGAACGAGCATTTTCGTAATTGGTATTGTTTATCCAAATTTTTGTAGTTATAAATAATTTTTCACGTGGGATACCGGAAGCCTTAATACCTTCACCGACACCGCGTTCATTAAGATATAGTTGAGCTGTGTCAATGTGACGATAACCGGCTTTAATAGCGCTTGCTACGGCATCTTTTGTTTCTTCATCTGAAATATTAAAAACTCCAAAGCCTAGAACGGGGATTTCTACTTCATTATTTAATTTTAAAGTTTTCATAAGCAATTCTCCTTTATTTGTAGTCTACTATAATCAAACCAGATATGAGAAGATAAGTCAAGTAATTATATAATATTTTTATATTTTAATAATATTTAATAAATATAATAGATGGAT
>NZ_KI271822.1 GCF_000469465.1 Gemella bergeri ATCC 700627 | reverse complement strand
GACGAATTGCAAATAAAAGTGCAACACTCAACTCAAAAAAATCAATTCATGTAATAAAGCCTCTAACGGTGTTTTATAATTTAAACATTTTCTAGGTCTATTATTAAGTTGAACAAGATTATCAATTAATTTAGAAATATTTATATTGCTTAAATCAGTCTTTTTAGGGTAATATTCCCTAAGAAGACCATTACTATTTTCATTAGTACCTCTCTGCCAAGAAGAATAAGGATCTGCAAAATAAAAATCTATCCCCATATTCTCTACATCTTTGTAACATGAAAATTCTTTACCTCTGTCTGAGGTGAAAGTTTTAAACGCTTCGTTAGGAAGTAGTTTATGAAGCATTCTAATAGCTTTTAACATAGATTTCTTACTTCTATCTTTCATTGGAATAGCTATATAATATCTTGTTTTCCTTTCTACAAAAGTAGCTAAGCAACCTTTGCTTTTTCCTCTTGATGAAACTACAGTATCTAGTTCCCAATGTCCAAAAGTTTCTCTTTTCTTAACTTCTTTGGGTCTTTTTGAAATAGATGTTCCTACATTAAATTTCCCTCTGGTTTCTTTTGGTTTTCTACTTCTTCCTTTTCTTCTTAACAATTCTAAATCTACGGCTATTAGCTTTTGATATATCCAATTATATATTGTTTTAAATGATAATTCCCCTTGAAATAATCTTCCTACTATTTGTTCCGGAGACCATCTTTCTTTCAGTTTTAAACTGATTATTTCTTCTAATTCAACAGTTAATTTTATCTTTTTCCCTTTTTTCTTAGATTTACTTTCATAGTCTTTTTGAGCCTCTTCAGACGTATAGTTATTCTTCTTACATCTCTTTATTTCTCTTGATATAGTTGATACATTTACTCCTATTGATTTACCAATTTTTCTCATTGAATATCCTTCATTGAGTAACGTCTCTATACTATTTCTTTGTTTTGTGGTAAGATGTTTATAGCTCATATTGAACCTCCGTGGTGTTTTTGTCGTTATTAACATTTTACACGTTTGTTCTTTATGAGTCTCTTTTTTTATCTTACTGTTGCACTTTATTTTACAACTTATCTA
>NZ_KI271821.1 GCF_000469465.1 Gemella bergeri ATCC 700627 | reverse complement strand
ATTGTTCTATTATCAGATAGTAAAACACTCTTAAATAAATAAAACGAATTGACAATATCAAATTCGCTTTATTTCATAATTTATTCTCACTTATGCTCTTTCTATTATTCGACTTATCGCTTCTTTTATATTTTCCGGTGTCGTTGCTAAATTTATTCTAATATATTCTTTATAGTTTTTCCCAAACCATTCTCCGTAATCTATTGCAAGGCTACATTCATCTTGAATAAATTCCTTTGTTGTTCTACCGTTTAATATACTTTTTAAATTGACAAACGCTAAATAAGTTCCTTCTAACGGATAAACTGTTACAGTCGGTAAATATTTTTTAAATTCATTGTACAGCATTTTATAATTATACTCGATTACTTCTTTGAGGTTTTCCAACCATTCTTTTCCCCCACGATAAGCTGATTCTAATGCTATTTGTCCTAAATAACTCGGTTCTGCAGCTAAATATTTTTTGCTGAAATTGTCAAATTTTTTTCGTAAAGTTTCATCAGCAATTATTATTGAAGAATGACATAATGAAGCTAAATTAAAGCTTTTTGAACCGGAATTTGCAACAATTAATCTATTGGTATATTTCCCATTTTCAAGCGATAACGTTGCTATTTGTTTATGTGGTTTATAAACAAAATCTTGATGTATCTCATCTGATAATATAAGAACGTTATATTTTTCACAAATTTCAAATACTCTTATTTGTTCTTCTAATGTCCAAACTCTTCCAACCGGATTATGTGGAGAACAGTGAATATACAATTTAACGTTGTTTTCTTTTATAACTTTCTCAAAGGTTTCAAAGTCTATTTCAAATTTCCCGTTTTTCTCTAATAAATTTACTTCTACCAGTCTTCTCTTACTATTTTTTATCATTAAAGAAAAAGGATAATAAACAGGTGGCATAATAACAACACTATCATCTTCTTTTGTATAAGCATGTAATATCCACAATATGGCTTGAACTATACCGGGAGAAAATCTTATCCATTCTTTTTCTATCGTGTAGTTATGACGTTCTTTATGCCATTTTATATATTCGGTATAATAACTTTCACTTAACTTAGTATAACCAAATACACCATGTTCTACTCTATTTTTCAAAGTTTCTCTTACGCACTCGGGTGTTTTAAACTCCATATCGGCTACCCATAACGCTAATAAATTTGGATTACCAAATTTTTCTTCCAGAGCATCCCATTTCAATGAATCGGTATTTTGACGTTCTACACTATACTTTTTAACAAATTTTTCAATATCCATAAGTTTTATCTCCTTATTTTCATACTTTTGTATTTTTTTCTCTTATTTAAGATACCCTAAAACTGAAAATCTTAATAGAATTTACTTATTATTAGTGATTATTTGAATATTTAAATTCTTCTACTAGTTTATTAATAAATAAATCTAAAATTAAATACTTATCTATGTAAGATGTTTTCAACATTTTATCATATTCTGCTGCAAGAATTAATGTTTTCATTATCGTATTAATATCATAATAGACTACACCTTGCACCGCCAATTGAACTCTATAAGGGTGAAGGCCTAAATTTTTCGCTATTTCTTTTTGAGAATATTGTTCATTTAAAAGTGTTTTTACTTTATAATAAATTCTCAACTGACCGGCTATTAACGAAAGCAAAAATGCGGGATCTTCCTTCTTTAATACTAAAATCGAATAAACTTCCCTTAATTTATCATAATTTTTATTAAAAAGTTCATTAGTCAAAGCAAAAACATCATATTCCAAACTTCTGGTAGTCAGTAACTCTATATCTTCTTTTTTTATACTGCCTTTAGATTCACAGTACAGTAACAACTTTTCAAGTTCACGTTTAATATTTGAAAAATCAAGTCTAGTATAATTTACTAAAAATTGTGCATTTTCTTTAGTAATTTTTATGTTATAATTTTTAACTTCTTTAACAATAAAATCTACAAGCTCTCTCTCATTAAAATTAGAAAATTCTTTTATCTCCCCTTGTGTCTTCAAGATTTTTACAATCTTCTTTCTATTATCAATTTTTTCAGAAGATTTTAATATTAAAACAACTTTTTCATTAATATTATTCAAATATTTTTCTAAAACATCAATATTATGTTCTACTTTTATTTTTTTAGGTTTTGATAATAAAAAATTACAATTTTCGGCAATAACAACTTTTTCATTACCAAACAAACCGCTACTCCTACATTCATAAATTAATGACTCAATCGTATTTTCATTCATATTTATTTTTATATAATTAAATTCATCTAATATTTTTAAATAATCTTTCGCTATTTTTTTTTCATAATCATTTATAGCTTCTTTATTTTCTCCGTAGATTACATATATATTTTTCATTATTTATCCTCTAGTTTAATCTCAAACTTATTACTGTTTTTATTTATTACTATTTTATCTTTCTCATAATAAATATCCACTTCTCCTAATTTTATTCCTCTATATTTTTCTAATTTTTTGATTTTTATATTTTTAAATTTAGCCAGTTTTACCAATTCTTTTATCTTTTCATCCCGATTATCTAAAATTATAATATTTCTCACTAAATTATGGCCTATTATTTCATTTGCATAACCGCTAATATTAGTATTAGAACTTGTTATTAATAAATAATCAAAATTTCTCTTTGATTCATGATTTAACAGTAAATGATATTCGTCTATTATATCATATTCACTATCCTTTTTTCTAAAATCTGTATAAAAATTTTTAATATTGTCTGAAGTATTTATTAACAAAGTTTTATTCTTTTCTCTTAAATAATAAACTTCTTTTCCTGAAATAATTAATTTTTCAAATTTATATTCATAATTAAATAAATTAAAACTACCTATTATAAAAATCAAAATTATTAAATTAACGATAACTAACTTATTGTTATGTTTATTTAGATTAACTAAAATAAACAATACTAATAAAAATAAAATTATTAATGTTATAATTTTTTGTTTACCTATTACTATAGGTTTAAAAATACCAAATAATTCTTGTATTTTATCATAAACATTGAACATAATGTTTATGATAGGTTTAAACAACATTTTAAAAAGGGATAAATTTATTAAAGAAACGGTATAACTTATCAATACTATTGGAAAAATTATTAAACTAAATATTGGAACTAAAATAATATTACTTATTATCGAAATATACGAAAACGTATAAAAATTAGCCACCAATATTGGGAAACTTGCCACACTTGAAATTAAGCTGATTTTAAAAGCTCTTTGTAGCGAATTTTTAGAATTTTTTATATAATCACCGGACATCAAAAGACTGAAAGCTATAAAAAATGAAAGTTCAAATCCTATATCAAATACATAAAGAGGTTTTAGTGCTAATAAAATTATACATGTTATACATAAAGACTCAACTTTACTTTTTTCTTTTTTTCTCAACAAAATAAAAATTAAAATTGTTCCACCAGCCCTTAAAATGGAAGGACTTAACCCACTAATAAAAATATAAAATGGTAAAACAAGAAAAGTTATTTTTTCTATAATTTCAACACTTACCCTCATTTTACCCAACACATAATAAATTAATCCTACTAATACTCCCAGATGAAGTCCTGATATTGCAAGAAGGTGACTCGTTCCCAAATTTTTATAACTGACAACATCATCTTTTTTCATATAGCTCTTATCCCCAAATATCAGTGCTTGGAAGTATCCGCTTTTATCAAAAGTAATATTTCTATCTATTTTTTTAATAAGTTTTATTCTAATCTCTTTTAATTTTGATAAAATATTTTTACTATCTTCAATTTTTTCTATATTTTTTAAAGTTATTTGTTTGAAAATTCCTTTATTTTTATTATAATTTTTATAATCAAATGAATAAAAATTATTTCGTTCTTTCAAATCTTCTATGCTCCCTATTGCATAGATTCTTCCAATAGTAAAATTTTCTTTAAAAAATTCTTTCTCTGCTTCGGTTTTCAAAGTATAATTAAACAATACTTTTTCATTATCTATACTGGCAATTCCTTTTAAATAATTACCATTAACAGTTATCATATCATCTATATTTAACGTGATTTTTTGAGAATTTGAATTATTAAGATGGGTAATATTTGTTTTTTGAATATGCACACCACGAACAAAAAACGCCAAGAAGACTATCAAACAATAGATAGTTTTCCTAGCGTTTAAATTTCTATTTTTCATAAGTATTATCAGAAAAATAACCGTTAGCATTAAAGCGATTTGTATATTATAGTTTAATAATATACCTATTAACGCCAGTAAAACTAATTGTAAATAAAACATTATTCTTTATTTAATAACCTTTCTACTACCGCTTTAACGTCATAATCCACCTTACGAACTATAACACCTGATTTTTCTAATAACTCTTTTGCATATTCATTATTTCTATAATCATTTGCATAACATATTTCTTTAATACCGGCTTGAATAATTGATTTTGTGCAGTTTAAACATGGGAAATGCGTAACATAAATAGTTGCACCTTCTGTTCCAACACCAAATTTAGAACATTGAAGGATTGCATTAATTTCCGCATGAATGGTTCTCACACAATGACCTTCTACAACTTTACAACCAACATCAATACAATGTTCATCTCCTTTTATAGATCCATTATATCCGCCGGATACTATTCTTTTATCTTTCACTATTGTTGCACCAACCGCTAATCTACTACAAGTAGAACGAAGTGATAAGAGATGGCTTTGTGCCATAAAATATTCATCCCAACTAATTCTTTCCATAACTGTTATACCTCTATATTTTCTTTTATTTTTTCGTAGGTTGCTTTCCCTATGCCTTTTACTTTTGTTATTTCTTCTTTATTTTTAAATTCTCCATTTTTTTCACGATAAGAAATTATTGCTTCCGCTTTTGTTTTTCCTACTCCGGAAATTTTCATAAGCTGATCTTTATCGGCTGTATTAATATTAATTATTTCTTTATTTTCATTTTGAAAATTATCTGTTGAACTATCTTTATTTTTCGATTTTTCACCTTTTTTGAGTATATTAATAACCATTTGATCTTTTAATTTTTGACTAAGATTAATATTTGATGTATCCGCATCCTCTAACAATCCACCGGCTTCATCAATAATATCTTTTTACATCAACAAAAATTTTTTTTGAAACTTCTGAAGTTTTTTCTTGTGATATTTCTTTAATTTCTTTAGCAAAGTTTGTATCACTATAATCCTCAGTTTTACTACTTCCAAAAAAGTAAATCACTCCACAAAATAAAATAATACTGATTACTAAGGCCCAAAGCATTGTTTTACTATTTTGTTTAAAAAAAACAATTATTTCATCTTTATCTACTTTCATAATATTCTCCCTAAAGACCCCTTATTGTTCTTGTAAAAGTTCTACTACCCTATTTAATACTTCCGGACTTGTTTCTTCATAATGGCCTTCATTACTATAAATATAGGAAACTCTTTCTCCGGTTGTTGTAGGATCTATCCCCCAAGTTTTAAATGTTCCGTGAATTTGTGTTACACCCGTTTGTTCTACTATACTCTTTATATTATTTGAATTAACACCGGCCCCTGCTAATATCTCTATATGACGACCATATTTTTCTTGAAGATAACGCAGCATACTAGCTCCCTGCTCCACCGTTTCCCCTAATCCACTGGTTAAAATTCTGGTACAACCTAATCCCACTAATCTCTGAATATTGTGTTCCGGATTTTTTGCAACATCATATGCACGATGAAAAACACTCTCCGCTCCAAACGAATCGCATAACTCTATCATTTTTTCAGTTGCTCGCCAATCTATCCTTCTATCTTCTGTTAAAAATCCGAACGCAATACCACTGGCACCGTGTTTTAATAATTCCCTCGCTTCTCTAAACATTTGTTCTTTTTCTAATTCTGTATAACAAAATCCACCTCCGCGGGGTCTTACCATACATATTATAGGAATAGTAACTCCACGCTCAAGCGCCATATCAAGAGTTGTTGTTGTCGGAGTTAATCCCCCTATATTTGTTGCACCAACGAGTTCAATTCTTCCGGCACCTTCTGTCTGAGATATTAAACAATCACGAACACTATTTGCACAAACTTCCACTATAAACATATCCTTATAAATCTCCTTATTATTTTAAATTAATTATATCATAAACTTTGATATTTATGAGAAAAAATAAAAAAATTTATTTATTATATTTATTAATAATTAGAGTATATAAATTTAAAACCCACAGTTTATATAAACTATGAGTTTCTTAATATTGTTATTTAGTATATTCTTCAACTAGAGCCAATACTTCTTCCGTTGTTGAGCAATTAATTGATTTATTAACTAATTCTTTCATTTTATCTAATGATAAATTTTTAATTTGACTTCTTGCTTGAAGTATTGATGTTGCCGACATTGAAAATTCATCTAATTCCATACCTAAAAGCAACGGAATTGCCAAACTATCGCCTGCCATCTCTCCACACATACCGGTCCATTTACCTTCCCTGTGAGATGCTTCAATAACATTTTTTACAAGGCGTAAAATAGCAGGATTATAGGGTTGATATAAATAAGATACTTTTTCGCTCATACGATCTGCAGCCATTGTATATTGCACAAGATCGTTTGTTCCGATCGAAAAGAAGTCCACTTCTTTTGCAAAAATATCAGCAATAACAGCTGTTGACGGAATTTCAACCATGATACCTAATTCAATGTTATTACTTACTGCAACACCTTCTGCAACTAATTTTTCTTTTTCTTCTAAGAATAACGCTTTAGCCGAACGAAATTCTTGAATAGTTGCAATCATAGGGAACATTACACATAATTTTCCATAAACAGATGCACGTAATAACGCTCTTAATTGAGTTCTAAATAAATCCTTTTCTTCTAAGCACAATCTAATCGCTCTAAAACCTAGGAATGGATTCATTTCTTTAGGAAGATCCAAGTAAGGTAGTTCTTTATCTCCACCTATGTCAAGAGTACGCACAACAACCGGTCTATCTCCCATTCCTTCTAAAACGGATTTGTACGCTTCAAACTGTTCTTCTTCTGTTGGCAGTTGATCACGTCCCATATATAAAAACTCTGTACGATATAAACCGATAGCTTCACCACCGTTATTATTAACACCATCTAAGTCGGCTGGAGTACCGATATTAGCAGCTAAAATAACTTCATGACCATCTTTTGTAACGGATTTTTCGGTCACCAACTTAGCCCACTCTGCTTTTTTAGCTTCAAATTTAGCATGTTTTTCTTTATATTCAGCCATGGTAACATCATCAGGATTTACAAGTACCACTCCATCCAATCCGTCAAGAATTAAAATATCTCCATTTTTTACTTCTTCGGTAATCGTACTAGTACCTACAACAGCCGGTATCTCTAATGAACGTGCCATAATAGCGGAGTGCGAAGTACGTCCACCGATATTAGTTGCAAAACCTTTTACAAACTGTTTATTTAATTGTGCAGTATCCGACGGTGTCAAGTCTTCTGCAATAATAATCACTTCTTCATCAATAAGGCTTGGATTAGGCAAATCTTCTCCTAACAGATGTGCTAAAATACGTTTGGAAACATCACGAATATCCGCAGCACGTTCTTTCATATATTCATTATCCATAGCCTCAAACATAGAAACAAACATATCGCTTGTTTCTTTTAATGCATACTCCGCATTAATTACTTTTGACTCAATATCAGTTTTAACAGTTCCCATAAACTCAGGATCTTCTAAAATTAACAAGTGAGCCTCAAAGATAGCAGCTTTGTCCGTACCAAGATTTTCTAATGCTTTTTCCTTAATAATTGTTAATTCTTTTTTTGATACTTCAATTGCGTTTTCAAAACGTTTAATTTCAGCATCTACATCTTGAATTTTAATTTCTTTTACTGTTAAGTTAGGTTCTACTAATATATACGATTTAGCAAAAGATATACCTTGAGAAGCTGCTATACCTTTTAGTTGTAACATTTTATGCTAATCCTTCTTTCTTCATTGTTTCTTCTATTACAGCTAACGCTTCTGTTTCATCAGGTCCATCAGCATAAATTACTATGTCAGCATCTTTACCGACACCAAGGCTCATAACACCCATGATTGATTTTAAGTTGACTTTACGTCCATTATACTCCAGTTCAATATTAGATTGGAATTTAGAAGCGGCTTGGACTAATAAAGTAGCCGGTCTGGCATGGATTCCTGTTTCATCAATTACTTTAAATTCTTTTTGTACCATAGTTATATTCTCCTTTGATTTAAAAAAATATTTACAGACACATAATACCATATGAAAACAATATTTACAAGTATTTTATATAAAGTTACAATTGAAATTTTTCTTTTAATATCTAGTAAAGATAACAGTTTCATTAGATTATTTTATACGTGTGTAATATTTTTATGAAAATAGAATGAAAATAAAATATTTATATAATTTTATTAAATAAATTATATATTAATTATATAACGCTCATTAAAAACTTTCTCAAAATCTAATAAGCCACTTTTCTCATCTAATAATAAATAAATTTTATTAAAATTTTTAGTTTTTAGCTAAACCGCATCTATTAAATTTTTATATTAACTTACCTCCCACTTTAATTAATGACTTAAAGCGTTCGTAATCTTCATGACTTCTGTTAAATTCCTTTGCATTTTGATTAATTTCTTTCAAATTAATACCTTGATCTGTTGCTGCAAAAACACATCCACAGTAGCATTGACGATATATATTATAATCATTACACATTTCTACAGAGCGCTTATATCCATTATTTTTTTTGAAATCTGATGGTAAATAATAAATAGAAACTTTTTCTTGAAGAATATAACCTGTTTCATTAATTACCTGTGCATTTTTCTTTGGACTGATAGTTAGTGCTGAAGCAAAATAATCATAACCTAATTCTAATGCTTTTAATGCTGATGTATCAAGACGCATTTCATAACAAATATGGCATCTTTCACCACCTTCTCTATCCTCTTCATGCCCTTTTACAGCTTTTATAAATTTACTAGGTGCATATTCATCAGCTAGAAATGTTATTTTGGTTCTATTACGCTTATTAAATTCTTCTACAAAATCTTTTTGAACCAACATTCGTTTAATATACTCTTCTTTAGGGTGAATATTTGAATTAGAAAAGAAAATTGTTATATCACTAAATTCGGATAAATATTCAAGTACATATGTACTACATGGTGCACAGCATGAATGAATAAGTATCTTAGGTCTAAAATTAATTTTTCCCCATTCTTCAATAAGTTTTTTTAATATATTATCATAATTTATTTTTTGATTTTTATGCCGTGTGTTTATAAATTGTTTACTATCTATCATGTAAAACCTTTCTGTAAATTCGTAAATTTATTACAATCTTTTTTAAGCAATTAATATTATAGCATAAATAAAACAACATGAGTAACCAAGACGCAAATTATACTAAATAGCGAACC
Source organism: Gemella bergeri ATCC 700627 (assembly GCF_000469465.1). Lineage (GTDB taxonomy): Bacteria > Bacillota > Bacilli > Staphylococcales > Gemellaceae > Gemella > Gemella bergeri. The sequence goes on along the minus strand of NZ_KI271821.1, from coordinate 66,186 downwards.
GATTAAATAATATTCAGCAAATGATTGATTTTCTGATATTTTATTATAGCGTGCCACTGATTTTGCTGCAAATATCAACCCAATTGACGCATACTGACCTAATAATACACATATTCCGATAATATATCGTTCTATGATACCGATTATCGCCCCCGCTCCTGCAATAGTACCTGAATTATTTTCTACAACTTGATATTTAGAGAATAGTATTTTAAAAATAATATTAACAGGTTTTCCTAATATAGCAAAAAATAGTATAAGACGTAAAATATTACCAACTGAATTTAATTTTTCATCATTAAAACCAACTAAATAATATAAATATACGATACAAAATATATGAAGTGTTTGATCAATTATAAATGTTATGCGACCCAATTTATTTTTATTGATGTATGTATTTAAACTATATTTCGTGCTATCTATTATTACATGACTAAGCCATACCAATAGAAAATACATTATATTTATCGGGGAAATGATAACCAATACTATAAGTGGTAATCCTACAATTATTAGATGCTTAAGTAAATATATTAACTTAGTTGTTTTTAGCGACGCTATTTTTTCACTTTGAAACTGAAAATCCGATAATATGTGTACTAACAATGTAATTAATACTATGGAATTATATAATAACATATTTGATATACCTAATAAAAAATTACTCATATTTGCTATTTCTCCCTCGTTTCATTCAGTAACATATTCATTGCAATATTTTTATTACGCAGATAAATTTTTATACCGCTTGCTTTCAATCTTTTATTAAATGCGCTTGGCGATATTCCCAGTGATTTAGCTAAATTTTTATTTGAAAAATATTCGCTGTAATTATTTTCAATAATCAGTTGTTTTAAGATTATTTGTTGTGTTTTTATCCACTTAGATTGAATAAAAGCACAAGCAGAAAGTATAGTATTAATTACCTCTTCCGTAACTTTGTTTTCTATGGAAACAGCTATTTTATTCATTCCATAGTCATTATTAGAATGTATAAAATTAATTGCTTTACGAGCTTGCCAATAAGCCGGCCCATCTGAACCTATGCTTATGGTCCTGTCAATTTTAGTTAACATTGTTCCTGCACCAATACCAAAACGTATTTCATACGGCATAAAAGCCAATGAAATCTCATCTATTATTTGAAATATATAAGTATTAGGTATAAATAAGGCTTGAAATTCATCACCTGCCGTTATTGTAAATGGAGAATATAATTGTTCTTTATATTTAATATTAATTTTATCTAATAAAGTATATAATTTTTTCTGAGCAGTATCTCTATCTACTATTTGCTTTGATGCTATAATATCTCCTATTAATGCTATGTACAATTTAACCACCTCTTTTGTAATCATTATATCATACACTATAAAAAATTTCCATTTTAACGGACATTTTTAAAAATGTCTATTATAACGGAAATTTAATAATATAAAATTACTGTTTGTATTCTATATTCAAATGTTTATATGCTTTAATTGTTGCACGACGCCCTCGTGGAGTCCTTTCAATAAAGCCTTCTTTTACCAGATACGGTTCATAAACATCTTCTATTGTAATACTTTCTTCCCCAATCGTTACAGCTATTGTTTCTAATCCAACCGCTCGTCCATCGTAACGTTTTATTAAACACTCAAGGATTTTATAATCAACACTATCAAGCCCTTTTGCATCAACTTGAAGTAAATCAAGTGAATTTATTGCTAGGTCTTGTGTTATAGTCCCATCATTTTTCACCTGTGCAAAATCTCTAACCCGTTTAAGAAGTCTATTCGCTATACGTGGTGTCCCTCGTGATCGCATAGCAATCTCATAACCGCTTTTCTCATCAATTTGACAATCAAAAATAGCTGCGGTTCTATTTATTATGTGTTGTAAGTCATCAATATTGTAAAATTCTAAACGACAATGTACTCCGAAACGATCTCTTAGCGGGGCAGTTAACGCTCCTGCACGTGTCGTAGCTCCAACCAAAGTAAATGGCGGCAAATCAATACGAATACTTCGTGATTCATCTCCCTTTCCAATTACAATATCTAAATAAAAATCTTCCATTGCAGAATAAAGTATTTCTTCTATCGAACGACTAATACGATGTATCTCATCAATAAATAATACATCACCGGGCTCTAAACTGGTAAGAATTGCTGCAAGATCACCGGATTTTTCTATTGCCGGTCCAGAAGTATATTTTATATTTACGCCCATTTCATTAGCAATAATCGTTGCTAACGTTGTTTTGCCAAGCCCAGGAGGACCATACAACAAACAATGATCTAATACTTCATCACGTAATTTTGCCGCTTCAATAAATATTTTTAAATTATCCTTTATTTGATTTTGTCCTATATACTGACTTAAAAATTTTGGACGCAAAGACTGTTCTTCTCTTTCTTCTCCGCTATTTTGTCCGGCAGAAACTATTCTTTCTTCCATATTGTTCTCCTAAACACTCATCAATAATTTTAATCCTTGTTTTACATATTCATCAACGCCGTCGTATTCAAATGTAGAGAGTTTTTTTTCAATTTTTGTTAATTCTCGTTTACTATATCCTAATGCTTCCAATGCCAATAACGCATCTTTTAAATAAATATCTGTTGTTGATATTTTTGAATTCGTTGTATTAAAATCTATTTTTCCTTGTAAATCTAAAATAATTTGTTGTGCTGATTTTTTACCAACTCCCGGAAATTTCATTAAATAAACAGCATCTTGTTTTTCTATTGCTGAAATAATTTCATCACTTGTTGCACCGGCAAGAATAGCTAAAGCACTTTTCGGACCAACACCTTTTACTTTTAATAACGACAAAAATACTTTTTTTTGTTCTTTACTTAAAAAACCGTACAATGTATTCGAATCTTCCTTTACCTGCTGATTAATGTAAACCGTCATTTCACTATTAAGTTTATATTCATAGGGATTAGCTACAATAATTTCATAACCAATACCATTATTTTCAATTATTATATTAGTGGGATTTATTTCTGCTATATTCCCTTTTATGTATGCGTACATTCTTTCACACTCCATCTTTAATTATTTTATTATAAATTTAAACTTAAAAAATCTCAAGTATTTAGGTAAAATGTCTTTTTAAAGAAATCTATACTCCATATTATCTATTATATTTTCGCACATAAGATTGACCTTTGAAATCGGCTTAAACCAATCGCAAAGGTCAATATTTTAAGTTATTTTTCAGATTAATAGGTTATTAATTCTTATTTATTTTTTCTTAATCACCAATACAATGAGTAATATTCCCCATAATCCCGTCAATATAACATATAATGATATATTTGCAGTAATACCCGTCTTCGGTAAAGTTTTTGTATCCGATGAATTTTTATCATTTACAAATTTATTATTATCAGAATTAGGAATAAGTTTATTCTTTTCTTTAACTGTAACTATTGCTTTTTTAGTTACACTTGCTCTATTCTTATCGGTCACTTTAAATGTAATAGTGTATTTTCCTACTTTATTATTATCAAATCCACCATCATCTATAAGTTTTACATCTTTTGTTAGATCGCCATCTTCTTTATCTTCAGCAGTTACAACAAGACTCATCAAGTCAAGTTTTTCACCCTTATCAATAGTTTTGTCCTTAACTTTAAGCATAGGTACACTATTGATTATTTCTGATTTAGGATTTACCGTTATTGTTGCATTTTTTGTTACACTTGTTCCGTTCTTATCGGTTACTTTAAACATAATAGTGTATTTTCCTGCTTTATTATTATCAAATCCACCGTCATTTACAAGCGTTGTTATATTTTTAAGATCTTTTCCATCACTATCTTCTGATTTTACAATCAACTCTTTAAGTTCAATTTCATTTCCAATAGTAATGGTTTTATCTCTAAGTTCTAATATCGGCGGAATATTTATAGGTGTCGAATTTAAACTGTAGATAGCGTATACAATCATATCTTTATTTACAACAGCAGTACCTGTAAACTTAGTACCTTTTCCATCTTTTTGTGTATTCCATTCTTTGAATGTATATCCACTCTTAGTTGGATCTTTTGGCATTGATTCATTTGTTAAAGCATCATTATCGATAGCTTTACCTGCTTCCACCATAACGCTTGCAAGAGTATTATCACCATCTATAAAGGTTACCGTATTATTAGCAGGTTTGTTTACTTTAAAAGTATATGATATTAAATTAGGTTTATCTTGTGGTGCCCCTTCATTAAAACCTTTTGGATCTTGAACTGCTGCAAACGACCAATAAAGTCTTTCTGATGAATTTTCATGTCCAACACCTAATTCTTCATGAGAATTATGTTCCTTAGAGTGTAAGTAAAACTTTTCAGTACGTGAGGTCGCAAAATCATAAACTGCTGATGCTGTACCTTTAATACTTATTTCACTTTCCGGAACAGCTTCACTAGAAACACTCAACCCAGAAATACTAACACTTATATTATTTGTATTTATAGAATTTACTTTATCAACCAACTCTTGCCATTTATAAACCTTTGCTCTCTCATCTTTTCTCAGTTTAATAACTAGGGTATTTCCATCCTTTAAGACTGTAGTTGTAAATCCTTCTATGCCACTTACTTTTGCAGTTGGATTATCATTTATCGTTACTCCTTTTGGTATCTCTAGTGTAAACACTATTTGAGAATCGGACATAATAAATTGATCATGTAATTTTTTAGCACCTTCTTCTGAAATTCCTCCAATTTGCATTTTTGCCATTGCGTGAGAATTATAAAGTCTTTTAAACCACGGAGCACTCATAGAAAAGTTGAGATCTAATGAATCACCTTTTTTATATTCATCAATTTTTTTAGAATCGGTACTGTCCTTAGCTTTAATATCAGCTAAAACCTTTAATTTATTAAGCGGATCTACCGCTTCTTCCTCAGTTAAAGTATCTTTACCGGGTTTAAAATTAAATGGATTAAATTGTCCTTCCAAAATTTTAAAGGTTTGTTGTAAATATGGATTTTCTCCCGGATTGTCTTTAAATAAAAATCTATCCACCTGAGCAAAACCTCCCCAATTAGGAATAATCCCGAAATTATAAAATTCATAACCGCCAAAACTACCAAAATCTATGTGTTTTGCGTGTGAATTTATATCTGTTTCATCCGGTTTAAGTAAATATTTAGGAAGTGCAATTTTGAAATATGAGCTTTTAAAATTATCACTGCCCTCAATAGTTTCAACATCAACTGCTTGAAGATTTGACCAATAATTATCTTTTATTGCATCATTCAACTTATTGGTATAAACATCTTTATCAGAGTCATAATCAGCAAAGTACATTGAGGTTTCTCCATATTGGACAGAATCATCATAAGCAAATGTATTTACTGAGCAAACGAAAGATAAGACCAATATTAAACCACATCCAACAGTCATTACTTTTTTAAATTTATTTTTAAATATATTCATTTTGTTTATCTCCTATGATTAAAACCTAACAATAGTCTACCTATTTATACATACATTAACCACTAATAAAAACTCGCATCACAAAAAGACAGAACTACAATTTCTGCCTACTTATCTAGCGATTGTTCTTAAATTTTCGTCATTTGTCAACTCCTTCATAAACTATTTAACTATATTATAACAAATAAACCGTTTTCTTTCCAGAAAAACAATAATACAAAAGAATACTAATATTTATGAACAAATTGAAAACGTTAGAAATTAAAATTTTTATCGTTTTGTAATTATTCAAAAAATAAATTTTATATACCCCAATAATATTTTTTATAATTATATTACTTGAAACAGCTGCTGGAAAAAGTGTAAATTTCAGGTGTGAAAGATACATGTGCTAAATAAGGATATTAACTCCGGTAAAAATATGTCTATAAATAATAAATATTACTTATTAAGTTAAGAAAATTTAATACATATAAATATTAAAAATATTTAACAATTTATTTATATATATCACTTCTTATAACTAATATATAACACATTTCCAATATGAGAACTATTAATTTTATTAATACTTATATTAAAAAATACAATTAGAAATTTTTATATAAATAAAATATAATAAAGATATAAGGAATCGTTTTCAAATATAACAAAGGAGTGAGCATTATGAAAATTGTAAACAAAGGAACTTTTGCTTTTGAAGATTCAATTACACAAGCAGCGAAACTGTTTCCAATGTATCAGGTTTTAAATGAAGATGGAGAAATCGTTAACCCCGATTTATTTCCTGATGTAAGTGATGAAAAACTTGTTGAATTGATGAAAGTATTAATTTTCGGAAGAACATATGACGAACGTGTCATTATTCTTAATCGACAAGGTGCATTAGGTAATTATCCACCTGCCGGTGGTCAAGAAGCAAGCCAGCTTGCTACAACATTTGCATTGCAGGATAATGATTTTTTAGTACCTACCTACCGTGATATTCCGCCGTTATTATTACGTGGACTGACTCTTGAACAAGCATTTTTGTGGTATAAAGGTCATATTAGATCAAATCAATATCCAGAAAGTATTACTGCATTTTCTCCACAAGTTATTGTAGGCGGTCAAATGCCACATGCAGCCGGTGTAGCATTCGGTAAACGTTTAAAAGGTGAAAAAAATGTTGTATTAGCATTCTGTGGTGATGGTGGTTCATCACAAGGAGATTTCTACGAAGGTTTAAATTTTGCAGGTGTTTATAATGCACCATTAATAACTATTTTACAAAATAACGGTTACGGTATTTCAACTCCAACATCAAAACAAACAAAAGCACTTACCTTTGCACAAAAAGGTGTTGCTGCCGGCATCGCTTGTATTAAAGTAGACGGAATGGATCCGCTAGCAATGTATTCCGCTGTGTTAAAAGCACGTGAATATGCCATTGAGAATGGGCCAGTATTAATAGAAGCATATACGTACCGTTTAGGACCACATACCATGTCAGATGATCCTACTCGTTATCGTAGTGATGAAGAAGTAGCCGAATGGCAAAAAAAAGATCCGCTTATAAGATTAAGAAAATATCTTGAGAAAAAAGGATTGTGGAACGAAACTATGGAAGAAGAAACCGTTGAAGACGTAAAACGTCAAATTAAAGAAGCTATGGTTAACATTAACAAAGCCGAAAAACAAAAAATATCAACATTCTTAGAGTATATGTTCGAAGTACCGACTCAAAATATTAAAGAACAAATTGAAATTTATAAACAAAGGGAGGCGGAGTAACATGACTGAAAAAACTATTGCACAAGCTGTAACAGAAGCATTAGATTATAAATTAGCAACCGATGATAAAACTATTATCTTTGGAGAAGATGTAGGTAAAAATGGTGGCGTGTTCCGTATCACAGACGGTTTGCAAGCAAAATATGGTGATAAACGTGTTCTTGATACCCCACTTGCGGAATCAGGAATTTTAGGATTATCTATAGGGCTTGCCGCTGAAGGATTTAGACCTATTCCTGAAATTCAGTTTTTAAGTTTTATTTTAGAAGGATTTGATGCGGTTTACTCTCAATTATCACGTTTTAGATATCGTTCAGGAAATACTCGTAATATGCCGGTAACTATCCGTTCTACTTTTGGAGGCCCTGTGCATACTCCGGAATTACATTCTGATAGCTTAGACGGTTTATTAGCACAAATTCCCGGATTACGTGTTGTTGTGCCAAGCAACCCCTACGATGCAAAAGGCTTACTAATTTCTGCCATTGAAAGTAACGACCCTGTTGTTTTTTTAGAACATCTAAAAATGTATCGTTCAATTAAAGGTGATGTTCCGGAAGAAGCTTATCGTGTTCCATTAGATAAAGCAAGTGTTGTAAGAGAAGGTACTGATGTATCTATTATCACTTATGGATTAATGGTTCATTACAGCTTGCAAGCAGCTGAAGAATTGGAAAAACAAGGTATTTCGGTAGAAGTTGTTGATTTACGTACAGTATCCCCTATTGATATGGAAACTGTTATCACCTCCGTGAAAAAGACCGGTCGTGTTATTGTTGTTCAAGAATCACAACGTCAGGCAGGAATTGCAGGGCAACTGTTATCTGAAATTGCTGAACGTGCATTTATGTATTTAGATGCTCCTGTTGGACGTGTTACATCACCGGATACGACATTTGCGTTCGGTTTAGCAGAAGATTACTGGCTACCTACTCCGGAAGATATTATAGCAAAAGCTAAAGAAACATACGATTTTTAGTTGAAAGGAGGGAAAATTATGATTTATTCATTTGTTTTACCGGATAGCGGTGAAGGATTACATGAAAGTGAAATTATATTATGGGGATTCAAAGAAGGCGAAACGGTTAAAGAAGACGATATTTTAGTAGAAATACAAAGTGATAAAGCTGTTATCGGTTTGCCATCACCTGTCACCGGTACTATTAAAACAATATATGCAAAAGAAGGAGATATAGCTAAGGTTGGTTCGGTTATCGTTGATATAGAAACTGAACATGTACCTGACAATTCCCCAGAAGAAAAACAAAACAATAAAGCAGAAAAAATAAATATTCCTACTCCGGTATCATCTAAAAAGGATAATAATAATAATAATGATATTGATATCCGTTTGTTAGCCATTCCGCGTGTTAGAAAATATGCACGTGAAAAAGGTGTAGATATCCGCCTAGTACCCCCGACCGGCAGACGTGGGCTAGTTACAATTAAAGATATTGATAATTATTTAAGCGGTAGCAACCAAGTAACGATAGATAAGCATTCAAGAGTAGATATTAGTCCGGAAGCAGTTATTGAAGATATAAAACCTGCTGTTCAAGAAGAAATATACTCACAAATTTCTTCTATTCCTACATATAAAGAACGCACCACACGTGTTCCAATGTCCGGTATTCGCAAAGTAATTGCCAAAGCAATGGTTTCAAGTAAGGCAATTTCTCCCCATGTAACAGTGTTGGATCAAGTTAATGTTGAACGATTGGTAGAACACAGAAACTCGATAAAACCACTCGCTAAAGATAGAGAAATAAAATTAACATATACAGCATATTTTATTAAAGCTGTTGCCGCTACATTGGCAAAATTCCCGGAATTGAATGCTTCTATTGATAATGAAAAACAGGAAATTATTTATAAGAACTATATTAATGTTGGTGTAGCAACAGATACTAAACATGGATTATTTGTTCCAAATATTAAAGATACCAACCATAAAAGTTTATTTACTATAGCCCGTGAACTGGAAAAAAATACAGAATTAGCGCATACAGGTAAATTGGGTCGTGATGTACAAACTGATGGATCAATGACTATAACTAATGTTGGAGCAATCGCTACCAGCGGTGTATGGGCAACTCCAATTATTAATCAACCGGAAGTTGCAATTTTAGGTTTTGGACGTTTTGAGGAAACATTTATTCCGGATGAAAACAAACAACCAAAACTTGTTCCTATGTTAAAACTATCATTCTCATTTGATCATCGTATAGTAGATGGCGGTACAGCACAACGTGCATTAAATACAATTAAAGAATACCTAGCTAATCCTGAATTATTATTGGTGGAGGGATAAGTATGGTAGTAGGAAATTTTATTCAAGAATTAGAAACAATCATTATTGGCGGTGGACCCGGTGGGTATGTAGCTGCTATTCGTCTTGCACAACTTGGTCAAAAAGTTACTCTCTTTGAAAAAAATAAAGTTGGCGGTACATGCTTACACCGTGGATGTATTCCCTCTAAAGCATTAATTTCAGTCGGTCATCAATACGAGAATACTAAAAACACTTCAAGGGGTATTAAAGCCGATAATGTTACTATTGATTTTTCACTTACACAACAATGGAAAAATGAAGAAGTAATAGGTTTGTTACATAATGGTGTTAAGAATTTATTAAAGAAAAATGGTGTAGAAGTAATCTACGGTGAAGTTAATTTTGTTAATAATAATACCATTAGTGTTATTTTAGATGAATTCCACAATAATACCTATCATTTCAAAAATGCTATTATTGCAACAGGAACTGAACCTATTGAAATTGAAGGTTTTAAATTTAAAGATCGTATTCTCAGTTCAACAGAAGTATTAAATCTAACTGAAATTCCGAGTTCACTTGTTGTTATTGGTGGAGGGTATATCGGAATTGAACTGGCAGGAGCATATGCTACACTTGGTACAAAAGTAACAATACTTGAAGGAACAGATAAAATATTGCGTGTCTTTGAAGATGATATTGCCAATGTTGTTATAAATAATCTCAAATCAAAAGGTGTGGAAATTATTACCAATGCTCATGCTGAAAATTCAGAAAGCAGTGATACATCTGCACTCGTTAATTATTCAATAGGTAACGAAAAATACTCTATTTCAGCAGATTATGTCCTTGTTTCTGTCGGTAGAAAACCTAACTTTGAAGAATTAGGTTTAGAATATGCCGGTATAGAGTTAGATAGTAAAGGTTTAATACGTGTTGATGAACAACGACGTACTACTGTAAAACATATTTTCGCTATCGGTGATATTGTTCCCGGTCCTACACTTGCACATAAAGCTATGTATGAAGCAAAAATAGCCGCTGAAGCATTAGTTGGAGACAGCACCGCTGTTGTAGATTATTTCAGTATTCCTACTGTATGTTTTACAACGCCGGAAATAGCACTTGTCGGATATACTAAAGAACAAGCTAAAGAACATGGTTATGATGTTGTTGTCGGTCAATATCCTTTCGGTCACAATGGCCGTGCATTATCTATTGGACAAAATCAGGGATTCGTCCGCATAATTGCATTAAAAGATACCAACAAGCTAATAGGTGCTGCTATTGTTGGTCCCGGTGCCAGTGATTTAATTGCGGAATTATCTCTCGCAATAGAACAAGGATTAACCGTTGATGATATTTCCTTAACTATACATGGTCATCCGTCATTGAATGAAGTAGTTGTTGAAGCGGCGGATATGATATTGAAAAAAGCTATTCATGGATAACTCCGGAGAATTTAGGGGGGATTATCCCCCCCTTCTCTTTCTTACATAATTAATATTAATATGTTTATGTAAACTTTATGGTATATTTATTACAAATTTTATACAAAAATACAATTTTGTTTTATAATATTTAACAAGTATTTTTACTACTAAATATTTATAAGGAGGTTACTGTTATGGAGGAAAAAGTAACGTTTAAAACATTTATTATGAATGTACTCAATGGTATTGCTTTAGGTACTGTTATTTGCTTAATACCCGGTGCATTACTAGGTGAATTATTAAAACCTTTAGTCAAAGCATATCCAAGTTTATCGTTTTTATCAATGTCAACAACAATATCTAATGCCGTTATTGGTCTTGCATCCGGTGTTATTATAGGGATGATGTTTAAGTTTACACCTATACAATCTATTTCCATCGGATTAGCTACACTTTACGCAAGCGGTTCTATTGTTTTAACACCTGATAAAACAGGACTTATGTTAAAAGGTACCGGTGACATTGTTACTATGATTTTTACAGCAGCATTAGCTACCGCTTTTATACTATTAATCGGTGATAAAACTAAGAATTATGCAGTATTGATACTACCTCCATTGACACTGGTCGGTGTTGGTGGTATTGGTAGATATACACTGCCTTTCTTTTCAGAATTGACTAGAATTCTTGGAGACGGTATTAAACATTTACTAACACTTCAACCCATTCTACTAACAATTCTAATTGCTATTATCTTCGCTTGTTTAATAATAACACCGATTACTTCTGTTGGCGTTGCACTCGCTATTAATATTGACGGTATTGCTTCCGGTGCTGCTAACCTTGGTATTTGTGCTTGTGGTTTTACCCTTGCAATTGCAGGATGGTATGTTAATAGTAAAGGTATTAGCTTAGCACACTTTATCGGTTCACCTAAAATTTCAATGGCAAATGTTCTTGCTAAACCAAAAATTATGCTCCCTGTTATATGCAGTGCCGCATGCACCGGTGTTCTAGCAACATTCTTTAATATTAAAGGTACTGCAATGAGTGCAGGTTTCGGTTTTAGTGGATTTGTAGGGCCACTGGCACACCTAAGTACTACTAATGGAGGAATTTTTGAGATAATTAAAACCTTTCTGATTTTTGCAGGAGTACCAATTATCACAGGATATTTCTTTGTTAAGTTATTTACAAAAATTATTCCTATTATTAAAGAAGAAGACTATAAAATTAATTTATAATATAATGCACCTAATATCAACAATAAATTCTGTTTTTATTAGGTGCATTTTTTACAAGGAGATTTATGTATGATAAAAAATTTTAAAGAAATTGATGAATTATTAAAAAAAACTGTAGCAACTCCAAAAAAAATTGTTGTCGTTAAAGCCGGTCAGAAACACGCATTACAGAGTGTTTTTGAGTTTGCACGTGCAGGATATTTAACTCCTATTCTAATTGATTCTAAGGAAACCATTATCAATATACTTTCCTCTATTGATACTGAAAATATTTCATATGAAATTGTTGATGAAGCTGACGATACTTTGGCTGCCAAGAAAGGTGTTGAATTAATAAAAAATAAAAAAGCCGATTTTTTAATGAAAGGTCAACTTAATACCGCAACATTACTTCGTGAAGTTGTTAACAGTAAAACAGGTATTCGAAACAATGATGTACTTTTTCATTTAGCACTTTTGGATATTCCAAATTATAATAAATTGCTTGGTATCACAGATGGTGGTATGCTCCTATTTCCAACTGTAGAACAAAAAAAACAAATTATTTCTGGTGTGACTGATATTTTTACAAAATTAGGTTATGAAAAAACAAAAATCAGTTTATTATCAGCCGCAGAAAAAGTTAACCCTAAACTGCAATCATCCGTTGAAGCTGCTGAAATAGCCGAACAATATAAGAGTAACACAGATATTATAGTTGAAGGTCCTCTATCATTAGATATATCACTTAATAAACTTATCGCCGAAGAAAAAGGATATACCGGTATTATTCAAGGTGATGCAGACGTGTTGCTGGTACCGGATATTGTTTCAGGAAATGCTGTATCTAAATCATTTATTCTAATGGCAAACGCTCAAATGGCAGGTCTTGTGCTTGGAGCAACCGTGCCTATTGTTTTAACATCGCGCTCTGCTACTGAAATAGAAAAAAAATATTCATTAGCACTCGCATTACTTGTCAGTGGAGGTAAATAAATATGAAAAAAATATTTGTTATTAACCCCGGTGCAACTTCGACTAAAGTTGCTTATTTTGAAGATGAAAAACAAATATTCGGAACTGAACTCACTTATAATATTGATGATTTAAAAGTATTTAAAACAGTTTTTGAACAACTTGATTTACGTTTTAAAGACATTAAAAATATTATTAATACCCATTTAACGAATATTAACTTTGATGCTGTCGTTGGACGCGGAGGACTTTTACCACCTGTTGAAGCCGGTGCTATAGAAGTAAACGATGAATTAATTGATTGCTTGAAAAATAGACCTATCTTAGAACATGCTTCTAATCTTGGTGCTGCTCTTGCAGACAAAGTTGCTAAGGAATTTGGTTCTATATCTGCAAAATCATTTATCTATGATCCCGTTACTGTCGATCAAATGGACAATATTGCACGTATTTCCGGTTCTTCTTTAATAGAACGAAGTAGCACCGGTCACGCATTGAATATGCGTGCAGTTGCCAGAACGATAGCTAAAACTCTTAACAAACCGTATGAAGAAAGCAATATAATTGTTGTACATGTTGGTGGCGGTGCCAGTGCTAGTGCACATAAAAAAGGCCGTATGATAGATGTTATTTCAGATGATGAAGTAATGTTTTCAAGTGAACGTACGGGTGGTATTCCTCTGAAACAATATATCAAACTGTGTTACATGTACGATAAACAAACCGTTACCGAACTAACTCGAAAAAAAGGTGGTCTTGTTTCGTATTTTGGCACAAATGATGCACGAAAAATACATGAATTGATGAACAATGGTGATGAAAAAGCGTTATTGGTTTTAAGAGCTATGGCTTATCAAATTGCTAAAGCTATTGGAGAATTAGCAACTGTTTTAAAAGGCAACGTAGATGCAACTGTACTCACAGGAGGGATTGCTCATTCTAGTTTTATTGCAGAAGAAGTACATGAACGTGTAAAATTTATTGCACCGTTTTTCACCGTCCCCGGTGAAAAAGAAATGTCTGCACTCGCTAACGGTGCACTACGTGTTTTAAATGGCGAAGAAACAGCTCAAATTTTTAAAGAAAAATAAATTATTTATCTTAATCAGGCTGATAATTATATTGGCTTGATTTTTTATTTTTGATATAATAAACATGTAACAAAATAATTTCATTTTTGGAGTCAATATGCTTAAACTGTTAACAAACAAAAAATTTAATATTTTTAAAACAATAAATATTGTAAATCCACTTATCCCAATTGCAACCGATGAAATGTTTTTAAGAACCAAACTGTACGATAATGAATGTATATTACACATATATACATTACCTAATTCAGCTATAATCGGTACTCCTGACACAAGAATTCCATTCTTTTATGAATCGCTTTTTACGTTTTATAGAAATGATATGATACCTGCTGTTAGAAATGTCGGTGGTCTTGGAATTATCGCTGACACCGGTATTTTAAATTTATCTATTATTATGACAAAACCCAAAGAAAATTTTTCAATCAATGAAGGTTATTTTCTTATGACTGATTTTGTTAAAGCTATATTCCCCGAAGGAAGTAAATCAATAAAAGCATATGAAATTAAAAACTCATATTGTCCGGGAGATTTTGATCTGAGCATTAACGGAAAAAAATTTGCAGGTATTGCCCAACGGAAAATAAAAAATTCTGTCGTTATCTCTATTTACATAAGCCTGTTTGGTAATCAAAACCGACGTGCCGATATTATGAAAGAATTTTATGACATCGGAATTGCTAATCAACAAATTAATTACAATTACCCCATTATTAAACCTGAGTGTATGGATACTTTAGAAAATTTGCTTGGAATTTCTTTAACAGTAGAAGACATTTTAAAACGTATTAATAAGGTTTTAGCTTCTTTAAACATTGTTATAAAAGAAGGAATTTATACTGCCGAAATGTTAAAAAATTATGAACAAATTTTTATTAAATTAAAAGAACGTAATGAATATTTTTTAAAGCAAAAATAAAAATGGACCGATTCAAAAGCCCATTTCTTACAATATATACATAATCATATTAAGTGCAAAATCACATTAACCCACAACCAACTGAGCGGCATAACGATAACCATCGACGGTATCATATCAGCAACCGGAAACATTTTAACTTTAATTATTCTAAAACCTGTCGCAACCATCAAAAAACCACCGCATGCTTTAAAATCAGCAACCATATCCGGTGTTGTTAACGGTACAATAAATCCAGCTGAAAAATATAAGCAAGAAAAAATAACTAATTGCGGTACAGCAACAAGTGATACAATGTAACCAAAGTTACAGGCAAAAATTGCAGCTGTAAAGAAATCTAAGACAGATTTAGCAATCAATAAACTGGCATCTCCCGTCATTCCTTCATCAAGACTACCATATATACCTGTACCGCTAGCACAAAAAAGTACAATCGCCGTAATTAACACTGTTAATGATTCTATTTTCGATATTGTATTTTTACGTGTAGGTATAATTTTAACCATTGCCTTTTGTAATTGTGCACAACCACGATATATCCATTCACCAAGATGAAATATAATTCCCAAAATTGTACCGAGAATTATTGCAAAGATCACTGCCGGCATATATTTCATAAGTCCTATTGCTGAAATTCCCATTCCAATTGAGCATAATCCAAAAATTAGATTAAGTTGTTCTTTAAACTGTTCAGAAAACTTATTACCAAATAATGCCCCGACTATACCACCGAGAAAAATTGCCGCCGTGTTGATTAACACTCCTATCGGCATACTACCCCTCTTTTCTATATTAAATAATTTTATTCACAACTACTATTGTAACACGTATTAAAAAAGATAACAATATTTTTATAAGTTAGTTTTTATTAATAAAAAATTTATATTTATTTACATAATTTATTTTATGTAAATACTATCTTTGCATTAAAAATTTTTTCTCCTTTATTTTCTCTATTTCAATATAGACTCAATAAACAACTCTGCCATTTCAGAAATTTCTTTATCCTTTCTATGTGCGACACCAATAAAATACTCTATATCCTCTTCCAACGGTATCCACTTAACATCGGAAAATTTCCCAATTTCCTCAAATTCCGCAGGTAATAGCACCATACTGTTAAACGTAAGAACACTTTTTACAAGAACTGTCCAATTATCATCAGTAAAAACTATATTAGGATCAAAACCATATTCACGACACTTAATATATATTTCATTACCTAAAACATAACTTTTAGATAAAGAACTTAATTTTTCATTTTTAAAATCTGCTATAGATAATGAACTTCTATCAGAAAGATGATGATTTTTTGGAAGTACAACCGCCGCCTTATACGAACCTTTTTTCTTTTCTATTTTTTCCATAATAATAGAATTCTCATACTGAGGAAATGACAATAATCCAATATCCAACTCATCATTCGCAACCATATGCTGTAATTTTTTAGAACCATGTTGTATTAAACGTAACTCAACCTTAGGTTGTGTAGCAATAAAATTTGAAATTTCATCCATATACTGTATAGCAAAAAGTACAGTAAGCCCTACTTTTAATACCGTTTGATTACTATTATGAAAATCATTCATTTTCTCTACAACTTTATTATAATTTTTTAATAGCTCTTTTCCGCTTTCATAAAGTACCCTTCCACTTTCAGTAAGTATTAACTGTCTATTGCTTTGTTTAAATAACACTGTTTCAAATTCTTTTTCTAATTTTTGTATAGCAAGCGATAATGTAGGCTGTGTTACATAAAGTTCTTTAGCTGCCAATGAATAATTTTTTTTATCAGCTACAGTAACAAAGTAATTAAGCTGTCTTATGTCCATATATTCTCCCTCCTATTATTCTTTACACTGTTATTATAACAAATTATATTTTTATTCGCCACTGGTTTTAGCGTTAAACTATACTTACAATATTATTAATATAATTCAAAATTTTATATGTCATTTATTTTGTGTACTACTTTTAATCTTTTTACCATATATACTTTAATTTAATATATCTATTAAAATTATAACTATCATCATTAGCTATTTATAGACTTTTTATCTATTATGTATTATTATAGTGTTATTACTTAGTTTATTAGGAGTTAGATAATGAAAACTGTTGAAGGATTTTTAAATAAAATAATTTTTCATAACGAAGAAAACAATTATTACATTCTTTCTATATTTTTAAATGATAATTACGATTTTATTAACGGAGATTATTTCAGTGTTGTTGGAACATTCCCCGATATTAAATTTGAAAATGAAGTGCTTTATATGTTTAAAGGAGAAATTATCGAACACCGAAAATATGGTAAACAACTTAGCGCTATCGTTGCCGAACCCATTATTGAAAAAGATAAAGAAGCTATAATTTCTTATTTATCAAGCTCTATTTTTCAAGGTATCGGGAGAAAAACTGCTGAACATATTGTTGATATTCTTGGTATTGAAGCACTTGACAAAATTTATAATGATAGAGATTCTTTGTATAACATTAAAGGTATCACTAAACAACGAAAAGATGTTATCTATTCTACTATTATCACTAATAAACAAACTCAAGATGTTATTTTGAAACTTAATGAATATAATCTTAGTAATAATTTAATTTTAAAAATCTATAATTTTTATAAACATAACACGATAAAAACTATAACCGAAACACCATATTCTCTTATACGAGATATTAAAGGGATAAATTTTAAAACTGTTGATAAAATTGCTGAAATTAATGGGATAGCTGCTAATGATAAAGAACGTATTTTGTATGGTTTTATTTATACAATAAATACATTTTGTTTTTCTACCGGAAATACTTACATTATGAAGAATAGTTTGCTATATAATACCTTTAATACACTTTATGCATCACGTGAAGAAGTTTTAGCTAAGGAAGATATTGTAAACTCTTTGAACTATGCACTTGATTTAGGAAAACTTATCGAACTTGATGATAAAATATTTTTACCTGAAATATATTATTCAGAATACTCTATTTATAGTGATATTGAAAAACGTCTGAAACGAGAAAACACTATTAATTTAGATGATAAATTATTGGAAACATATATCAAGGAAGTGGAAGAAGAATTAGATATTGAATATGATATTGTACAAATTGCTGCAATAAAAAATTCTATTCTAAATAATGTTTCTATTTTAACGGGAGGTCCCGGCACCGGAAAAACAACTATTATTCTTGCAGTAATAAAAATTTTTCAAAAAATAAAAAACTATGATCTTAGTGATCTATTAAACGAACATAAAAATATTCTGACACTTTGTGCACCTACCGGAAAGGCTGCTAAACGAATGGCAGAAAGCACCGGTTTCTACGCTTCAACGATACATAAAGCGATCGGTTGGACTAATGAAAACGAAAATATGGAAGAGTTTATTAGCGATAAAAGTATTAAGTCTGAACTTATTATTATTGATGAAGCCAGTATGATTGATGTTTTTCTAATGTATAATCTTCTTAAAATAATCAATTTTGATGCAAAAATTATTTTAGTTGGAGATAATGATCAACTTCCTTCAATCGCTCCCGGTAACGTTCTTAATGATTTAATAAACTCTAATACTATATCAACAGTTAAATTAAATAGAATTTTCAGACAAAGTGAAAATTCTAGTATTATAAATATATCCCATTCTATAAAAAATAATATTCCATTTGATGTACTTGAAAATTTCGATGATAAAGAATTCCTAATGGCTAATAAAAACGAAATCCTTGATGTAATAACTACAACTTATAGTAACTTATTAAAAACATCCGGAAAAGAAAAGATACAAATTATCGCCCCTATTTACAAGGGAATGGCAGGTATAAATGAAATTAATAAAACTATCCAAAATATGTTTAATAAAAACGAAATTTATATTGAATATGGAGAATTAATTTACAAGGTTGATGATAGAGTTATGCAACTTGTTAATCGCCCGGAAGATAATATTTTTAATGGTGATATTGGATATATCTATGATATAGTAAAAGAAGCCGGAAAATTTAAAATTATAATCAACTATGATGAAAACTTTGTTTCCTACGAAAAACAAGAACTTAATCAAATAACATTAGCTTATGCTTCTTCCATTCATAAGGCACAAGGTTCTGAATTTGATAATGTAATAGTACCTTTTATAGATTCTTACAATTTTATGTTAAATAAAAATTTAACATATACCGCTGTAACTCGTGCAAAAAAGAAATTAATTCTTTGTGGAAATCCTAATGTATTTTATAGATCTATAGAACCAACGAATACCATTAGCCGACAAACAGCTTTAGAATGGTTTTTTAAATATAATTCGTCTGGTAATGAATTTGATAATACATTTAGTGAAGATACTATACTAACTTTTAAAAATATTAATATAATAGATCCGATGATCGGTATGAATGATATAAAACCGGAAGACTTTCTATAGTCTTTCGGTTTTATTAATTTAATTTATATATTAATATTTTATAATATGATAAAAATTATTTTTTACTTCTCTTTTATTTTCATTGCAAATATTGTTCCGACTAATGCTATTCCTGCCGAAACATAAAAAACATATGTTGTACTAATATCCCACAATCCTCCCATGAGATAAAGCCCTACAGCCATACTTAGTTGAAAACCTATAGCCATATATAAATTCTGCATATCAATAATTTTTTTTGTACTAAATCCTTTATTTAAAAGCAAAATAAAAGCAATATGTGACATTGCAAATGTTATTGCATG
This sequence comes from Gemella bergeri ATCC 700627, assembly GCF_000469465.1. Lineage (GTDB taxonomy): Bacteria > Bacillota > Bacilli > Staphylococcales > Gemellaceae > Gemella > Gemella bergeri. The sequence goes on along the minus strand of NZ_KI271821.1, from coordinate 46,329 downwards.
AAAACATTGCATTGAAATAAAAACATAAATATTATGAAAAGTTCCCAGCATTGCCCAACGTATTACGCCACCAACTCCGGATAAAATAAAAAGATGAGTTGGTTTTATCTTACTGATTATATTTTTTGAAAAAATAAAAAACAATATTTCAGCTATTACAGAAATATTTAAGATTATTCCTGATAACCATTTTGTAGATATATTCATACTTTCTAAATAAATAGCATTATAGTTATTATAAGCTGTATGAGCTAGTTGATATAAAAAAATGGATATAATTAAAAATAAAGCATTTTTATCTTTTATTACCCATGAATATTGTTTTTCCCTTTTTACTCCTTCCTTTTCTACTTTAAGACTACTTACTAATTTTGGTTGTGGCAAAAACATAAAAATTAAATATATCAATACCAAGAATACTAGAATATAATATAGCACATTGTTACCAACATAACCAATAATACCACCAATTAATATTCCAACCAAGGTGAAACTAACAGAACCGTATGTTCTAACCTTACCATAATCAATATTTTCTTCTTTTAAAAACAGCGACGCAAGACTTTCCACCAATGCTGATACTGTGAAATAAATCATTCCAAATAAAAATGTTATTATAGTTAAAATACTTTTTTCATTTGTAAAACCATAACTTATTACTAGAACCAACCCCACAGCAACTGATATTTTCAATGTTAAACTTAGGCTGTATTTTTTTACTAAATAGGGACTTATAAAAATACCACTAAGAAATCTGGCAAAATATAACATTGAAAATATTGAACTTGCCTCTAAAACTGTTATATTTTTCGCACTCGTTAAATAAAGTATCCAAAATGGTAAAAATACACCATTTACTGCAAATTGCAAAAAATAATTTATGGATAACCATGTTTTTGATGACATAATTCTCTCCTCTATGCACCTAAAAATATTTGAACAACAACAACTAAAATATTCATAAATATATGAGCAACCATTGGAGTAATAATACTTTTTGTTAAAGTATATAAATAACTAAATACTATTGACATAACAATATAAATTAACATAAGTGGAGAAAACCCATCATGCGGAAGAGCAAACACTATTCCTGTTATTACTGCAGGTATAGTAAATCTTATCCACGATTTACTTCCAAGAAAAATGTCATAAAAATAACCAAAAACAGCTTTTCTAAAAAATAATTCTTCCATAATAGGTCCTAATACGGTTACATATAACACGAAAATTGGCATGCGTTTTATAATTTCTACTACATTACTGGTGTTTTTACTTGTGGTCTGGAATTCAAAAAATTTCGCTAAATATTGCAAGATATAATTAACAGCCCCCTGTAAAAACATCATTGCCATAAATCCTATAAGTCCTATTGTAAAAAGTATTAAAAAATTATACCTTTTTCCACTATGTTCTATGTCGTTCGTTATTTTGCAACTATACACTCCTAAAATTATAGTTGCAGCTATTGATAAAGCCAAAACAATATTCAATCTTGTGTAAACATTTATTGATGTTGGTAAAATACTCGGTATTACAAATACAGCCATAAAATAAATTAGACCGCTAATTAATAAATATTTAATATTACCTCTTTTAAACGAAATTCTCATATTACCTCCATAAATAAAAATTATAATATCAATTATAACAATGTTGTACTTTTAATTCAAATACTTTACAAGTAAAAGAAGTTGTATAATAAATACAGGTATGAAAAATGTACTAGCCTCCAAAACTTGGGCAAGTTATGGAGGGCTATTTATAAGGTAGGGTCGCTCCCGATATTTTTAATCATTTTAGTTAGTTTTAATTATCTCATTGGCTTTTCGACCTTATCCAAAATTTCATCTAAGCTAAAGTATCCACTTTTTTGGATAGATAGTTTCCCTTCAATATATACTTCTACAGTAGGTGCTGATAATATTCCACGTTGAGCTGCAATATTCATATTTTCTTCTAGTGAAATATAGTATGTTGCAATATCACTATTATCCTTATTCCAAATATCAATTCTATTTTTTATAGCATGGCATGGCATACAAGTAGAAGTACCGTACTGGATTATAATAATGCTGTTATTACTTATTATTTCATCTAAATTATGTTTTTTTGTGAAGTTTATCATAGTATATCTCCTCTTAATTTTTATTGATACTTAAGGAAATGAAGTTTTTACATATATTTCTACAGATTATTAGATTTGTAAAAAGTTCTCTAAAGTAAATCACAAATCAATAAATCACAACACTCAACTGCTATAAATTCTATATAATTTTTTAGTTTTTTGTTAAACATATCTTCATCATATTATATTAATTTTCTTCTTTATATATTTTTACAAGTAAAAACAATACCCCTACACAAATAAATGTATCGGCAAGATTAAAAATTGGAAAATCATATCCGAATAATCTAAAATCTAAAAAATCAATAACTTCATGACGCACTATTCTGTCAATAAAATTACCAATTGCACCACCTACAACCAGTGAAAAAGTAAGAACATCAAATTTAGTGATTTTTCGTCTTTGTTTATAAATATAATAAAAAAGAATAATTAAAAATATAAGTGTTGTTACTATAAAAAAGTACCTGCTATCTTGAAGTATTCCCCAAGCTGCTCCACGATTTCTATGAGAGGTAATATTAAAAAAATTAGTTATAATTTCTTTACTATCTCCTAAATTCATATCATTAAGAATGAAGTATTTACTAAGCTGATCTAAAAAAATAAAAATTATTGAAAAAATAATAATATATATCATACCGAACTCTCCTTGCTAAATTATTCAATTAATAATCTTTCCAATTCGGGATCTGTATCTTTTTCGCCACGTGCAGGTAATTTATATCTACCTAAATGTATCAGTTGATGATGGATTTTTCCCCAATCTTTCATGGGAAATATCTCCATTAATTTCTTTTCTACTTCCAGCGGTGTAGCGTTTATATCAACAAGTCCCATCAATTTTGTAACACGTTCTACATGTGTATCAACAGCAATAGCCGGTATTCCAAATCCGACAGAAAGGACAACATTCGCTGTTTTTCTACCAACTCCAGGTAACTTTATAAGTTCTTCACGTGTTTGTGGTATTTTATAATTATAAACATCCCTTAACATATTAGCCATACCCACGATATTTTTTGATTTTGCCTTATATAATCCCAAACTTTTAATTAATTTTTCTATATCATTAACTTTGGCATCAGCATAATCATCAATAGTTTTATATTTTTCAAATAATCCAACGGTAGCACGGTTAACGTACTCATCTTTACATTGCGCCGACAGTAATACAGCAATGATTAATTCAAGATTATTGGAAAAATTAAGCTCACATTCAACATTTGGAAAAACTCTATCAAGATATTTACTTACTTTTTTAGCTTTTTCGTTTAATTTTTTATTTGTTAAGCCAGTCATATCCCAAAATATTCTCGCTTTCTTCCGAATTTATCATTTCATTGTTAATTTTATTATTTAGAATACCATTTACATAATTAATATTTTTTGAAATGTTTAAAGCTTCATCAATTTCACTTTTTAAAAATTTTCTGTCAATCCAAGATGAAATAATATCAATTTCTCTTGAAGTCAACATTCTGGAAACAATACTCTCAACTAATTTTAGTAATTCTTTTAAAGTATAAAAATTATCTTCAGTATTAAAAATAATAAAACTAATTCTATTATTTTTTGCTAATTTAATAACTCTTTTTCTAAGTAAACTGTCCAACATAGAAAATATATCTTTTTCGGACATATTTAGTGCTACTGAAAATGAATTTACAGAAAATATTTTCTTCCCTTGCTCTGTTAAGTAATTTATCTGAAGAAGAAAAATTGCTTCCTCTCCAGATAAATTATAATTTTTGTAATTCATTAAAAATTCAGCATCAACCAATAGCCCATTAGTGTTAACATTTAACATAATTAAGGTGTAAGTCTATTTAATAGACGTGGGAATGGGATAGTTTCACGAACATGACCATTTCCTGTAATCCATGCTACAGTTCTTTCCAATCCAAGCCCAAACCCTGAATGTTCAACAGAGCCATATTTTCTAAGATCCAAATACCAACCGTAAGCATCCAAGTTTAAATCATGTTTTTTGATATTTTCCAGCAATTTATCATAGTCATCAATACGTTGCGAACCACCAATAATTTCCCCATAACCCTCAGGAGCAATAAGATCAGCACATAATACTGTACCTGGGTCAGTCGGGTCTTCTATCATATAGAAAGGTTTAATGTCTATTGGCCAATTAGTAATAAATACAGGTTTATTATAACTGTTTGCTATAAATGTTTCGTGTGGAGAACCGAAATCATCACCATATTCAATATCATCAAAACCATTATCTTTTAACAACTTAATAGCATCTTTATATTTAATACGAGGAAATTCACCACAGGCATTTTTTAAAGACTCTAAATCACGACCGAGAATTTTTAGTTGTTCCGGGCATTTTTCAATAACATCAGTAATTAAATGATTAACGTAAGCCTCTTGTAATGTTAAACTTTCATTATGGTTACAAAATGCCATTTCAGCTTCAATCATCCAAAATTCAATTAAGTGACGACGTGTTTTAGATTTTTCTGCTCTGAACGTCGGCCCAAACGAAAATACTTTACCGAATGCCATAGCAGTAGCTTCTAAATATAATTGACCGGACTGAGAAAGATAGGCTTCCTCGTCAAAATACTTTGTATTAAATAATTCAGTAGTCCCCTCAGGAGCAGATGAGGTTAAAATTGGAGGATCAGTTTTTAAAAATCCTTCTTTTTCAAAGAAATCATAAGTTGATTTAATAATTTGATTACGAACGGTTAAAATAGCATGTTGTTTTTTAGAACGTATCCAAATATGACGATTATCTGCTAAAAACTCTACTCCATGCTCTTTTGGTGTAATTGGATAATCAATCGCTTCCGAAATAATTGTAAAATCTTCAATTTCCAACTCAATACCGGATAACTCTCTATTATTTTCTTTAATTAGCCCTGTTACTTTCAATGAAGATTCTTGAGGTAAATGACGTAATTGTTGATAACGCTCTTCTCCTAAACTTTCTTTTAATGCAACAGCTTGAATAAATCCGGCACCATAACGTAATTGTAAAAATGCTATCTTTCCACTACTTCTCTTATTGGAAATCCAAGCACCAATTGTTACTTTTTGACCTAGTTTTTCTTTTAAATTATTGATGTTCAAACTAAACTCCTCCTTAAAAAATTACTTTTAAATATTTCAATCTTTGATTATAAAAACTAATAAAATTATAACATAAAATAATATTTTTTTAAATAATAACGGAATAATATCAAATCAAAATTCTTCTATATTTATATAATGATTAATATTCTAAATTTTTTAAAACAACTATAGAATCAAAAATATTTTTTAAATAACAATTATATTCTAAAATATCTTTAGTAGCATAGCAAACATACATTAAACGGTTATTTTTATTTAGATCAATATATAAATCTCTAAAATTATCTGTTGACGAAAAATTAATATATTTTATATAGGATTTTTTCTCACGTTCACTAAAATATAAGTCACGGTATTTATTACTTTCAAAAATATATAAAATTCTGCCTTGCATTTTATTAAACAATATTTCATTTTTATCGGAAACGTAACTAACATTTAATTTGTTTTTTATATTTAAATAATAATATTTTTTTGTATGAATCGAATTAATTATATATTTTATATTTTTGTCATTAACAATCTTTAAGTACAAGCTGTTCTCTTGGGTAAAATTATCAAATTTAAAACTATTTTTCGTATTTATTATTGCCTTATCCAAATTTAAAATAAAATTTTTAGTTATAGGAATTTTCAACTTACTATTACTTATCTCATCTTTAAGTATACCTATATCCTGTTTAATAAAATAAATACTGTCATTATATAAAAACAAACTTTCTGAAATATACATTTCATTTAAAAATTTAACCAAACTATCCAGATTATCACGAATATTTTTTAAATTTTTATTGCTAGGATTTTGTGATATAGCAACATTTAACTCTGTTACCACATTTTTATAAAAATAAAATTTTATATTTTTAGAATTTAATTCTCTTCCTAACACATTGGCATTTTCAAATATCAACTTATAGTTTTTAAAATATATATTTTTAATAATACTTGAAATATTACAATAATTTGTAATAATATTTTTACTCATTTGAGCTTTTTTATTCCTTATATCAAAATAATAAGATTTATGACTATTTGATAAATAATCCATAATCTCATCTAAAAATATTTTTTCAGAATTTAAAAGATTTAATTCCGAAAAATCGCCGGTACTTGTCTCCAATACCCAAACAATTAACTTTATTCTAAGATTGGCTAAATTATTATCCTTTTTCTTGGGTAAAAGTGAAAATATGTTAAGCGGAACATAAGAACTTTTATTTTTTAATATTTCATAGTTTTTTATTTTAAACATTTTGGCATATTCTTCTTCCGGAATTGCAGAGAAAAATATTTTTCCTGGTATATTTTTGTTTTTATTTGAATAATATACTTTTTTGAATTTCACTCCGGCATAAAAAATATACCCTATATTATTTTTCATAAATTTTCTTTTTGTTCTACTAAATTTTATAAACCAAATAATATCGGATTTAACAGCTGTTAATATTTTTAATATTTTATTATAATTTTCCTGTTCAAGAGAAGATATTTTTTTTGTTATTTTTTTTAACAAATTAGATGTAACTATAACATCCGTCTTTGCATTGTGATAATTATTTCCATTATAAAGATTTAATGAATTAGCTAAATCAGATAATTTATAACTACTTTCCATTGGGAAGAATAATTGTGATAATTTGACGGTATCAAACATTTTAGTCGGTTTATAATATATTCCGTTTTTAATAAAATGCTTATATAAAATTCCATAATCGGAGTCTAAACCATGACAAATTAAAATAGAATCCTTTATAAAATCATATATTTTATTTGAAATATCAGAGAATTTCGGTTTATTACTAAGTTGCTCATCAGTAATTCCTGTAAATTCTACAACAAAATTGGATAACCCTGTTTCAGGTTTTATATAATAGTTTACACTATCAACTTCAACAAAATTACTATCCAATTTTGCTGCAGCAAATTGAATTATTTCTTTTTCTTCCGTTAATTCAATATCCACAATACAAAAATTATTATTTTTCAAATTACTCACCTCTCTTTCATTATAAAATTAAATTTTATTTATCTATATTTTATCCTTTAATTTTAATAGAAAATCTATTATCCCCTTATTATTGTTTTGCAAATTATTCAATAAAATATTTACTTCAATTAATCTACTAACCTCTTTTATCCATGATCCGGGTTTTTTATTTATTATTTTTATTATTTCTTCTGATGTTATTTCTATTTCAGAAAAATTTAAAATAGGTAGATAAATGTCCTTTATTTTTTCAGTTGACATAATCTTAAATATGTCTACTATGAATTTAACATCTTCTCTTCCAAAATCATAAATCATTACTTCAAGAGGAGTTTTTTTGTCAAATTCCAATTTTATTTTTTTATATTTTTTAATTTTCTTTATTTCATTATTAGAAAGTTTTAATTTCTTTAACTCTAATAACTCTATATTATTAAAATACATTAACCAATATAAAGCTTGAGAAAAAGTAAAATCAGCAAAATCAGTATACTCTTCTATAAATTTAATAAAAGGAATATAACAACCTATTTTGCTACTAATAAGTTGTCCTAAAGCATTTTTATTACCTTTTTCCTGTAATAATTTTTTAAATTCAACTACCACTCTTTCTATAGAAACAAATTTAATTAATTCTTTATTTTTAACAATAGCATTATAAGTTTCATCTTCTATTTTAAATTCTAATTTAGAAGAAAAACGAAATGCACGTAACATTCTAAGTGCATCTTCATTAAAACGTTCATTTGGAGAATTTACAGTTCTAATGATTTTATGATTCAAATCGCTAAGCCCATTATGAAAATCATAAAGTCGTCCTCTTGAATCCAGTGCCATTGCATTAATTGTAAAATCACGGCGTTCTAAATCCTTTTCTAAACTGCTAACAAATTCTACTTTATCCGGAGAACGATGATTAGTGTAGTCTAATTCCGTTCTAAAAGTTGTAACTTCATAATAATTACCTTTGTGGAAAATTGTTACAGTTCCATGCTTGATTCCTGTATCAATAGTCCTATCAAAAATAGTTTTTATTTCTTCCGGCAATGCATTGGTCGTTATATCTATATCCGAAAATTCTTTTTTTAATATATAATCCCTAACACAACCACCTACAAAATATGCTTTAAAGTTGTTATTTTCAAATATTTTAAGAATTTCAACAGCTGTATTAAATTTTTCTTTAAATAATTCATTACTATATTCTAACACAATTCACCTGCTTTTCATATTTATAAAATTAAAAGGCCGGAGTGAAAGCCCCAGCCTACTAAAATATTGCTATTTATTTAGATAAGTTATAAGTATCTCTAGCAATCATTACTTCTTCATCTGTTGGAATAACAAATGCTTTTACTTTCGAATTAGGTGTAGAAATCTCTGCGACTTTACCACGTACGCTGTTTTTCTCTTTATCAACCTCAACACCTAAGAATGATACGCCCTCAAGAACTTCTTCACGCACCCAAGTTGCATTTTCTCCAACACCTGCGGTAAAGACGATAGCATCGACACCATTCATTGCTGCTGCATATGCCCCAATATACTCTTTAATTCTTGTAATATATACATCAATAGCTTCAGCTGCATGTGGATCAGTATCTCTTGCAACTTCTACATCACGTAAATCAGATGAGATAGCTGAAACACCTTTAAGTCCTGATTCAAAATTGAAAATATGGACGATTTCTTCTAATGAAAGACCGGTTTTTTGTGCAATATAAGGTATTGTCGCCGGATCTATATCCCCTGTTCTAGTTCCCATAACCAATCCTGAAAGCGGTGTGAATCCCATAGAGGTATCAAACGATTTACCGTTTTTAATAGCACAGATTGATGCACCGTTTCCTATATGGCAAGAAATAGTTTTTAATTCTTTAGGATCTTTACCTAAAATTTCAGCAACTTTTTGTCCAATATATCTATGACTTGTTCCATGAGCACCATATTTACGAACACCATATTTTTCATAAAACTCTCTAGGTACTGCATACATGTAAGTAGATTTTGGCATGCTTTGGTGGAACGCTGTATCAAATGTTAACACATTCGGAACTCCCGGTAATTCTTTTTGGAATGAACGTACACCTTTAATATTTGCCGGATTATGCAAAGGTGCTAAATCTTCAATTGAATCAACTTTGGCTAGTTCTTCATCAGTTACCAGTACAGATGAATCGTAGAATTCTCCACCATGTACAACACGGTGTCCTACACCTTCAATTTCTTTAACATCTTTTACTATCCCTTTTGATATTAATTTTTCTAGCAACATTTCTATAGCTGTATCATGATTAGGAATATCCAATATTTGTTTATCTTTTTCTCCGTTAAACTCAATAGTAAAGATACTATTTTCAATTCCTATTCTTTCTACTAATCCTTTGGTAATAACTTTTTCTTCAGGCATTTCAAATAATTGAAATTTAAGAGATGAACTCCCCGAATTTATAGCTAATATCTTTGTCATAAGTGCCTATCTCCTCTTAATTGTTGTTTTACATTATATTAATTATTATCTCACTAATCGCTTACAATTACAAGTGCTATTTAAAAAAATTTACAAAATAACGATATAGCTATATAAGTAAGAAGATAACAATATTTTAGAGTAATTTTCTCAACTTTATTTATTTTATTATTAAATTTTTATGCTATTCTATATATTTATATACACGACTGATAATTGTCCACTCATCTTTTAGACGTGAACCTATTTCCAGTTCCCCATGTGCATTTATTCTATATCGATGATCCAGCATTTTAGGTGAGTTAAACTTAGATGATTTAGGATTTTCACTCAAAACAGCATACACTAAATTATCCTCTCCAAGTGAAACATCAACAATAAAATCATCATTTGTTAATTCTGTGTTATTTTCTATATAACATGCTTTTACCCATTTAGCTACTTGTTCTTTTGACAATTTTTTCGTATCAATTAAAGGCTCTTCTTTTATTTTTCCACTCGATGATGAATTATTTCCTGAAATTATTGTTTTTTCTTTAGTTTTTTCATTCAATCCTCTTATAGTAAACGTTCTTTTATACTCCCCTTTAATCTCCAAATGTTTTGCCTGTGCAGAAGTTTTACTTAATGATATTATTACTTCTACCTTATCTCCATTTTTCAAATTATTATTTTTATTATAAGTAACCGTAGGTTCTTGTAAGAATTTTTTTACATCTTCGCTATCTGTATTTACTGTTGGTATATTTTTTATATCCACTTCCGGTTTTCCATCTCCATCAGTCCCAAAAGGAACAAATTCAATCTCATATTGTGACATATTAACAGTAATAGTTTTATTTTTTATAAAATAATTATACCCGAAAATACCACCAACTCCTAAAACTAAAATTATCACCACGCTAATAAAAATAACTAACATTTTCTTCTTTTTAGGTTTTTCTCTATAATATTCTTCATTAAAGTTATTATAGTTATTTTGATGTATACCTGTATAATTTTCTTGAGACTGTTGATTGTTAAATTTATTATGCTGATAATCAGTGTTATAATGCCCAAATTGATCATATTGATAATTTTCATCATTAAAATTTTGATGTTGATAATTATCCTGATTGTATTCAGAATAATTATTTACATTATTATATTGTTCTTTATTATTTTTATTCATAACCATATTTCTCCTAAAATCATTGTTTATTATTATAATATCACAATATTTTAAAAAACAAAATAATCCAACTATTGGTACAAATATCTCCTTCATTTTCGTTAACTACTTTTTTTAAATCTAAATCAAAATCATCATATTTTCTCATATCCTATATTTATTATACACTCTTTTTTAAAAAAAGAAATTATGGATTTTATATCCACAATTCCTCTCATCAGTCTTTCATTTTTTAGAAGATAATTTTCTCTATTTCCTCTATTTAACATAGAGCCTAATTAACTTATTTGTTTTATATTTTCAATGCTTTGAAATTTATTATATAACCTTATTATTAACCGATTGAGCCTTCCATTTCAAATGAAATTAATCTATTTAATTCAACTGCATACTCCATAGGTAATTCTTTTGTAAATGGTTCGATAAATCCCATAACAATCATCTCTGTTGCTTGTGCTTCATCTAACCCTCGACTCATTAAATAAAACAGTTGCTCCTCTGATACTTTTGATACTTTGGCCTCATGTTCTAATGATACATTAGAATTTTGAATAATATTATACGGAATAGTATCTGATGTTGAATACTCATCTAAAATCAGCGTATCACATTCAATATTAGAACGTGAACCTTCAGAATCTTTACCAAAATGTATCCAACCACGATAGTTTACTTTACCGCCACGACGCGACATAGATTTAGATACTACTGTAGAAGATGTCCTTGGTGCCAAATGTATCATCTTAGAACCTGCATCAAGTACCTGCCCCTCACTCGCCATAGCAATCGACAATGTACTGCCGCTGGCACCTTCTCCAACTAGAACACATGCCGGATACTTCATAGTTAGCTTGGACCCGAGATTTCCATCAACCCACTCCATTGTTCCGTTTTGTTCGACAATAGCACGTTTTGTTACCAAATTATACACATTTGTTGACCAGTTTTGAATAGTTGTATATCTAAAACGTGCATTAGGTTTAATAAATATCTCTACAACTGCTGCATGCAATGAACTTGCAGAATAAGTCGGTGCTGTACAACCTTCTACATAATGTACAGAAGAATTTTCCTCAATAATAATTAATGTACGTTCGAACTGTCCCATCTTTTCACTATTAATTCTAAAATACGCCTGCAACGGTGCATCTATAGAAACATTTTTAGGGCAATAAATAAATGAACCGCCTGACCAAACCGCTGAATTTAATGCTGCAAATTTATTATCATTATAATCTACAGCTTTTGAAAAATATTGTTTGAATATTTCTTCATGATTTTTTAATGCTGTATCGGTATCTTCAAAAATAATTCCCAACTCTTCAAATTTTTTGTGCATATTGTGATAAACCACTTCCGATTCATATTGTGCCGATACGCCGGCAAGATATTTTTGCTCCGCTTCCGGAATACCAAGTTTCTCAAATGTATTTTTGATTTCTGTTGGTACTTCGTCCCAAGAACGTTCTGTTTTTTCAGATGGTTTTACATAATAGGTTAAATCTTCAAAATCAATTTCAGATAAATCTCCACCCCATGTAGGCATTGGCATTCTATAAAATTCTTTCAAAGCATGCAACCTAAAGTCCAACATCCAGTCCGGTTCTTCTTTTCTTTTTGAAATAGTTTCAACTATTTCTTTCGTTAAACCTTTTTCAGTTTTAAATATTGAAACATCAACATCAGAAAATCCATACTGATAATCGGTAAACATTTCTTCGTTTTTACTCAATGCACTCACTCCTTTTTCTACACTTTAACTATTTTTATTTTCTTCTAATATTTTTTCTGTAATCTTCCATGCCAGTGTAGCACATTTAACACGTGCCGGTAATTTTGAAATATTTTCTAAAGAAATACTGTCTTCAAGATTGTCGGCATCGTACTCCGTCCCCATAATCATATTTAAAAAATCTTTTATTTTTTCATTAGCCTTTTCAACACTAAGACCTTTTAATTCTTCTGTTAACATAGAAGCAGAAGCAAGAGAAATAGAACAACCTGTCCCAATAAATTTAATATCAGTTATAATGTTGTTCTCAATACACATACTGACGGTAATTTTATCACCGCACGAAGGATTGAGCATTTCCAATTTATAACTATCTTCTATCACTCCATAATTACGCGGGTGCTTACTGTGATCCAAGATCACTTGTTTATATAAATCTTTTAAATCACTAAAACTCATTATCAAAAAATTCCTTCGTTTCTTTTAATGTTTTAATAAAGAAATCAACTTCTTCTTTTGTATTATAAAAATACAAACTAACTCTGGCAACAGAGTAAACACCTAATTTTTGTAATAACAACTGGGTACATTGATGCCCCGCACGAATACATATACCTTTTTCATCTAAGAAACTCGTTAAATCATGTGGATGAACACCCCTTAAATTGAATGAAATTAATGATACTTTTTCACTAATATCATCAGTACCATATATATCTATATCTTCAATTTTTGAAAGTTCATCATAGAGGTATTTAGTTAATTTCTTAGTATATTTTTCTATACTTTCTAAATTAAGATTAGTTAAATATTTTATCGTAGCACCAAGACCGGCAGCTTGTGCTAATAACGGCGTCCCCGCTTCAAACTTATCCGGTAAAACTGCCCATGTCGCAGAACGTTCTTCAACAATACCAATCATACCGCCACCAAATTCAACAGGATCAAATTTTTCTAATAATGCTTTTTTTCCATAAAGCACCCCTATTCCGGTAGGTCCGCACATTTTATGAGCACTAAACGTCAAAAAATCACAGTTCATTTTCTGAACATCAAGTGTTAAGTGTGGTGCCGATTGTGCCGCATCTACTATAAAATGAATATCTCTATCTTTTAACAATTCTCCAATTTTGTAAACAGGATTAATATTGCCTAATACATTAGAAGCGTGACAAAGAGAAACAACCTTAGTTTTGGCAGTAATATAATCTTGCAGTTGATTTATGCTTATTCTACCTTTTTCGTCCAGTTCAAGATACTTTAATACAAGATTTTTTCGTTTCGCAAGTTGTTGCCACGGTACAATATTAGCGTGATGTTCCATATAGCTAAGAACAATCTCATCCCCACTGTTTAACTCTTGTTCTATCATTCTTGCAACAAAGTTCAAACCCTCGGTAGTCCCACTTGTATAGATTATTTCCTCATAACTTTCAGCATTAATAAAATTTTTTACGAGTTCTTTTGACTCCATATAAATTTTCTCTGATTCATCACCTAAAGTATAAACCGAACGATGAATATTTGAGTTATAATTTTTATAATAATTTGTTATAGCATCTATTACCTGAATAGGTTTTTGTGTAGTTGCACCGTTATCGAAAAATACTAACCTGTTATTTCCAATTTTTCGCTTTAAAATAGGGAAATCTTCCCTAACATTGCTGAATTTTTCCATATTATACTATTCACTCTCGTTATTATTTATTTTTTCATCAATAAGTACAGTTGCCATTTCTTTGATAAAATCAACTGTTAATTCTGATATAACCGGTGATAAAAAACCATGAACTAATAATCTACTTGATTCTTTTTTTGATAACCCTCTACTTTGCAGATAGTAAAGTTGTTCCTCATCAATTCTTCCAAGAGAAGCACCATGTCCTGCCATAACATCATTTTCATCAATTAACAACATTGGATTAGCATTACCTTTTGCTTCGCTTGATAACGTTAACATTCGTGAACTTTGATAAGCGTTTGAACCGGTAGCACCTTTTACAATAAACCCCACTCCATTAAAAACAATATGCGATCTATCTAACATAACTCCATGTTGAAGTATATCACCCCTAGAGTTTAACCCTTGATTTACTACTTCACTATTAAAATATGTTTTTTGTTCTTTTACCCCAAGAGTTACTATTTTCAAGTTAGCTTCCGAACCATTCCCAAGAATATTTGTAGTATTATCATGATAAACATCAGCCTCATCCATAGCCGCTACATTCCAGTTAATAAGCGAATTATCGTTTGTCAATCCTCGACGTAAAATAGTCCCGCGTTTTCCTTTTGGTAAATTGGTTATAGAACTATAGTTTACTTTGGCATTCTCTTCTGCTACAACTTCTACTACAATACTAAACGGTGTATCATCTTTTTTTAAATTGTTTATATAGTTTTCTACAAAATTAAGTGATGAATTTTTGCCGGCTTTTATGGTTACATGATTAAATAAACTTTGTTTTTTATCGGTTATTACAATATACTGAATAGGTTCATCAATAACGACATTATCCTTAGTTTCTACAAATAAACCTGCATTTAATAAACTATAGTGAACAGCCGTAACCTTACTTTCTGCATAATCAACAACAGATAAAAAACTATCTTTAATGTGATCATTATTCATAGCTTCAAAAATATTTTTAATAACCAATTTTTCCTTATATTGTTCAGGAATATTAATATATAATATTGTATTGTTTTTTTGAATTACAACAATATCAGAATCTTTAATATTGTACTTATCCTTTATTTCATTAATATTAATTTTCTCATTAGAAAGTCTTAAATTCGAAAAATTAATATTAAATAATTGCCAACTTTCTAAATCCATAGACTCTAATTTAGGAAAAGGCAAAGTATAACTTTTATACATAGCCAGTTTTCTGATATTTAAAAACCACGTGGGTTCGTTTGTATCAGAAAAAACGCTTTTTAAAGTTTTAATACTTAATTTTAACTTATTGTTTTCCATATTAAACCTCTTCTTTTAACCAATCATATCCTTCTTTTTCTAAACGTAATGCCAGTTCAGACCCACCGGTTTTTACAATTTTTCCATTCATTAGTACATGGACAAAATCAGGAACAATGTAATCTAATAAGCGTTGGTAATGAGTGATAATTAAACATCCAAAATTTTCACCACGCATTTTATTAACACCTTTAGAAACAATTTTTAATGCGTCAATATCCAGACCTGAATCAATCTCATCTAAAATAGCAAATTTAGGTTCTATCATCATTAACTGTAATATCTCATTACGTTTTTTTTCACCACCTGAAAAACCGTCGTTTACATAACGTTGAGACATTTTTAAATCCATATCTAGAAATTCCATTGTTTTATCTAATTTTTTTATATACTTCATCAATGGAATATTATCTTCGCGCTGCGCATTAATCGCAGATTTTATAAACTCAGATGTCGGAACACCCGGTATTTCTGACGGATATTGCATAGCTAAAAATAAACCTGCACGTGCACGTTCATCAACTTCCATATCCAATACTTCCTCACCGTCAAGTAAAATACTTCCTCCGTCTACCTCATATTTAGGATGTCCCATTATGGCAGACGCAAGTGTAGATTTCCCGGCACCGTTAGGACCCATTACAGCATGAATTTCTCCTGATTTAATTTTTAAGTCTAACCCTTTTAAAATTTGTTTTTTATTAATCGATACTTCTAAATCTTTAATATCTAGAACTGACATCTAAAATTTCCTCCATATACTTTTTTGTTATAAAATAATTAAATCGATACCCCACTAATTATAATATTTTTTACTTTAATTATCAAATTTTTAATTTTAAGGAAACTTTTTTTAATGCTTATTAACAGTTTTTCTTAAAAAATCGACTTACTTATTAAAGAGATTCTATAACGAGATGTAAAGGATATTTTTATACCTTAATATTTATTATACAACCATTATAGATAAATCTCTAATAAGAAAATCGATTTTATATTATTTATACTAAAATTTTTGATATTTCTTCCACTATTTTTTCTTTACCTAATTTTGTAACTGAAGAAAACTCAATCACTGAAATATTATTTGTTAAATCTAATTCTTTTTTTATTTTTGCCATATTTTTTGAAAGCTCATTTTTTGATATTTTATCAACTTTAGTTAACACTAAAACAAATGGAATTTTATAATAGTTTAAAAATTCATTCATTTCTATATCATCTTGTGACGGCTTATGTCTACTATCTACCAAATGTAATACAAAACTTAAATTTTCACTATTAACAAGATACTCTACTATCATATCGTATAACTTTTCTTGTTCACTTTTAGAAAGTTTAGTATATCCATACCCCGGAACATCAACTAATACTACTTTATTATCTATATCAAAAAAGTTAAGCGTTTTTGTTTTTCCCGGCTTCGATGATACTCTAGCATAATTTTTTCTTTCTAATAATGTATTAATAAATGTCGACTTACCAACATTTGATCTTCCACACATAGCAACTTCCGGTTTATTGTGTTTTGGATATTGTTTTTTAGATACAGCACTTATTATTAAATCAACATTATGGGTATTTAACTTTTTCATATTATTCTCCAAACACCACACCAAATACTTGATGAATATTATCTACAGTATAAATAGTCAATCTGTTCAAAACTTCTCTTGGAATATCAATCAAATCTTTTTTATTTTTAGTTGGAATAATAATAGTATTAATATTCATTTTTTCTGAACTTAAAACTTTTTCTTTTACCCCGCCAATTGGAAGGATTTTTCCATGAAGAGTCATTTCTCCCGTCATAGCAATATTATTATCAACCGTTTTTTTCGTAAGTGCTGAATATACAGAAGTCGTTATTGTTATTCCTGCCGAAGGTCCATCTTTAGGTACTGCACCTTCAGGAACATGAAGGTGAATATCTATTTCAGAAAAATTAATATCGGAAAGCCCCAACTCCTCCGCATTAGATCTTAAATATGAAATAGCCATTTGTGCCGATTCTTTCATTACATCACCTAATTTACCGGTAAGAACAATTTTTCCACTTCCTTTAGAAATACTTGTTTCTATTTCCAAAGTATCACCTCCTACACTAGTGTAGGCTAACCCATTAACTAATCCGATTTGCGGTTCACTATTTTTATCTTTCATATTATATTTTTCAGGGCCGACAAAACTTTCTAAGTTATTGACACCAACTTTTATTTTTTCTTCACCTTTTAATACACGTAATGCAGCTTTCCTGCATACCGAAGCAATTACTCTGTCTAAACTTCTGACTCCGGCTTCATAAGTGTAACTGTTGATTATCTTATTCACCGCTGCTTTTGAAAATGTAACATTGTTAATTTCTAAGCCATTCTCTTTTATTTGTTTCGGTATTAAATATTTAATTGCAATATTCTCTTTTTCTTTTACCGTATAAGATTCTAATTCTATAATTTCCATTCTATCACGGAGCGGTGCTGGAATCATCCCTAAATTATTAGCAGTTGCAATAAACAATACTTGTGATAAATCAAAAGGAATATCCAAATAGTGATCCACAAATTCATTATTTTGTTCAGGATCAATTACTTCCAACATCGCTGCTGCCGGATCTCCTTTTATATCTGAAGCCATCTTATCTATTTCATCTAATAAAATAACTGGATTTTTAGTTTTTACTTTTTTTAATGATTGAATTAATTTTCCCGGTAAGGCTCCTAAATAGGTTCTTCTATGCCCTCTTATTTCTGCTTCATCTCTTATACCACCTAAAGATATACGGATAAAACTTCTGTTCATAGAAGTTGCTATTGATTTTGCTAAAGAACTTTTCCCTACTCCCGGAGGACCGGCTAAGCAGAGAATTGGTGATTTCATATCCTCACGCAGTTTTTTAACTGCTAAAAATTCCAAAATACGCTCTTTTATCTTTTCCAAGCCGTAGTGATCTTCATTTAAGATTTTTTCTGCATTTTTTATATCAATCTCATCTTTAGTGACATTATTCCAAGGGAGTGCAACTACAGTTTCTAAATATGTTCTAATAATAGAATGTTCCGGACTCATTACCGGAGTTTTTTCTAATCTATCCAACTCTTTCATAAGAACATCTTCATCTTCTTTAGCTAATTTTATATCTAAAATTTGCTTTTTCAATTTTTCTAAATCATCATCTTCCGGAACAATTTGTTTAAGTTCATCTTGAACTACTTTCATCTGCTCACGTAAAAAATATTCTTTTTGTTGATTATCAATATTTTCTCTAACTTTTTTATCAATTTTACGTTTTAAATCTACGCCCGAATCAAGCATATCAAATCCTTTTAAAATAGCAGCAACTTTTTTATCTAAACTTAATGAGTATAACACACGTTTTTTAAAAAATCTATCAATTGGAAAATACTTAATATTCTTATTAATAAATTTCTCCAAATCATCTGTTTCATAAAGATCTATCTCAAAATTTTCATTAGCTAAGTATGTACTAAGTTCGGTTTTTAATTTTATCAACGCCACATTTTCATTAATATCACCATGTTCAGTTTCTTTTGTGGTTATATCTAAGTACTCTACCATATTATCTTTATATACACCACTTTTCACTTCCGCAACACCATAACATGAATATTGATAAATTTTATTTTTCTTATCAACAGTTAATTGACCGTATGTACCAAAGAAAATGTTAAAACCTTGTGCATCGTACATATCCTCTTCTGAAAATTCTTCATCATAAGTATCAATAAATTTTCGATTATTAGCAATAAAAACGGAAAATTTATCTTTTTTCAATCTTTTTATAGTTTTTAAAAATCTTTTATCCTCTATATCTATTGTGTAAGTATTAGACGGGAAAAATAAATCTTTATGTTCTAATAAATAATATTTACCCAAAACTAACTCCTCTCTCAATCAATTATTTTAATATTGGTTTTGTTTTGTTAATTACATTCTCTTTAGTTACAATACATTCTGTAATATTTTTTTCGCTCGGTATATCATACATTACGTCAAGTAATATTTCTTCAATTATAGAACGTAACCCTCTTGCCCCTGTTTTTCTTTTTATTGATTCTTTGGCAATTTCTTCTAATGCTGAATTTTCAAATATTAACTTAACATTATCTAATTCAAATAAGTATTCATATTGCTTTAATACTGAATTTTTAGGTTCTTTTAATACCCTTATTAAATCTTTCTCATCAAGTTCTTCTAAATAACAAATGACAGGTATTCTACCGATAAATTCCGGTATAATTCCAAATTTTACCAAATCTTCATGTTTTACTTTTGAAATAATATCTTCTTCGTCATTAAGTTCATCACTCTTAGAAAAACCAATAATTTTTTCTCCCAAACGACGTTTTATTATTTCTTCAATTCCTGAAAATGCTCCACCAATAATAAATAAAATATCTTTTGTATTTATTTTTATCATTTCTTCCCCGGGGTGCTTTCTTCCTCCTTGTGGAGGTACACTTGCAATCGTTCCTTCCAAGATTTTTAATAATGCCTGTTGAACACCTTCACCGGATACATCACGTGTTATTGAAACATTTTCACCTTTCTTAGCGATTTTATCAATTTCGTCAATATAGATAATTCCTCTTTCAGCTCTCTCTATATCATAATTGGCATTTTGAATAAGACGAAGTAAAATATTTTCAACGTCCTCTCCTACATATCCGGCTTCTGTTAAAGTTGTTGCATCGGAAATAGCAAAAGGAACATCTAACATTTTAGCCAAGGTTTGTGCTATTAAAGTTTTTCCTGAACCTGTACTTCCTATTAAAGCAATATTACTTTTTTGTAACTCAATATCGTTATCATCTTTTTTTGTATTTATTCTTTTATAATGATTGTAAACAGCAACAGCAACTGATTTTTTTGCTTTATCTTGACTTATTACATAATCATTTAATTTATTCATTATTTCATGTGGCTTTAATAATTTAAATTCTTTTTTTGTCAAATTATTTCTATACTCTAATTCTTCTTCAATCATATCAGAACACAAGTCTACACACTCATCACAAATAAATACATCGTTACCTGCAATCATCTTAAACACTTCATCAGTGCTTTTACCACAAAATGAACAATGTATTTTTTTAGTATCGTGTTTCATTAATTACACCTCACAATCTTGAACTTTATAACTATTTTATCTTTCGTTATAATTGTATCATAAAGCTCAAAAAGATACACTACATTATACCATATATCCCCTATATTTTCTAGTAATTTTGGTACAATCTACAAATATTTATGTATCGTTCTTTCTTTTATTTTAATTTATAAAAATTTCAGCATTTCTATCATAACATGTATTATTTTACTTTTTATTCTTAATCAATGAATTTAAAAAACAACAGCAATCTGTTGTTTTCTTAAAATTATAATAATAAATTATCTACTTAAAAAATAGAGATGTAGATTTTTGTTCTACACCTTTATTTTTTTACAAAGTCTTAATTATAAAATCCTGATATATCATCAGTTAAATCAATTAAGATATTTTTCATTTGTGAATAGTGTTCAAGAATAACTTTATGAGTTTCACGTCCAATACCTGATTTCTTATATCCGCCAAATGGTGCATGCTCTGGAATTTGATTATAAGTATTAACCCACATTCTTCCGGTTTCAACACTACGAGCAATATTTAATGCTCTATTAATATTTTTAGAAAATACTGCTCCAGCCAGTCCATATTCACTGTCATTTGCCTGATTAATAACTTCCTCATCAGATTTGAATTTAATAATTACCGAAACCGGTCCAAATACCTCTTCTTGAGCGATACGACATCCGTTATTTATATTGGTAATTAATGTTGGTTTAACAAATGCTCCTTTGCCACAACCATTTTCCGTATATCTTTCTCCACCTACGAGAATCTCTCCGCCTTCTTTTTTAGCAATTTCAATATAGTTAATAATTTTTTCGGCTTGTTTTTCATCAATTTGGCTTCCCATTTGTGTTTTAGGGTTTAACGGATCCCCTATTATAAGTTTAGTAAATCTTTCTTTTACTTTCGCTACAAACTCATCATAAATACCCTCTTGAACAAATATTCTTGAACCGGCGCAACACACTTGCCCTTGGTTAAATAAGATACCTAATTGAACACCATCTAATGCTTTTTCCATATCTGCATCATCTAAAATAATATTTGCTGATTTACCACCCAATTCTAATGTTGCGGGTATCAATTTTTCTGCAGCAGCTAAAGCGATTTTTCTTCCCACTTCTGTTGATCCCGTAAATGCCAGTTTATCTAAACCGTTATGATTTTTTAGAAACTCACCTGATTTGCTTCCACGTCCTGTAACTACGTTTAGTACCCCTTTAGGTAATATATCTTGAATTAATTCTACAAATGTCAACAAGCTAAGTGAAGTTAAACTTGACGGTTTAATAACGATAGTATTCCCTGCTGCCAATGCCGGTGCAAGTTTCCACGCTGCCATTAAAAACGGAAAATTCCAAGGTATAATTTGCCCAACCACACCTATAGGCTCTCTTAAAATTAGACTTAAAAATTTCTCATCCAATACCGTTGCTTGTCCTTCGTCAGCTAAAATACATCCCGCAAAATATCTAAAATGTTTTGCACTTAACGGAATGTCAACACTTAATGTTTCTCTTATTGGTTTACCATTATCAAGTGATTCTGTTATTGCTAACAGTTCCGTGTTTTCATCAATTATATCTGCAATTTTATTTAATAAGGCAGCACGTTCGCTAACTGTTGTTTTTTTCCAAGTTTTAAAGGCTTTTCTTGCAGCGGCTACTGCACTATTTACATCTTCTTCAGTCGCATCTGGGAAGTTCGCTAAATACTCTGAATTAGCCGGGTTATAAGATTTCACAACTAATTTATCTGATGAGTCCACCCATTCCCCATCAATATACATTTTAAAATTTTCTTTTTTTAATTTTTCCATAAGAAAATCTCCTTTTTAATTTTTTTATCATAATAACATAACAATGTATGCGTTTCAATTTTTGTGCTTATAAATTTATTATTTATAAAAAATATAATTTTATATTTTCTTAAATTTAAAATATAAAAAATTAAAATTAATCTTTACTTTTTTGAGTTCTATTCATTATTATTCGTAATTATTAATAAATAAAATAAACTTTCTCTTTATTACAATAATTAAAAAGAAAGTTTATAATTTTTTTAAAAAATTATTTTATTATACGTGTTCTATCAGTTCTTTCAATAGGCGCTGCCGGAGCTGTAATTTCACCAAATAGCATTTGTGCACGTAATACCATATTAGTTGGAATATCCCATTCTTTAGCTACAGCATCATCAATTAATGGATTGTAGTGTTGTATATTTGCACCTACTCCAGCCTCTGACAATGCATTCCATACAGCAAATGATGCAATACCTGTTGATTGTTCAGACCATAATGGAAAATTATCAGCATATGTTGGGAATTGTTCTTGCAATCCTTTTACTATATCATGATCTTCAAAGAATAAAATTGTTCCGTATGCTGCAGAAAAAGTATCTAATTTATCTTTAGTTGTTTTTTTAGCATCTTCATTAGGTAATATTTTAGATAATTCATTAAATGTTATATTCCATAATTTATCATGGTTATCACCTAACAACACTACTGCATGTGCAGTTTGTGAATTAATAGCACTTGGTGAATATTTTATCGCATTTTTTATAATTTCTAACACTTTCTCTTCTGAAATTGGAAGATTTTTTCCTAATGCGTAATTGCTTCTTCTTGTTTGATATAATTTCTCTTGTGTCATATTGAAATCTCCTTTTTATTTTTAAATTTTATCTTGCTTCAAGAGCATTTTTGTTTTATAATTTATATATATGATTATATAGTTGTATAAAAAAAATATCAAGTACGTTTTTTTATTATACTTAGTATCTTTTTTGATAGAATTTCATAATATCAATATAAATTTTAATAATATTTAGGAGGTAAAATATGAAAAATGAAACTTTATTTGGAGTTTGCCCATTTTTTACTACACAAAAAATCCTTTCGGGAAAATGGACTATTTTGATACTACATATTCTTAGTAATAAAGAAAGAAGATTTAATGAATTGCAACGTGAACTTGGAGAAATTACTCAAGCTACCTTAACTAAGCAACTTAAACAACTGGAACGTGACGGTCTTATTCATCGTGAAGTTTATGCTCAAGTACCCCCGAAAGTTGAATATAGTTTAACATCAATAGGAAAAAATTTTCAAAAGGTTCTTGATGAACTGGAAAATTGGGGTGCTGATTATATTGAGCATTTAAAAACAACAGCTCAAAAATCGTAAGGTAAAACCATGAGTACAGTACAAAAAATTAAAAATTATCTACCGTATTTAAATGAAAAACAACTCGAAATACTTTTTGATATTATTTTATCTTGGCAAAATAATGCAGCCACCCCCATAGAAACTAATGAAAAAATAATAGAAGAAATTTACTCCGAAACGATAGAAAAAATAGAAAATCCATTTATTAACTTATCAAACGAAGAATTACTAGAAGAATATGGTCCATTATTTTACAACTTTAAAGGTGAAAACTCTCCAAATGATATTGAAATAAATTACCAAAATAGTGATAAAAAAATTTCGATAGAGAATTTAACTGATCAAGAAGAAGATATTTCCGGTAATAAATTTATTTCACAACAAAAAATAAATTCCTTCAATGATGATTTTGATCCGTTATTTCCAAATAATAATTTTGACACTCTATCTAAAAATATAAAATCAAAATATGAAGATTTAGATTTTTCAACATTAATATCAAAAAAACCGAAGTAACATTTTCTATTACTTCGGTTTCATAATTATCCGGAATTTCTTAAACCTGTTGCTATTCCATTTATCGTTATATGTATTGTATTTATTTGAGAATCGGGAATTTCTCCTTGTCTTGCACGTCTTATAAGTTCTATTTGAACATAATTTAATGTATTAAAATATGGTAATCTATGCTCTAAACTTTGTGTTAAATAAAAATTATCCTCTAAAAAATTACTATGTTTAGAAATTTTTAAAACAACCTCTTTTGTTAAATTCCATTCTTTTAAAATTTCATTATATACTTTTTTTGTCTTTTCATCGCTACAAAGATTTGAATATTCTTTTGCAATTCCCATATCTGCTTTTGACATTACCATATCAACATTTGATAATAATGCTTTGAAGAAT
Organism: Gemella bergeri ATCC 700627; assembly: GCF_000469465.1. Classification (GTDB taxonomy): domain Bacteria; phylum Bacillota; class Bacilli; order Staphylococcales; family Gemellaceae; genus Gemella; species Gemella bergeri. The sequence continues at coordinate 21,550 of NZ_KI271821.1, read as the reverse complement.
GGCCATTGTTCGTACAATTCTTGTAGAAAAGAGAGATTTTTACTATCTTTTCTTATAAAATTAGAAAATGCTGTCCCTACTCCATACCAACCGGGTAACATTATTCTGCTTTGTGACCATGAAAATACCCAAGGTATGGCACGAAGTCCTCCTATATCCGTAATTTTCTTACGCGATGCCGGACGTGAGCCGATATTTAAACTTGAAATTTCTTTTATTGGAGTAGCCTCAAAAAAATAATTATAAAATTCTTTATTTTTAAAAACTAATTTTCTATACGTTTTATAACTATCTGCAACAATTTCATCCATCGCATTTGTAATTTTTCTATATAAATTCTCATCTAATTCTACTTTATCAGAATTCATTCTTTCTATTACCGCCGAGAACAATGTTTCTAAATTATAGTAAGCGGCATCTTTATTACCATATTTTGCTCCTATTACTTCGCCTTGTTCTGTTAATCGAATTCTATCTTGTAAACTACCAAGCGGTTGTGATACTATCGCATCATAACTGGGACCACCACCACGACCGACAGTTCCACCTCGCCCGTGGAAAAATGTTATCTTTATTCCATGTTTATCGCCCAATAAAGCCAGTTTTTGTTGAGCCTTATATAACGACCAACCCGAAGATAAATAACCTCCGTCTTTATTGCTATCAGAATAACCTAACATTATTTCTTGATAATATTTGTTATCTTTAATCCATTCTTTAACTATATCCAATTTCAAATAATTATCCATTACTTCATATGAATTTTCTAAATCCTCAATGGTTTCAAATAATGGGACAAGTTGAAGCCTTGCAAAATCTTTTCCTACTAATCCAACTTCTTTTAACATAATAGCAAGTTCTAACAAATCCGAAATGCTTGTTGTATGTGAAATAATACTTTGTTTAATAATATTATCACCTAACTTATCTTTTAAAATTCTTGCAGTCCTAAAAATTTCAAGTTCTTTTTTTAATTGTTCTGATTGTTTTGAATTATCTCCGATACTGAGCGGTCTAGGATCTTCAACTAATTGCTTTAATAACACTTTACATTTATCTTTTTCCGATAAATCACTGTAATTTTTCACTATATTGGCACTTCTTAACAGTTCAGCTACACAAACTTCGTGAACACTGGAATCTTGCCTCATATCAATACTTGCTAAATAAAAACCGAAAATTTTTACAACGTTTAATAATTCTTCAAATTCTCCGGTTATAAATACTTCCCCATTATTTTCCAAAAGAGAATTTTTTATAACTTCTAAATCTTTTTCAAATTCATAGGTTGTTAAATAAATATTTTCTGATTTTATATCATTTAGTAAATAATTTTTTGTATTTAATAGTTTTTCTTTAATGTAAAAAATAGATTTTCGATAAAGTTCTTTTTCTCTATATTCAGAAACATCTGTTGATTTTTCTGAAAGATTTTTCAATTCATCACTTACGTTAATAAATTGAGAAGAGATAGAAAATGTTCTATATAAATTTTCCAATTTTACAACATAATAATCTAATATTACTTCACATTGTTTCATAGCTGAAAGTTTTAATGTCTCTGCGGTTACATAAGGATTTCCATCACGGTCCCCTCCTATCCACATACCCATAGTAATCGGTGTTTCATTTATTAAAGAAATATTATTTTCTTTAAGCAAATTTTTATATTCCGTTATTAGAGCAGAAATAGCCTGAATAAAAGAACGATTATAATATTCAAGGACATTAGTTATTTCATTTGATACTTTTAATTTTTTTTCTCGAATAGTATCGCTTTGTAAAATAATCTCTATATGTTTTTGAAGATTATTTCTCCATTTTGTTTCATTTATTAGTCCTTGCTTAATATCACGATGTTTTCTAAGCAGTGAATGTATCTCTTCAGTTAAATCTAACATCGTTTTTCTTTGAACCTGTGTGGGATGAGCAGTTAAAACCGGAACAACGTTTATATTCTCTAATATAGTATTATCTGTTATGTTTTCTATTGCCGATTTAAGTTTTCCTGTATAATTTTCTCCGGCATTATTTTTGTAGTTTACTTCAAACGCTAAATCTACATCTTCCGCTATATTTATAAGAAGCGGTAACACTGAGAAAAATTTTGCTACTGTATACATTTCCTCTTTTGTTAAATCTTTTACAACAGTATTTAATTCACCATATTTTTTGTTATCCGCCAACTTTTTTAACGTCATAATTTTTTTAAAAGTTTCTTCTGATGTCATTTTTCTAGTGGCTTCCAACAACATTTCAGTTAATAACTGAATCTCTTCTTGAACAATATTTTCGTTAATACTACTCTCTAATCTCGTACTTTGCATGTAATACTCCTTAGTATCTTTATATGAAATTTAATAGCATATATTCATTATATAGCTTTTTAAAGAAGAAAACAATTTATTTTTTAATATTTTCCAGTTTTTTTTCTTAATTTGCAAACTTTTATGGATATTTCAAACAAAATGTTCTGATTTTAGAAAAAACAACTTATTTTTTTATTTCAGCAACAAAAAGTTATACTAAAATAAAATTAAAAGGATTTAGTCCTGTTATGGAAAACTAAATCCTTGGTATAAACTTTCTGACTACCTTTTATGGTCAGTATAATATAATAAATTTTTATATCAAATTATTCTTCTTCGTAATTTTCTTCTTTTTCCGCTAATGTAACTGTTGCCACTTTTTGATCATCAACTAAATTGATTACTTTAACCCCTGTTGCTGTGCGCCCTAGTGTACTAATTGTTGAAATGTCAATTCGAATAATAACACCTTGGTTTGTCATTACCATCAGATCTTCGTTACCTGCAATTGATTTTACCGCAACGATTTTACCTGTTTTCTTCGTAACTTTTGCTACTTTGACACCTTTTCCACCACGGTTAATTACATTAAATTCCGTTGATTTAGATATTTTTCCAATACCGTTTTCAGTTACAGTCAAGATTTTTTTCGTTTCATCTACTACTTCCATACCGATAACATAATCATCTAAACCGAGTGTAATACCTTTTACACCACGACTTACTCGTCCCATAGTACGTACTTTTTCCGCATTGATACGAATTGCTTGTCCATTAGCTGTTACAATCATAATATCCTGTTCATCAGTAATTCGTTGAACGTCTATTAGAGAATCACCATCATCAAGTTTAAGTGCTATTTTCCCTTTTTTAAGAATACTTGCGTAATCACCGAGTTTAGATTTTTTAATAATACCAAACTTAGTAGAGAAGATTAGATTTGTTCCAACTTCTTGTAAGTCAGAAATGGCAATAATAGAATTAACTTTCTCTTCTTTTTCGATTTCAAGAAGATTTATTATCGGTATTCCTTTTGATTGTCTACTCATTTGATTAACTTCATATCCTTTAAGTGTGTATACCTTACCTTTATCCGTAAAGAATAATATATGATCATGAGTTGAACAACTTAACATATATGCTATATTATCTTCATCATTTGTTGTCATTCCATTAACACCACGACCCCCGCGTCCTTGGGATTTATATGTACTAGCTGCCAAACGTTTGATATATTGGTTGTGTGATAATGTAATAATTATTTGTTCTTTTTCTATTAAATCTTCATTCTCTATCGTATCCACTTGTCCTTCAATTATAACACTACGACGTGAATCCCCATATTTTTCTTTTATTTCAAGTAATTCTGTTTTAACAATTTCACGAACACGATCTTCTTTATTTAAGATATCTTGTAAATCTTTTATTAAATTCATTAATTTACTATACTCATCTTCAATTTTTTCACGTTCTAAACCTGTTAAACGTTGTAGTCGCATGTCTAATATAGCTTGTGCTTGAATATCAGATAAATCAAATTGTTTTATTAATCCTGTTTTAGCCTCTTCTGTTGTCTTAGAACCGCGAATTAAACTAATTATTTTATCAATATTATCAAGGGCAATTCTCAATCCTTCTAAAATATGAGCACGATCCTGTGCTTTTTTAAGATCAAATTTTGTTCTTCTTACCACTACTTCTTTTTGATGTTCTAAATAATGATATAATGCCTCTTTTAAATTTAATAATTTAGGCACACCATTTACAAGGGCAATCATATTTACACCAAATGAGCTTTGTAAAGGTGTCAATTTGTAAAGGTTATTTAAAATTACATTACTATTAACATCTCGACGTAATTCAATAACAATACGAATTCCTTTCAAACTACTTTCATCACGTAAATCTGTTACACCTTCTATTTTTTTATCACGGGCTAATTCCGCTATTTTCTCTACCAATTTTGCTTTATTTACCTGATAAGGTATCTCTGTAATAACAATACGTTCTTTCCCATTTTTCATCTGCTCAATCGCAGTTTTACCACGCATAATAATTGAACCACGTCCTGTATTATATGCTTTAACGATACCACTACGTCCCAGTAAATATGCTCCAGTTGGAAAGTCAGGTCCTTTTATTTTTGTCATTAGTTCCGCTATTGATATATCAGGATTATCGGACAGTGCCACAATACCGTCAATAACTTCTCCTAAATTATGTGGTGGAATATTTGTAGCCATACCTACCGCTATACCACTACTTCCATTTACTAATAAGTTAGGTATTTTTGCCGGTAATACTTTTGGTTCTTTTTTGGTACCGTCATAGTTATCTTGCATATCAACAGTATTTTTATTTATATCACGTAACATTTCGGATGCAATTTTACTCATACGTGCTTCTGTATAACGCATTGCAGCAGCACCATCTCCGTCAATAGAACCAAAGTTTCCTTGTCCGTCAACCAACGGATAACGACTATTAAAATCTTGTGCTAAACGAACGATTGTTCCATATGTTGCTGAATCACCGTGAGGGTGATATTTTGCCATTACTTCCCCTACTACCGCTGCACTTTTTCTATATGGTTTATCATATGTTAACCCCAATTCATTAAAAGCATATAATATTCTTCTATGTACAGGTTTTAAACCATCACGTACATCCGGTAATGCACGTGAGACAATAACACTCATTGAGTAATCCAAAAAAGAATTTTCAATTTCTGTTGTTATATTTCTCAAGGTAATATTATTTTTATTATCTTCCATGTCCTATCCTTTCGTATTAAACATCTAAATTAATAACATTCAACGCATTTTCTTCAATAAACTTACGTCTAGGTTCAACTTTTTCACCCATTAAAACCTCAAACGCCGCATCTGCACGTTGTGCATCATCAATACTTACTTTATACATTAAACGATGTTCCGGATCCATTGTTGTAGCCCATAATTCTTCAGCATTCATTTCTCCAAGACCTTTATATCGTTGAACGGCATATTTTTTATCTTTAGCATATTCTTCAATATGCTCTTTTAATTCCTCTTCTGTATGTGAATAATATTCTTTTTTTCCAACTTTTAAACCATATAATGGGGGTCTTGCAATATAAACATATCCTGCATCAATTAATTCTTTCATATATCTAAAGAAGAATGTTAATAATAACGTACGAATATGACTTCCATCAACATCGGCATCAGTCATAATTACAATTTTATGATAACGTAATTTATCAATATTTAATGTTTCACCAATCCCCATTCCTACAGCTGTAATTAAAGAGCGAATTTCATCACTAGATAATACTTTATCTATTCTTACTTTTTCCACATTTAAAATCTTACCTTTTAATGGTAAAATAGCTTGGAATGTACTGTTACGCCCAAGTTTTGCACTCCCTCCTGCAGAATCTCCTTCGACTAGGAATAATTCACATTCAGTTGCATCTTTGCTGGAACAATCTGCCAGTTTTCCCGGTAGATTTGTGAATTCTAAAGCATTTTTACGACGTGTTGATTCACGAGCTTTTTTAGCAGCAATTCTTGCACGTGATGCTTGTAATCCTTTTTCGACAATAATTTTTGCAGTTTTAGGGTTTTCCAGTAAAAATCTATCTAACTCTTCTGAAAATAATTTATTAGTTATGGTACTCATTTCTGAATTTCCAAGTTTTGTTTTTGTCTGTCCTTCAAACTGTGGGTTAGGATGTTTTATGGAAATAATAGCAACAAGGCCTTCCCTAACATCATCACCTGTTAACGATTCTTTTTCTTTAATCAGTTTGTTTTTCTTTCCATAAGAATTAATAATTCGTGTTAAGGCTGTCTTAAAACCACTTTCATGGGTTCCACCTTCATGGGTGTTAATGTTATTTGCATAACTTAAAACATTGCTGGCATAACCCGTATTATATTGCATTGAAATTTCAACCTCTTTACCGTCCATTTCTCCTTGTACATAAATCGCTTCATGTAGGGCATCTTTATTCTCATTAAGCATTTCAACATATTCTAATAATCCGCCTTCATAACAAAACGATTCTTCTTTTTCTTGCCCTTCTCTTTCATCTTTAAGAATAATCGTAATTCCCTTATTTAAGAATGCAAGTTCACGAATACGCATACGTAAAATATCATATTCATATTCCGTTGTTTCTTGGAAAATTTCCGGATCAGCTTTAAAACGAACTGTTGTCCCTGTTTTATCAGTTACACCAACAACTGTAATATCTTGTACAACTTCTCCACGCTGAAATTTCATCAAATAAATATTACCATCACGGTGAACGTACGCCTCCAAGTCGGTAGATAGAGCATTAACTACACTAGCTCCAACTCCATGAAGTCCTCCGGATACTTTATAACCGCCACCGCCAAATTTACCACCAGCATGCAATACTGTTAAAATTACTTCTAATGCAGGTTTTCCCGTCTGTTCCTGAATATCAATCGGAATACCGCGTCCGTTGTCCTCTACTCTTATCCAATTATCTTTTTCAATCGCAACAGTAATAGTATTACAATACCCTGCTAATGCTTCATCAATAGAGTTATCTACTATCTCCCAAACAAGATGGTGTAACCCTTTACTTGATGTTGAACCAATATACATACCGGGTCTTACCCTAACAGCTTCAAGCCCCTCAAGAACTTGAATCTGGTCTGCATTATATTCTTGCATTTCTTTTTTCTCTACCATGATTATTCCTTTCATTTTATTGCATTTATCATTTTTAACTAAATATAACTTTTTTACTATAAAACATTATCATTCATTTACGAATAATTACAAAATATTTTTTTAATAACTTGCTTCACTAACACTACCCTGTTTTATATAGAATACCTTAGATTTTTTTAATAATTCCTCTTTTATCTCAGTTATTGAAGGTGTTGTTATAAAAGTTTGAACATTTTCATTAATTGCATCCAACAACTTTCGCTGACGTGTTTTATCAAGTTCACTTAAAACATCATCCAAAAGAAGTACCGGATAAGTTTCTGTTTTTTGTTTCAGATAATCTATTTCTGAAAGTTTTAGCGATAAAACAATACTACGCTGTTGCCCTTGTGAAGCATAGACCTTTGCATCTAAATTATTAATATAAAAAATTAAATCATCATGATGTGGACCTACCTTTGTACTTCCACGCATAATGTCATCAAATGATTTTTTCATCATATTTTTAACAATATTTTCTTCAGTAAATCTTTTATCATCAATATTCTCAATGTCAAGTTGTTCTAAAATAGAACTTTTGTAGCTTATTTCCAATTTCTCCGTACCATTCGAAATATTATTCATATTATCCTTTGCAAGTTTTGCAATATCTCTTACAAAATTGACACGCTCTTTTGTGATATACACAGCAATTTTTACCAACTGGGATGTTAAGGTTTCAAGATATGTTAATGATAATTCATCTTTCGGATTTTTTCTCATGTCTTTTAAATAAGCATTACGCTGTCTTAACAAATGCTGATACATAAGATTATATCTATGATATACTCTTGAAAATTGATAAAATTCTCTATTAATAAATTCTCTTCTTAGTGCCGGAGAACCTTTTACAATTTGTAAATCTTCCGGCGAAAATAAAACGACATTAAGTTCCCCCACAAAGTCCGTGAGTTTTGTTTTTTTTATCCCTGCTATCTTTGCATTTTTTCCCTTATTACTTATTCCAAGCATAATATTTATATTTTTATTTCTTTTGTTTAGTACACAAGACACCGCTGTTGCACTTTCTCCAAATTTAATACATTCACTATCACTTTTAGTACGATAACTTTTCCCCAGTGCTAAACAAAAAATAGCCTCTATTAAATTTGTTTTACCATTAGCATTATCACCGACTAAAACATTAAGAGAGGGATGTAACTCTAATCCAAGCGCTTCATAATTTCTAAAATAAAGTAATTTTAATTCTCTAATCTTCATCACTAATTAAAAATTCTTTATTTTTTATCTTTACTATGTCACCTGAATATAGTTTTTTCCCTCTACGCTGTTCTAATTCATCGTTTAAAAATACATCTTCTTCCGAAAGAAAAAATTTTGCCTGTCCTCCAGAATTAATAAAGTCTTCCATTTTTAAAAATTGAGATAAAGTAATATACTCATTATCAATTACTACTTTTTTCACTTTACACCTCCTGTAAAATTAAAAAAAAATATTTCGTATATAAATATATTTTATACTCTTTAATTATATCAAAAAACAATTTTTTTTTCAAGGAAACATGTTATATTAACTTTATTTTTTCTATCTATTTTTCAATTATATCAACCATTTTTTTGAGATATTCTTTTAGGTAAATTAACATAAAATTTAAAATGTTTGTGATAATATTTTTTTACTAATTACATCTAAAAAATAGGATTTTAATATACTAATTTATAATTTTAATTTATTAGGTGAAAACTTTTTCATTTTACATAAACATGCTAATATTATATAATATGGGTGATTTAAAATTAAGAGTGAGTGATATATATGTATAAAAAAGAAAAACTGGAAAAAATTCTCGAAGAAAAAATAGTTACCATGATAGAAACAAGCTATGGTATTACTAACAAAAATTACATCGTTCATACTGATCAAAATAGCTATTTTTACAGAACACAAAAAGATGACACTAAACTTGTTAATAAAGAAAACGAAAAAGAAGCTATTAAATTATTAAAAAACGAACCATATTTTCTTAATGTGATTCATTATAACAATAATAACCTTATTACACCATACCAAAAAGATTCTAAAACATTTATCTCACAAAAAAATTTATCCAACATCATTGAAATAGCAAAGTTGCTTAAAAAGTTTCATTCAAAAAAATTTCAGGCAAAAAATTCATTCAATATAATTGATACTTTTTATTCTTATTTTAATCTTATCGATGAATTAGATATTGATAATTTTATTTATTTGGTTGATGAAATAAAAAAGGTTTATAAACCTGACAGATTATGTCATAACGATTTAGTTGAAGGAAATTTTTTATTTACTGAAAATAATCTGTTTTTAATAGATTATGAATATGCCGGGCAAAATGATTATTACTTTGATATTGCCAGTTTTATATCAGAAAATGAACTAGATTATCAAGAAACAATCACTTTCCTTAAAGCATACTTTACAGATGAACAATGTGATTTTTATAAACTAGATATTTTCTTACGTTTTTGTGATTTATTATGGTACACTTGGGCTACCCTACTTTATGGAAAACGTGGTGAAGAAATTTATCATGAAATTGCCATACAGAAATATCAAAGTCTTAAAACTCCTAGAAAAATTATTTATTAAATATAGATAAAAAGAAACTAATCTAATGACTAGTTTCTTTTTTAAAACTTATTATTTAGCTAATGCTACTTTTGCTTGTTCGCAAATGCTTGAAAAAGCTTGAGCATCGTGAATAGCTATTTCTGATAACATTTTTCTATTAATATCAATACCTGCAACTTTTAGACCGTTCATTAAACGACTATATGATAATCCGTTTAGTCTAGCTGCAGCATTGATACGAACGATCCATAATCTTCTGAAATTACGTTTAGTTTGGCGACGATCTCTAAACGCATACATTCCAGATTTCATTACTTGTTGTTTTGCTACTTTGAATAATGTATGCTTTGATCCAAAATAACCTTTAGCTAATTTCAAAACTTTTTTACGACGACGACGAGTCACTGTTCCACCTTTTACACGTGGCATATCTAATTCCTCCTTTAGTATAACTTATAAATAAGTATTTACATTATAAATTCTATATTACTTAACTAATAAAGTTCTAATACGTTTGTAATCACCACGAGATACTAATGATGCTTTACGTAAGTGACGTTTTTGTTTAGTAGTTTTTCTTGAAAACCAGTGAGATGTATAAGCACGGCTACGTTTTAACTTACCGTTAGCTGTTTTTTTCACGCGTTTTGCTAAACCACGGTGAGATTTCATTTTTGGCATTATCAAATTCCTCCTATATTAAACCTTTATTTCTCTTTTTTTGGTGCTAGAACTAAAAACATACTGCGACCTTCCATTTTAGGTTTTTGTTCGACAGTTGCTATATCGCTAGCTTCGTTAGAAAAGTTTTCTAAAACTTTCTGTCCAATTTCTTTATGGGTGATTGCTCTCCCCTTAAAGCGAATAGAAACTTTTACTTTATCTTCTTTTGCTAAGAATTTTTTAGCATTTTTTAATTTAGTTTCAAAATCGTGTTTTTCTATCGTAGGAGATAAACGTATCTCTTTCGTTGTAACGATTTTTTGTTTCTTGCGTGCTTCTTTTTCTTTTTTCTGTTGCTCAAATTTGAATTTACCATAATTCATAATTTTAGCAACCGGTGTTTTTGCATTAGGCGCAACTAAAACGACATCTAAATTCATTCTTTCTGCTATTTGCAATGCCTCTGCTTTAGATTTTACTCCTAATTGTTCTCCGTTTTGACTAATTAAAAGAAACTCTTTCGCTTTAATACCTTCATTTACTTGTGCAGTATCTTTACTAATGACCAGCACCTCCTATTTATAAAATTCATTAAATACTAAAAGCAATAAAAAACTGGGTGCAAAACACCCAGCATAAAATTCTACATTTCATCTACATAAACCTGAACAATCAACATTGGCAGGTGAGAAACGGGTGCTTCTACTTTTGTATTCAACATTATCTATTGTACATATTTATTTAATGTTTGTCAATAGAAATACAAAAACTTTTTTTATATTCTATATTTCTATCATGTTTTTAATTAAATAGTCTCTAATTCATCGTGTAATTCCTGTTCAATAGGTTTACTTAATTCTTGTTCCATTTCTTGCTCTAAATCTTCTTCATATTGAACATCAATATTGTTATATCTAGGCATACCGGTACCGGCAGGTATCAATTTACCAATAATAACATTTTCTTTAAGTCCCATTAACATATCTGTTTTGCCTTTAACCGCTGCATCTGTAAGAACCCTTGTTGTTTCTTGGAATGATGCTGCTGATAAGAAACTTTCCGTTTCTAAAGATGCTTTTGTTATACCAAGAATAACCGGTTTCGCTGTCGCCATATTTCCACGATGTTTAAGAATTTTTTTATTCTCATCAGTAAATCTATGAATATCTACTAATGAACCCGGCAACAAATCGGTATCTCCTGCATTGATAACACGCACTTTTCTCAACATTTGTCTTACCATTACTTCAACGTGTTTATCACTAATTTCAACACCTTGCATACGGTAAACTTTTTGTACTTCTGTCAATAAGTAACTTTGTACAGCTTCCAAACCTGCAATAGAAAGTAATTCTTTGGGTTCAATAGAACCTTCAGTTAATGCTTGACCACGTTTAACTTCATCGTTTTCTTTAACTAACATACGACTTGTACCGTAATCTTGATACTCTCTTTCTTCTCCAATTTCACTTAATACAAATATTCTACGAATATGATTACTATCCACTTCTACTTTTGTTACAGTTCCATCTACCTCTGAAATTAGAGCTTTTCCTTTTGGATTACGTGCTTCAAATAACTCTTGAATACGAGGTAAACCTTGAGTAATATCTGCACCCGCTACCCCTCCGGTATGGAATGTACGCATTGTAAGCTGTGTTCCCGGTTCTCCGATAGACTGAGCAGCTATTGTACCTACTGCTTCGCCTACTTCAACTTTTTCTCCGGTTGCTAAGTTTTTACCATAGCATTTCTCACAAACTCCATGACGACTATTACATGTAAATGCCGAACGAATTACAACACTTTCAATGCCGGCTTTTTCTATTTCTTTCGCTGTATCTAACGTGATTAATTCACCATCTTCAACAATGACTTTACCGGTTTCCGGATGAACAACAGTTTCTTTACTGTATCTTCCCTCTAGGCGTTCTTGTAAACTCTCAATTTCATCAGTCCCATTTTTAAGTGCTGCTACTCTTAAACCTCGAGATGTTCCACAATCATTTTCACGAACAATAACATCTTGGGCAACATCAACAAGACGACGTGTCAAGTACCCTGAATCGGCAGTTTTTAACGCTGTATCTGCAAGCCCTTTACGTGCTCCATGAGAAGAAATAAAGTATTCCAATACTGTAAGTCCTTCTTTAAATGATGAACGTACCGGCATTTCCATGATTCTACCTGATGGTGATGCCATAAGTCCACGCATACCCGCAAGTTGAGTAAAGTTTGACGCATTACCACGTGCTCCTGAATCACTCATCATATAAATTGGGTTAGTCGCAGGAAGAGAGTCCATAAGTTGATCTTGGATAATATCTTTAGCTTTTGCCCATTGTGCAATAACATTTTGATAACGTTCTTCTTCCGTTAATAAACCACGTCTAAATAAATTAGTGATTTTATCAACATTTTCTTGTGATTCTGCAAGAATATCATACTTATTAGGTAAGACAAACACATCACTTACTCCAACGGTAATACCCGCTCTTGAAGAATACTTAAATCCTAAATCTTTCATTCTATCCAACATCATAGATGTTTCAGTAATATGGAATCTATTAAAAATTTCTGAAATAATTTTTGACAAGAAACCTTTTTTAAATGGTATTGCGGTTTCTTTTTCTTTAATATAGGCTTTAAGCCCGCCTTCTGATAATTCGCTTGTCGCAACAAAGTATTTTTCCGGTGTTGCTATCTCCAAGTTATCTTTAGTTGGTTCATTCAAAAATGGAAAACCGGCCGGAAGTATATCATTAAAAATAACTTTACCAATTGTTGTAATTAATAATTTTTTATTTTGTTCTTCTGTAAATGTCGGATTATTGAATGATTTTGCTGCAATACCAACACGAGTATGCAAATGAATATACCCATTTTGATATGCCATTCTTGCTTCGTCAGCATCTTTAAAAATCATACCTTCACCGATTGCTCCCGGTCTTTCTAATGTTAAATAATAGTTACCAAGTACCATGTCTTGAGATGGTGTAACAACGGGTTTTCCATCTTTCGGATTAAGAATATTTTGAGCAGCCAGCATTAACATACGTGCTTCGGCCTGTGCTTCTTTTGATAGAGGTACGTGAACAGCCATTTGGTCACCGTCAAAGTCAGCGTTAAACGCAGTAGTTACAAGTGGATGCAATCTTATCGCACGACCTTCTACTAAAATCGGTTCAAAAGCTTGAATACCTAATCTGTGCAATGTCGGTGCACGGTTAAGCAATACCGGATGTTCACGAATAATATCTTCCAGTATATCCCAAACGTGATCTTCCATTCTTTCAATTTGATTTTTTGCGTTTTTAATATTATTCGCCAATTCACGTTTTACTAATTCTCTCATTACAAATGGTTTAAACAATTCAAGCGCCATTTCTTTCGGTAATCCGCATTGATACATTTTCAAATTCGGCCCAACTACGATAACTGAACGACCTGAATAATCAACACGCTTACCTAGTAAGTTTTGACGGAAGCGTCCATGTTTACCTTTAAGCATATTAGATAACGATTTTAAAGTTCTGTTACCAGGACCGGTAACAGGACGACCACGACGACCATTATCTATTAAAGCATCTACCGCTTCTTGTAACATACGTTTTTCGTTTTGAACAATTAAGCCGGGTGCTTTTAATTCTATAAGTTTTTTTAAACGGTTATTACGATTAATGACACGTCTATATAAATCGTTTAAATCACTCGTTGCGAAACGTCCTCCGTCCAACTGAACCATTGGACGTAATTCAGGAGGTATAACAGGTAAAACGGTCATAATCATCCATTCCGGTTTGTTTCCGGAATTTTTAAAAGCTTCAAACACTTCTACACGTTTAATAATTTTAACAATTTTTTGTCCTGATTTATAATTACTTTCACTTAATTCTTTAAGTTCATTTTTTAAATCTCTTAATTCTTTTTCAATGTCTAACTCTGCCAATAAATCTCGGATAGCTTCTGCTCCCATTTTGGCTACAAATGAGTTAGCACCAAATGTACTACGTGCCTCACGAACTTCACGCTCTGAAACAATTTGCTTTTTCATAAAATCCGTTTCGCCTGGATCAATTACAATATATGAAGCAAAATAGATTACTTCTTCTAATTGTCTTGGGCTAAGATCCAATAACAGACCCATACGACTCGGTATTCCCTTGAAATACCAAATATGACTGACCGGAGTTGCTAAATCCAAATGCCCCATTCTTTCTCTACGTACTTTTGATAAGGTAACGTCAACACCACATTTATCACATTTTATATTTTTGTATCTTACCCTTTTGTACTTACCACAAGCACATTCCCAATCTTTTGTTGGTCCAAAAATTCTTTCACAGAACAACCCGTCATTTTCCGGTTTTAAAGTTCTATAATTTATCGTTTCCGGTTTTTTAACCTCTCCATAAGACCAACTTCTTATTTTTTCAGGAGAGGCCAAACTAATTTTCATATATGCAAAATTATTTACGTCTATCAAGGAGCATACCTCCTTTATTATTTTGTATAATAGCCTTGAATAGTATTTTGTGATTCATTGTAAAATTTTTATTTTTCATTATCAAAATCTTCTTCGATTTCTTCATCTTCTATATCTTCTACATCAGCATACTCATCATTATTTGACAGTAATAAGTCAGCTAGTGATTGATAACCACTATTTTCATCAACTTCTTCATTTTCTTCATCTTCGGTATCAATATTTACATCTTCATCAGCTTCTTCATTCTTAACTTCGTCTTCTTTTTTTTCATGTAAATGTCCTAAACCTGTATGAAAATCTATAGTATCACCTAGGTCTATATCACCCATATCTACTTCGTTATCATCATTATCCATTACTCTAAAGTCCATACCCAAAGCCTGAAGTTCTTTCATAAGAACACGGAATGACTCCGGTACTCCGGGACGTGGAATATTCTCACCTTTAACAATAGCTTCATAAGTTTTAATACGACCGTTCGTATCATCTGATTTGTAGGTCAAGATTTCTTGAAGTGTATAAGCTGCGCCATATGCTTCTAATGCCCATACCTCCATCTCACCAAATCTTTGTCCACCAAATTGTGCTTTACCTCCAAGTGGTTGTTGCGTTACTAATGAATATGGACCAATTGAACGTGCATGAAGTTTATCATCAACCATGTGAGCAAGTTTAATCATATACATAACCCCAACTGAAACACGACTATCAAACGGTTCACCGGTACGTCCGTCATAAAGAACTGTCTTAGCATCTTTTGCCATACCGGCCTCTGCCACAGTTGACCAAACATCGTCATCATTAGCACCATCAAACACCGGTGTCGCTACGTGGATACCAAGTTGTTTAGCCGCCATACCTAAGTGGAGTTCTAATACTTGTCCAATGTTCATACGTGACGGTACTCCAAGCGGATTTAACATAACATCAACAGGTGTCCCATCCGGTAAATAAGGCATATCTTCTTCAGGTAAAATATTTGAGATAACCCCTTTATTTCCGTGACGACCAGCCATTTTGTCCCCAACACGAATTTTACGTTTTTGAACAATAAATACTCTAACCAATTCGTTAACACCATTGGCTAACTCCGCACCATCTTCACGTTTGAAAATTTTAACATCCGCTACTACCCCATCAGCACCATGTGGCACACGCAATGAAGTATCACGTACTTCTTTAGATTTCGCACCGAAAATCGCATATAATAGTTTTTCTTCCGGTGTTTGTTCCGTTAACCCTTTAGGTGTTACTTTACCAACAAGAATGTCCCCATCTTTTACTTCCGCACCTATACGAATAATACCACGAGAATCTAAGTTTTTAAGAGCATTTTCTCCTACATTAGGTATCTCACGTGTGATTTCTTCCGGTCCAAGTTTTGTATCTCTTGCTTCTGTTTCATACTCTTCTAAATGAATAGAAGTATAAACATCATCTTTAACAAGACGTTCACTCATAATAACAGCATCTTCATAATTATACCCGTCCCAGTTAACAAATGCTACCACTAAGTTTTTACCCAGTGCTAATTCTCCTTTATCCATAGACGGTCCGTCAGCAAGAATATCTTTCGGTTCAACTCTGTCTCCTACTTTAACAATAGGTTTTTGATTATACGATGTACTATGATTAGAACGTACAAACTTGTGTACAATATATGTATCTAACTCACCTTTAATTTCATTTCCATCAAGAATTTCAAGGCGTCGTACTTTTATTTTAGCACCATCCACATATTCAACAATACCACGATATTTAGCTATAACCGCCGCTCCTGAATCACGTGCCGCTAAATGTTCCATACCTGTTCCAACAAACGGTGCTTCAGTTACCATCAAAGGTACCGCCTGACGTTGCATATTTGCACCCATAAGTGCACGGTTAGAGTCATCGTTTTCTAAAAATGGAATACAAGCTGTTGCTGCTGATACTACCTGTTTAGGTGATACATCCATGAAATTCATCATTTCTCTAGGTTTAATCGTATTATCTCCTCTAAAACGACAAACAACTTCATCATCTAAGAAATATCCATTTTCATCTACATTCGAGTTAGATTGCGCAACTACATATTTATCTTCCTGATCTGCTGTTAAATATTGAACATTTTCAGTGACATAAGGTCGTCCTTCATTATTGACTTCTACTTTTCTATATGGAGTCATAATAAAACCATACTCATTAATTCTTGCAAATGAAGATAACGAGTTAATTAACCCTATATTTGGTCCTTCCGGCGTTTCAATCGGACACATACGACCATAGTGAGAATAATGGACGTCACGAACTTCCATTCCGGCGCGTTCTCTTGTTAGACCACCAGGTCCTAGTGCAGACAATCTACGTTTGTGAGTAAGCTCACTTAACGGATTGGTTTGATCCATAAATTGTGATAATTGAGAACTTCCAAAAAACTCTTTAATAATCGCAGTAACCGGTCTAACATTTATCAACTGTTGCGGTGTAATTTCGTTAGTATCTTGTATACTCATTCTTTCTCTAACAACACGCTCCATACGAGAAATACCGACACGAATTTGATTTTGAAGTAATTCACCTATACAACGAAGTCGACGATTACCAAGATGATCAATATCATCAACTCTACCTATTAATTCATATTCAAACGAATCATCATTTCTTCTATTTCTGATTAATAATAAGTAGTAATTAATACTTGCGATAATATCGGCAATAGTTAATGTTAAAATATCTTTATCCGGTGAAGCATTACCTATAACATGTAATACTTGATCTGCTGTCAACTCATCAACATTGTAATCATTTCCAACTTTAACCTGATTAACAATTTTAAATAACTGTAATTTTAAACTATCACTTCCGTCAAGTGATTCATTCATATCAAATTCTCTTATATTAGCTGTAGTTTCTAATTCCTCATGAATGCTATCTAAAATTTCACGAGTTAATTTAATACCTTTTTCTACTAAAATTTCACCTGTTTCTGTATCAACAATCGGCTCTACTAAAATTTGATTTTCTAATCTTTCAGCAACATGAAGTTTATTATTAAGTTTATATCTTCCTACTTTTGCCAAATCATAACGGCGTGGATCAAAGAAACGTCCATACAATGTAGATTTAGCTGTTTCAACATTCGCAGGTTCTCCGGGACGAAGTTTATCATAAATTACTTTTAAGGCTGTTCCAACATCTTGATTCTCATCTTTTTCCAATGTATTAAGAAGCTCGGCATCTTCACCAAATAACTTAATAATTTCCTCATCTGAATTAAATCCCAAGGCTCTGATAAGTGTTGTTAGTGGAATTTTTCTTGTTCTATCTATTCTGGCATATGCCAAACCTTTAATATCTTTCTCAAATTCTAACCAAGCTCCTCTGTTAGGAATCACAGTTGTTTTATACGCATTAGGAATATTTTTTACCTTTAATTTATCATCTTCCGTAAAATACACAGAAGGTGATCGAACTAATTGTGAAACGATAACACGTTCTGCACCGTTTATTATGAATGTTCCTGTCTCCGTCATTAGCGGTAGTTCACCCATAAACACTTCTTGTTCTTTAATTTCATCACGTTCTTTATTAATCAAACGGACTCTTACACGTAATGGTGCTGAATATGTAGCATCACGCTCTTTTGATTCATCAACATTATACTTGGGAGTTCCAAGTTTATAATCAATAAATTCTAAACTTAATTTTTCATTATTACCTTCAATTGGAGAAACATCTCTAAAAACTTCTTTTAAACCGGTTTCTAAAAATTTCTCATAAGATAACGTTTGAATTTCTATTAAGTCTGGTAAATCGATTACTTCTGAAATTCTCGCATAGCTACGTCTTTGTCTGTGCTTACCAAATTTAACTTTTTGCAACTGTGTCACCTCTTAGTATTTCTCTTATAAACTAAAAAGAAAATATTATACATTTTCTCTTTTTCTTATATAATTTTATATAACTCTATTACGCTAAAATAGAATTACTTGCAATTTACCATTTTATCATAATCATAGTAAATTGTCAATTATTTTACTGCTTTTAAAATGTAATATCCTTTATTTTTACTAATAATTTCTACATTAGAAAATAATCCCTCAAGTAATTTTTTGCAACTTGCCATTCCTTGTTTTTTTTGTATTACAACCCACAATTCTCCGGCTATTACTAAATGATTATAACTATCTTTCATAATTTTATGAACAATTTGCTTCCCGGCTCTTATAGGAGGGTTAGTAATAACTATATCAAACATACCTTTTACATTATCAAAAGAACTACTTTCTATTACTTCTATTTCGTTTATCACTTTATTTAATTCAATGTTTTTTTTAGCTAATTCAAGACTTCTATTATTTACGTCTATCATAGTAAATGTGTAAGTTGGATTTATTTTCGCTAGATAAATGGATATAACACCGTAACCACAACCGATATCAGCTACTTTTACGTTTAATTTTTCACTAGAAAAACTTTCCAGCAAACTCCGAGTTCCAAAATCTACATTATCTTTTGAAAATACCCCATTATCTGTATAAAATTTTAATTTAGTATTATTAATTTCAGAATATATAATTTTCTCGCAACTATTTGTTGTCGGATTGTTAGTATAATAATGCCCCATTATAAATACTCCTCCAATCAAGAAAATAGCATACCTCAAAGTAAAACACTTGAGATATACTATTTTTGTTATTATCATCGTATCAAATATTCTCAAATAGAATATTATTGTTTATTTACATCTATCTATTTTTTATCTACTTAATAATTTAGAAATTATTTAACTTCTACAGAAGCTCCAACTTCTTCTAATTTAGCTTTAATTTCTTCAGCTTCTTCTTTAGAAGCTCCTTCTTTAACAACTGATGGTGCACCATCAACTTTTTCTTTAGCTTCTTTTAATCCGTCGCCTGTGATTTCACGAACAACTTTAATTACTTTTATTTTTGAATCACCAGCTGATGTTAATACTACATCAAACTCAGTTTTTTCTTCAGCAGCTCCGGCTACAGCAGCTCCAGCTACAGCTACAGGTGCAGCAGCAGTTACTCCGAATTCTTCTTCAATTGCTTTTACTAGGTCGTTTAATTCTAAAACTGACATTTCTTTAATAGCATCTAAAATTTGTTCTTTAGTCATTATAAATTTCCTCCGATTTTAATTGTGTTTTAATTTTTTATTAAGCTTCTTGTTCAGCTTTTTGGTCTGCTACAGCTTTAACAACTAAAGCAGTATTGCGCATTGGCGCTGTTAATACAGATAACAACATAGAAAGTAATCCATCACGGCTTGGTAATGCGGCAATAGCTTTAATTTCTGAATGATCTGCAATTTTTCCTTCTATAACACCGGCTTTAAGTTCCAAGTTTTCATGTTCTTTAGCGAAATCATTTAAAACTCTGGCAGGCGCTACGACATCGTCTGTTGAAAAAGCAAATGCGTTCGGTCCTGTTAGAACTTCATCTAACCCCTCAACACCGGCTTCTTTCATAGCACGACGAACTAGTGAGTTTTTATAAACTTTAAAAGTTAAACCTTCGTTACGCATATTATTACGCAGTTCTGTTACTTCTGCAACATTTAAACCACGGTAGTCAGCAATAACAACTGATGAACTAGCTTTAATTTCTTCAGCAATTTGGTTAACTAACTCTTGTTTTTTCTCAATAGCTTTTGACATTGAATTTCCTCCTAAGTAGATTTATCAATCCCAGTACCAATAAAATACCTTTTTGTATGCGAGAACATACAAAAAGGCACATAAGTTTCTTTTCGAATTTTTGTCCTCGGTAGGTTAATTAAGGATTACTCCCCCTACTGTCTACGGTACATTTAAACTGACTTTATTAGTGTAGTACATATTTTAAATTTTGTCAATAGATTTATTAAAAGTTTTTGAATTTATCAATTACCTATCATCGAAAACTACAATCTATCAATTAATTAATTAGTTTTCTCATAATAATATCCTATTGCTTCACTCGTAAATTCTGCTACTCCTATTCCAAATTTATTAATATTATTTCTAAATTCCGGATTTTGCCCATAACCTTTTCCTATGAAAGAAAATACTTCTAATGTACAATCAAATCCATATTTATTAATATGATTGTACAGCTTATCAATCTCTTCTTGTACTTTTTTATCATCAATGCCTAAACCATCTGCTTTATATTTAGCTAAAGTTTTAAACACATTATTAAATTCTTCATTAGCTATATTTTCAATACCGACTCTTCGTCTTTTTGCTTCTGCTATTACTTCTTTACCATACTTTTTCATTGCACGTTCTTCATATTTTTCTAAATCTTCATGTTTAAATCCTACAAATTTTTCCTCTACAGTCATCGTCTTTTCTCCTTTTATATGCTCTATTGTTTTATCAATCGTTTTAAGTAACTGATCGAAACGATCTTTTTCCTTTTTGATTAATTCTCGTTGTCTAATTAAAATTTCCACATGGTTAACGTTATCATTTAAAATATTTATTATATCATGCAAAGAAAACTTTAAACACTTATAAAACATAATCTGTTGTAGTTTATCTAATTCTTTCTCACTGTACTTGCGATAACCATTCTGTTCTTTAATTGGTGACAGTAACCCTATTTCATCATAATAATGTAGTGTCCTAACACTCACACCGGAAATTTTTGACATTTCTCCTATTGTGTACATATCTACCTCCTAGTATTTGTTTTTTTACCAGCTGATATATATAGTTTACATTATAACGTAACGTTAGTGTCAATAACAAAAAAATTTTTTATCAAATGACGAATTGCAAATAAAAGTGCAACA
>NZ_KI271820.1 GCF_000469465.1 Gemella bergeri ATCC 700627 | reverse complement strand
TATTTTACAACTTATCTTTTTAAAAAATATGGAGAATTTGCAGAAATACTTGAAAATGAATTTAAAATGGAAGCAACTGGAGTTGTTGATTTACAGGTTCAGATTATGGAGCTTTTTGTATTTCATTCAAGTACATTATTTCTTATGGAAACGTTAGAGAAAAAATGTCCTGTATACGGATATAGAATGAATTATGTTCCTAATCTATATAATGGACTTCGCGGTTCCTATCATGGAGCAGAACTTGCATTTTTCTTTGGAACTATAGATAAGATGAATATACAAATTACCGATGAGAATAGAAGAGCAGTTATTTCAATTCAAAAGGATTGGATAGAATTTATAAAATCAGGAAAAATAGAGGGGCGTCCGCTTTTTAATGAAACGGATAAAATTATACTGTACGATAAAGAGATTAAAGCTGTACCATTTCCACATGCAGATCTTATCCATCGTACTCAAAATAGCGGTATTGCTGATAAACTGAGAAAAGAATATATAAGTAATCGCAGATAGTAAAAGGTGGTTATAAATAAGTAAATAACCGAATAAAAGTTTTAAAGTGTAATTTCAACGGATAATGAGAAAGGCTTAAAAATCACGACTTCGTAAGAAAGTGGTTTTATCAAATTTTTCTTGTACAGTTTATTAATTTTAAAATTTATTGATGTGATAAATTGAATAAAAGCTGACTACATAAATTCATAAATGTAGTCAGCAAATTTTTCATAATTTTCTCATACTGATTTTTAGTGAAGTGTTTTAAAACATCTATAGTGCAATTTTTTAGTAGGTACATTGCTGATATTATATAATCTTCATAAAATTATATTATTCTAGCTTTTATTTTAATTAGTACATTGTAAAATAATTTAACTTAAAGTTAACTTCAAGCAGTATAATGAACTATGATAATATATAGTTGATAAAATTTAGCGAAATTTAGTTTATAAGATTATAATGTGTATGTAAACAAAAAATGGTGTTAAGTGCAGTTTATTTAATATTTTTATAATTGAAGAAATTAATTACTAAATTATAATTAAGAAAGATATTATTATTATTATTATTCTGCAATATAAAAGTAAATTTATATACAGGAAAATATAGGTATTTTTATAGAGCTATTTAAAATAATATGTAAAGCATTATCTGTATAAAATTAGTAATAGTAGTTTTATTATTTTAACATAATTTTTAAGTATAAAAGGAGGTTGTATATGAGATTATCAGTATTAAATTTAGTACCATTACGTCAAGATGAAAGTTTTAAAGATGCTATGGATGCAATGGTCAGATTGGCAAAAAAAGTAGAAAAATTAGGATATACACGTTATTGGATAGCCGAACATCATAATATGAAAAATGTTGCAAGCAGTGCAACACAACTTTTAATTCAACATACATTAGCTAATACTGATAAAATTCGTGTTGGATCCGGTGGTGTTATGTTACCGAACCATAGCCCGTACATTGTTGCTGAACAATATGGAACTATTGATACACTATATCCTAAACGGGTAGATTTAGGGCTAGGTAGAGCTCCGGGAACGGATTATAATACGTCACGTGCTATCCGAAGGGTAAAAAGTGAAGAATTGGATTTCAAAAAGGAAGTAAATGAGTTGGCGGAATATTTTAAAGATGAACGACCTGTTCATGCTTATCCGGCGGCTGGACGTAATGTACCACTATATATATTAGGCTCAAGTACAGATAGTGCTTATTTAGCAGCAGAGTTAGGTTTACCATATTCATTTGCAGCACATTTTGCACCTAGTATGATGGAAAATGCGATAGCTATATATCGTCATTATTTTAAGCCGTCAAGTAATTTGAAACAACCATATGTAATTCTCGGCGCTAATGCGGTTGTAGCTGATACTGATGAAGAAGCCAAGAAATTATCAACAACTCAATTACAAGCGTTTGTTAACATAGTAACTAATAATCCCCAAGGGTTACAGCCACCTTTAAATTCAGAAGAATCTGTATGGAAAAATTATGCAATTGCAACAAAGGTACCGCATTTCGGTCCGATAGAATTTGATTACAATGAGATTGTAGATCACGAAAAGAGTATTGTTGAACACATGACAAAAATTTCTTTTATCGGCAGTAAAGATACTGTAAGAAAACAAATAGAAAATTTGAAACGTAGAGTGAACTTTGATGAATTGTTGATTAACTCATATATTTACGATGAACAGGCTCAACATTATTCATATCAACTGTTGGCAGAAGTTGTAAAAGAGATGTAATACAGCTTGGTTAGTATAATTCTAATTTGGAGAGATTAGTAAAGTTCGGGTATGTTAAAACAAAAGTATACTTATAAAAAATGATGTTGTTTGATAGATATGATAAGTTTATAATGTATTTAATAGTATAACTTAGTGAAAAATAGACTGGTACAATTAAACAAGGAGATATTGATTAATTACGAAATATTAAATAAGAAATATATATTATTTTATAATTTAATAAAATTGATTAAGAAAGAATTTCTACGATTTTCTCTTTACAATATATGTAACACATGTTATACTAGTAAAAAAATGAATGATTATTCATTTTAGAACTAAATTTTTTTGAATTAGTTAAAATGGTAGGTGAATTTAATGGAGAAAAATGATAAGCGTGAGCGAATACTTCGAGCTGCATTGGAAATGTTTTTACATAGAGGTTACGACGGGACAGCTATTCCACCGATAGCAAAAGCGGCAGGAGTTAGCGTTGGGACAATTTATCGTTATTTTGAAAGTAAGGAGAGTTTGGTAAATGAACTCTTTCAGGAAACGGTAAATAAATTAAGTCGTTTTATAATGAAAGACTATCCTGCGGGATATACAGCAAAAGAAAAATTTTATTATATTTTTGATAAATTATACGAATTTTGTAAAGAGAACAACAGAGCATTTTTGTTTATTAATGATAACTCGTATTCATATTATTTAACGAAAGAAAGTAATAATTGTTTGACAAATTTTTTTGAGTTTATTTTTAAAGATTTGGAAAATTTTAAACAGCAAGGAATTGTTAAAAATTTACCTAACAATGCATATATTGCACTTGTTTATGCGCCGATAGAGATGGCAATTTGTTTGCAACATAATAATATGCTTGATTTATCGGAAGATATATTGTTGGAATTAAGGGAAAGTTGTTGGCATGCGGTTAGAAATTAAATAACCGCAAAAAATTTTCCAACAAAATGAACGATTGTTCATTGTAGGCGAAAATTTTTAATTTCTAACAAAAATAAATTATTTATTAATAAAAAAAATGTAGAAATTATTTTGAAAGGATAATAAAGATAAATAGTAATGAGAAAAATATTAAAAAATAAATATACATCAATATTAATAGTGTGGTTAGGTATACTGATTATTTCTTTACTGACAATGCCAAGTATTTCAAAAGTTGTCGGAGAAAAAGGACAGATTAAATTACCTGAAAACTTACAAAGTCAGATAGCTAATAAATTGTCAATTGAATATAATAACAATGAAAATACCAGTCAAGTAATTGCCGTCTTTAATCGTAACGACGGATTAACGGATGATAATCGTAAAAATATTGTTGAAATTTTAAATCGTTTAAAAGATAAAAAGGATTATTATTCTATTAAAGGTATAACAAGTGCCTCAGATAGTAAAGAAGCCGAAAAACAACTTTTAAGTGAAGATAAAACGACAGAATTAGCACTTATTTCGGTTGATAAAGATAAAGTAAGAGAAATGAGTGAAAATATTAATACGGAATTAAAAACAGAAGGGTTAAATACCTATGTAACAGGTAGTGATGTTTTAACGCATGAATTTGCTAATGAAACGCAAAAAGGTATAAAAAAAACAGAAATTATTTCAATCGTGTTTATTTTAGCAGTGTTAATTATTGTTTTTCGTTCATGGGTTGCACCGCTTCTATCATTGATTACAGTTGGAATTTCGTTGATTGTATCGCTAAATATTACTATGAATTTAGCATGGCATTATGAGTTGCCGTTGTCTAATTTTACACAAGTATTTTTAGTTGTTGTATTACTCGGTATTGGAACGGATTATAACATCTTATTATATACAAAATTTAAAGAAGAGTTAACAAGCGGTATAGGAAAAATACAAGCGGCTAAGATAGCACTAAGAACAGCAGGGAAAACAATTATATACAGTGGTTCATCCGTATTCATAGGTTTTGCCGTATTGGGATTAGCAGATTTTATTATTTATCAATCTGCGGTTAGTGTAGCGATTGGGATAGCGGTGTTATTGCTTAATTTATTAACACTTAATATGTTTTTTATGACCGTACTTGGTGAAAAAATGTTTCTTCCAAATCGAAAAGCCGCCGGTCATAAGGAGAGTAAATTGTGGTCATTATTATCGGGTATAACATTAAAAAAACCCGTAGTAATGTTAGGGCTAATGCTAGTGTTAATAATACCGTTTTTAATGCAGTTATCAAGTCGTACATTAAATTATAATGATGCGGACGAATTACCGGAAACTAACTTTGCCAAACAAGGATATACAGTTGTAGAAAAACATTTTTCCAAAGGAATGATTGCTCCGGTATCAATATATATAGGAACAGATAGAGAACTTACTAATAAAGAAGATTTAAGTGAAATAAATAAAATTACGACATATTTAAAAAATAAAAATGAAGTAGATAAAGTGCGTTCTGTAACGGAGCCTACAGGTGAAAAAATTGACGCTTTATATTTAAAAAATCAATTTAATACATTGGTGCAAAGGGTTGGTGAGGCTCAAAATGGTATTAAAAAAATTAATAGTGGGTTGAGCACAGCTAAAACTAAAATAGAAGATCAAGATGTTGCTGGTAAATTAGGACAGGTAAATAAATTAGCAGATGGAGCTAATACATTGGCAGACGGAACAGACAAGTTTAATTCAGGATTAGGTACATATGTTAATGGGGTTGATACATTTAATAGTAATATAGAAAGTATAATGACCAATCCAAAAATAGCAATGCTGGGGGAACAAATGCAGCATTTATCAGATTTATCAAAAAAAATAGACAGTTTGGGAATTAAAGGTGAGGTAATTAGCAATAAATTAGCTAAATTGTCATTATTGATTGATAAAATCAATGCTAATATAAATGATCCGAGATTAACAAAATTAGAGGAAAAAGTAACAACTTTATCACAAATAACAGAGCAGTTGACCACATTGAAAGCTCAGAGTCGGGAATTAACCGGTGAAGTAACAGCACTTGTTCAACAAACAAAAACTTTAAATGAACCGATAACTAAAATAAGAGTGGGAGGGGATACCCTTCTTAGTGAAATGAATAAAATTCAAACAGGAAGTAAGCAACTAAGTGACGGAACAAACCAATTAAATAACGCATTGCAACAAATGGGTGGTAGTGTGGACCAACTGACAAACGGATTATCTAAAGCTAATACAGGATTATCAACAATTGACACAGGTATAACAGATGCTAACAGTTATTTAAAAGAATTAGGAGAATCATTTGTCGGAAATACATTCTATGTTCCTAATTCAGTATTAAATTCAGGACAACTTAATCGTAGTTTTGATCAATATTTATCAAAAGATAAAAAAGTAACAAAATTAACCGTAGTGTTGAAAGATAAGCCAAGTACCTTGGATTCAGCTAAGGTAATTAACAGTTTAGATGATGAGTTAAAAACTATTACGGCAGGAACATCATTGAAAGATGCTAAAATAGCTATTGGAGGGCAAACATCACAAATAAATGATTTGGAAAATTTAACCAATAAAGATTTTACCCGTTCGGCAACAATTATGTTAATTGGTATTGCCGTTATGCTTATAGCTATTACTCGTTCAATCGTTCAACCTATTGCCATAGTAGGAACATTAATCGGAACTTATTTTGCTTCATTAAGTGTAGCGGAGTGGTTATCTAAATTAATATTAGGCAAAGAACATTTAGCATGGAATGCACCATTCTTTATCTTTATTATGCTAATAGCACTAGGAGTGGACTATAGTATATTTTTAGCAATGCGTTATAAAGAAAATATAAATTTAGCTCATCTAACACCTAAGGACGCTATTTACCACGCTTCAGGAACAATCGGAGGTGTTGTTATTTCGGCTGCTATTATTCTTGGCGGAACATTCGCAGCACTTTATCCATCAGGCATTACTACACTTATTCACGTGGCACTTGGTGTAATAGTGGGTCTAGCTATACTTGCAGTTGTGTTGCCAATTATTATGTCGGCAGTTGTTAAATTGAGTTATGGTGAAAATATTGTAACTAAAAAATAATATAATATTTAAAAAGGAGTGACTGAAAAAATCATGATTTTATTGGAAATTGATTTTATTAAGTCGCTCCTATACAATTTATTTTAAATACAGCCCCTTTTTTCTTAATTGATAGTAATTATTATTGCCAATTAATAGCTGTAGTGATACAATAGTAATATAAATTTTTTATAAAATTGGTTAATATATAAAAAAATAAAATAGTGGTAGTTTTACCATAAAAAAATAAGGAGGAAATTTATGCTAAACGTTTATAAAAAAATATTATATTATGTACCAAAAGAACGTTATTTAGTTTATCTAGGGATATTGTTTTCTATATTTTCTGTTATTTCAACTATAAGTGCATATTATTATTTTAATGAATTTCTAAATAAATTGGTCATTGATAATAATATATCCGATTCTAAATACTATGCGTTTGTAATAGTAGGTTTCTTGGTTGGTAGTTCTATATTATATGGAATTTCAGGTATAATAACTCATGTTTTAGGATTTAGATTAGAAACAAATCTTAGAAAATATGGAATAAATGGATTATCAAATGCAAGTTTCAGTTTTTTTGATACCCATACTTCAGGGAAAACAAGAAAAATTATTGATGATAATGCAGAACAAACTCACATGATAGTGGCACATTTAATTCCGGATAATGCACGTGCGATATTAACGCCGATTTTAATTTTAATATTAGGGTTTGTAGTGAACTGGAAAGTAGGAGTATCACTGGTGGTTTTATGCTTAGTTAGCGGTTTGGCATTATCACTTATGATGGGTAAAAAGAACTTTATGGATATTTACCAAAAATCTTTAGAAAGACTTAGTAGTGAAACTGTTGAGTACGTAAGAGGTATACAGGTAATAAAAATTTTCGGTATTAACGTTTTATCATTTAAAGCCTTACACAATGCCATAAAAGATTATTCAAAATATGCTCTTGATTATTCTATGAGTTGTAAGAGAGGATATGTCGGTTTTCAACTGTTCTTTTACGGTTTTATAGCTATAATAATACCAATTGTTGTATTTTTTATTGATATGAGTAATCCACGACAATTAACCGTTGAATTAATAATGATACTGTTTTTAAGTGGAGTTTTATTTGTATCTATTATGGGAATAATGTATGTTTCGATGTACGCATACTTAGGAACTTCTGTGGTAGAAAAATTAGAAAATATTTTTGGTGAAATGCAGAGCAATAAATTAAGTTTTGGAGATAAAGAAGAATTTAAAAACTTTGATATAGAATTTGAAAATGTTAATTTTGGTTATAATGAAAAACTTATTTTAAACAATTTAAGTTTTAAACTTGAAGAAAATAAAAGTTATGCTTTTGTAGGTTCTTCAGGAAGTGGTAAATCAACTATAGCTAAACTTATTTCCGGTTTTTACAAAATCAGTTCAGGAGCTGTAAAAATTGGTGGTGAAAATATAGAATCATATAAAGAAGAAGCACTTATTAAAAATATTTCTTTTGTATTTCAAAGTGTAAAATTATTTAAAAATAGTATTTATGAAAATGTAAAATTAGGAAGAGATGATGCAACATATGAAGAAGTTATGGAGGCTCTTCATCTTGCAGGGTGTGATAGTATTTTAGATAAATTTAAAGATAGAGAAAATACCGTAATCGGAACTAAAGGAGTATATCTATCAGGCGGAGAAAAACAAAGAATAGCAATTGCCAGAGCTATTTTAAAAGATGCAAAAATAATAATTATGGACGAGGCAAGTGCAGCGGTGGATCCTGATAATGAGTATGAACTACAAAGAGCTTTTGCAAATCTTATTAAAGATAAAACGGTGATAATGATCGCCCATCGTTTATCAAGTATAAGAAATGTAGATGAGATACTTGTAGTTGATAATGGAAAAATTATCGAACGAGGTTCTGATGAAGAATTAATGTCTATAGATAGTTCATATAAAGAGTTTCAAAGGGTTTATGGACAGGCAAATGAATGGAGGGTTAGTCATGAAAAATAAGATTAAAAATTTATTTGCATTAACCGATCAAGGAGCCGAGGATTTAATGAGAGCCAGTACATACTCATTTTTAGTGTATTTTATAAATATGTTCCCGGCAATATTATTAATGTATTTTATAGATGGATTGTTGTTAGACCATATAAAAAATAAATATGAATATTTAGGTATATCTATAGTAGTTTTAATAGTTATGTATATATTATTAGACAAAGAGTATGATTCTCTGTTTAATTCTACGTATAGAGAAAGTGCAAATTTACGAATAGATATAGCAACAACAATTAGTAAGTTACCTCTGTCATATTTTTCAAAACACGATTTATCTGATATAAGTCAAACTGTAATGAAAGACGTCGAAGCAATAGAGCATGCTATGAGTCACGCTATGGCTAAAGTGATAGGATTTTTCATATTTTTCCCTATTATATCTATATTGTTATTACTCGGAAATGTTTGGCTTGGGCTTACCGTTATTGTATCGGTTGCTGTAAGTTATATGTTTATAGTAATCTCAAAAAAACTACAACTTTCTGCCAATAAGAAGCATTATGAAAAATTAAGAGCAAACTCAGAAAGTTTTCAAGAAGCAATTGAGTTACAACAAGATATAAAAAGTTTTGGATTATCTGAGAAAATTAGAAAAAGTTTAGATAAAAAAATGGAAGAAAGTGAGAAAATACATTTAAAAGCAGAAGTAGTTTTATTTGTACCTATGCTTTTCTCGTGGATAGTATCTCAATTATCTTTAGCGGGGGTAATAGTTGTAGGAACTATATTATACGCAAATGGAAGTATAAATCTTTTATACCTACTAGGTTATATTTTTGCTGCTACAAAAATAAAAGAAGCAGTAGATGGTTTAAGTGCTAATACTACAGAAATATTTTATCTTGACTCAAGAATAAAAAGAATAAAAGAAATAAAAGAATTTCCTTTACAAGAAGGGAAAAATGTAGAATTTAATAATTTTGATATAGAATTAAAAAATGTAGAGTTTGCATATGATAAAAATAGTAAGGTTCTAAAAGATGTAAGTTTTGTAGCTAAACAAAACGAAGTTACAGCTTTAGTGGGTGTATCCGGCTGTGGAAAAACCAGTGTTTTAAAATTAGTATCACGATTATATGATTACGATAAGGGGAGCATAACAATAGATAACCATGATATTAAAGGTATAGCGACAGATTCACTATTCAAATATATTTCAATAGTCTTTCAAGATGTTGTATTATTTAACACTTCAATATTAGAAAATATTCGTATTGGACGTAAGGATGCAACGGATGAAGAAGTAAAAGAGGCTGCCAAATTGGCATATTGTGATTTTATAGATAAATTGCCGGACGGTTACGATACCATTATCGGAGAAAACGGCGCTACCCTATCAGGTGGGGAACGTCAACGTTTATCAATAGCACGTGCATTTTTGAAAAATGCTCCAATAATTATTTTAGATGAAATTACAGCGGCTCTTGATGTAGAAACTGAGAAAAAAATTCAAGAAAGTTTAAATAAACTAACTGTTAATAAAACAGTGTTGGTTATTTCTCATAGATTAAAATCAATAGAAAATGCTGATAAAATAGTTGTTCTTAATGATGGTGTTGTAGAATGTCAAGGAACACATAAATATTTATTGGACAACTCAACTATTTATAAAAAATTAGTTGATAAAGCACATGCAGTAGAAAAATTTACTTATTAAAAGATTAAATAAAAATGAAGTCTAAAAATAATATTAGGCTTCATTTTTATAATATTTGAGGGTTATAAAATTTATAAATCAGTTGGACGCAGAGTTTTTAAAATATATTTTTAGATAAATAAAAATTAGTAATGGTTATTATTCGATTTTTATGTTAAACTGTTTTTAATATATACAGGAGGTTTAGAGAATGTTAAAAACTAATTTTTTAGGAGTAGAATTAGCCAGCCCGTTGATGAATGCTTCCGGTGTTCATTGTATGTCTATTGAAGAATTAGAAGAACTTGCAAATAGTCAAGCGGGAGCTTTTATTACAAAAACGGCGACACAACTTGAGCGAGAAGGTAATTCAAAACCTCGCTATTATGATACAAAATTAGGTAGTATTAATTCGATGGGATTACCAAATAAGGGACTTGATTATTATTTGAATTATGTGATTGAACGCCAACAACAAGGTACTCAGTTGCAATTTTTATCAGTAACAGAAATGAGTTATGAAGAGAATATAAATTTGCTTAGTAAAATTCAAAGAAGCGGTTATCAAGGAGTTACAGAATTTAATTTATCATGTCCGAATGTACCCGGTAAACCTCAAATTGCGTATGATTTTGAGCTAACAAAAAAACTTCTCAGTGAAGTTTTCACATTCTTTACAAAGCCGCTTGGTGTGAAACTGCCACCGTATTTTGATATAGCACATTTTGATGAAATGGCAACTATTTTAAATAAATTTCCTTTAACTTATGTAAATAGTGTCAATAGCATCGGAAATGGATTATGTATTAATATTGATAAAGAACAAGTTGTAATTAAGCCAAAAGGTGGTTTTGGCGGACTTGGCGGTGAGTATATTAAACCGACAGCATTGGCTAATGTGAGAGCATTTAGAGAAAGATTAAACCCTAATATTAAAATTATTGGGACCGGTGGAGTAATTAACGGTAAAGATGTCTTTGAACATATATTGTGCGGAGCGGACTTAGTTCAGGTCGGAACAACTTTGCATAAAGAAGGTGTAGATGTCTTTACCAGATTAAATGAAGAACTTAAAGTTATAATGAAAGAAAAAGGATATACAAGTTTAGAACAATTCAGAGGTAGGTTAAAAATAATAGAATAATGTTGTTAGAAAATTAAATAAATATTTTAATAATAAAATGATTAGATATAACTTAAAATTTATATTAAAGAGGTAATAGATGACAGGAAAGATATATATATTGCTACCGGTATGCAGTTTAACAGTTTTTATTATAGTAGTGTTGGGTTTTAATAATATGTTAATTCCATT
The DNA here is from genome assembly GCF_000469465.1 of Gemella bergeri ATCC 700627. GTDB lineage: Bacteria > Bacillota > Bacilli > Staphylococcales > Gemellaceae > Gemella > Gemella bergeri. The sequence goes on along the minus strand of NZ_KI271820.1, from coordinate 29,907 downwards.
AGATATGACAATTATAAAAATAGTGCAAAGTTTAGAAACACCAATTCTCACAAAAATATTGGCATTATTAACGAATGTATCAGATACAATTCAAAATATTATAATTACGATAATAATAGTTATCGTATTATATTTGAAAAAATATAAACAAGAAGCGTTGTATTTAACAATGAGTATGTTGACATGTAGTTTGTTGGTAACGGGTATTAAAAATTTTATCCAGCGTCCCAGACCACAAATTCATAGATTGGCGGAGATTTCGGGATATAGTTTTCCAAGCGGTCATACAGTGTCGGCGACAATACTATATTTTTCAATGGCATTAATTATTGTAAAAATATATCAACAATTAACGAAACAAGTTACATTAACTATAGCAACAGTTGGAATAGTGTTTATAATATTTACAAGAATATACTTAGGTGTACATTATCCTACTGATACGATAGCTGGAGCAGCACTTGGGATAACGGTAGTGGTGTTTTATTATTGGGTATTTTATAAAAGTCCATTATACAAGTACGGTAAAAAATAATGAAAAAAAGAATATTATTAATTACGGGTTCTTTCGGTAATGGTCATTTACAAGTCTCAGGCAATTTAAAAGAAATGTTTGAAAAAAAATATAAAGATAGGGTTATAGTAGATGAATGTGATCTGTTTTTACAAGCTCATCCATGCTTAACTTCAGTATTGAGAAAATTATATTTATATAGTTTTTCATATTTTAAAGATGTTTATGGCTACTTGTACTACATGGGTAAAAATAATAAACAAACATCTGTCTATAGATATTTCAGTTACCATTATTTATACAGTAAAATAGAGAAATTCAAACCTGATATAATAGTATCAACATTTCCAACGCCGGCATTAACACTTTTAAAAAATAGAAAAATACCTGTAGTTAATGTAGTGACAGATTATCATTTTCACAAAAGTTGGTTGACTGAAGATGCCTTAAAATATTTTGTTCCATGCGAAAATACAAAAATACAGTTTACAGAAGCAGGTGTAGAGGGAAAAAATATAAAGGTTTTGGGGTTACCGATTTCAGAAAAATTTGATATACAAATATCCCAAAAACAATGGTTAGCTAAAAACAATTTAGATATTAAGAAAGAAACCTTACTTTTGGTGGCAGGAGCATTTGGAGTATTAAAAAATTTTAATAAAATAGTAAATGCTATACTGATGAGAAATAAAAATGTACAGTTGGTGATAATCTGCGGAAAAAATATAAAATTGAAAAATTTATTGCAAAGATTATATAAAGAAAACTCTCATGTTAAAGTTTTAGGATACACTACTAATATGAGAGAGTGGATGCAAGTATCAACAATAATTGTGACGAAAGCTGGAGGCGTAACTATTACAGAAAGTTTAGCCAGTAATATTCCACTAGTTTTATTAAAACCTGTTCCGGGACAAGAAAAAGAGAATGCCTTATATTTTGAAAAAAATAATATGGCAAAAATAGCAGATAAAAATAGAAAACTAGTCGATATAATAAGTGAATTATTGGAAAATAAACAACAGTTAATCGAAATAAAAAATAATATGGCGCAAAATTATCTGACAAATGCAACGGAAAAAATCTGTGAAGATATAGTAAAAATAATTAAAGTATAAATTTTAAATTATTATTATAGATGAATAGGAAGATTATTTTTGCTCACCATATTATTTGACAATAAGAATATTATGGTATATACTAACGATAATTTGAATAACAATCTTTAATGTGATCCGGAGAGGTCAGCAAAGATACGTGATTAAAATAACCACATTTAATTAATCTAGGTGTATAGTATATTGTTGTCCTGCTCATACGAGTAGGATATTTTTTATGAGGTGAGAGATGAAAAAGAGGGTACTATTTGACGAAACGATGATAGCACGGATGATAACGCGTATAGCAAACGAAATTTTAGAGCGTAACGATATCAATGATGTTGTTCTTGTCGGCATAAAAACACGTGGTGTCTATTTGGCTAAACGTTTAAAAGAAAAAATTAAGATAATAGAAAACTTCAATGTTCCGGTAGAGGTATTGGACATTAAATTTTATCGTGACGATTTGGAAAAACAATCACAAGATCCGGAAATAAAGACGCCTAAGTTTAAAATGAATTTGAATAAAAAAACTGTAATTATAGTTGATGATGTATTGTATACCGGACGAACAGTTCGTGCAGCGATTGATGCAATTATGGACGTTAGTCGACCGCAAGCGATAAGACTTGCGATATTAGTAGATCGTGGGCATAGAGAATTACCGATACGTGCAGATTATATCGGAAAAAATATTCCAACTTCAAAAAAAGAAAATGTTAAAGTGCTTTTAAATGAAGTGGACAACAGTGAAGAAATATTACTAATATAGATAAAAAATCTTTTTAAGATAGTCCGGAGAGGCTAGCAAGGGATTGGTAAGAATATATATTTTTTATTGATAGAAATATATATTTATAAAATTAAGAAATATTATAACCAAAATACCTTGAAGCCTGTACTTCAAGGTATTTTATTCATAAACATTAAACTGGAGGTAGTAATGAAAAATATAGTATCAATGTTAGATTTAACAAATGAGGAGGTATATTCTCTTGTTAAACGTGCATTAGAATTGAAAAGAGGTAAAAAAGTAACACCGCGTGAAGATTTATATGTTGCAAATTTATTTTTTGAAAATTCAACAAGAACAAAACATAGTTTTGAAGTAGCTGAGCATAAACATAGACTTAATGTTATTAATTTTGATATAGCGACATCATCAGTTAATAAAGGCGAAACTTTCTATGATACATGTAAAACTCTTGAGATGATAGGTTGTAATATGTTGGTGATAAGACATAACCAAGAGAAATATTATAAAGAACTAAGAAGTTTAAATATACCGATACTTAATGCAGGAGATGGGAGTGGTGAACATCCAAGTCAGTGTTTACTCGATTTAATGACTATATACGAAAGATTTGGTAAATTTAATGATTTAAATATTGTTATTGTCGGAGATATTAAAAATTCTCGTGTTGCACGTAGTAATTATAATATGTTGACACGCCTTGGTGCAAAGGTTAGTTTTGTTTGTCCGGAGTGTTTTAAAGATGAATCACTTGGGAAAGTCGTAGATTTTGATGAAATAATTGAAAAAGTGGATATTTGTATGCTATTACGTGTACAGCACGAAAGACATAGTGAACATATGAGTTTAACAAAAGAGGAATATCACAAAAATTACGGTCTAACTCTTGAGCGGTATAAATACCTGAAAGATACGGCAATTGTTATGCATCCGGCACCGGTGAACCGTGGTATGGAGATTGCTGATGAGTTAGTTGAATCCTCAAAATCAGTTATTTTTGAACAGATGAAAAATGGTATGTTTATGCGTCAGGCAATGATAGAAAAAATAATTAAAGATAATAATTTATAATAAAAAGGAGTACAGTATGTTACTACTAAAAAATGGTCAAATATTAGAAAATGGAATATTGGTGAAAAAAGATATTTTAGTTGACGGTAAGAAAATCTTAAAGATAGCTGAAAACATTGAGGAAAAGGTGGACAGGGTGCTTGATTTAGCAGGAAAATTTGTTTCCCCCGGATTTATAGATGTTCATGTACATTGGAGAGAACCGGGCTTTGAATATAAAGAAAATATTTATCATGCTTCTCGTGCAGCGGCTCGTGGTGGTTTTACAACGGTTATGCCAATGCCTAATTTGAATCCTGTGCCGGATAATTACGAAAATTTAAAATTGCAATTAGATATTATTGAAAGAGATTCAGTTATTCGTGCTATTCCTTACGGTGCAATAACTAAGGGAGAGCAAGGTAGGGAATATGCAGAATTTAAAGAGTTGGCAAAATATGTTTTTGCATTCAGTGATGATGGTCGTGGGGTACAGAATGCAAATATGATGTATGAATCGATGAAAGTAGCAGCTAAATTAGGGAAGGCAATCGTAGCACATTGCGAAGATAATTCGTTAATACGAGGAGGTTGTATGCACTGTGGTCGTCGTAGTCGTGAACTTGGTTTGCCGGGGATACCGTCAATATGTGAATCAGTTCAAATAGCTCGTGATGTATTGTTGGCAGAAGCGAGCGGTTGTCACTATCACGTGTGTCACGTATCAACAAAAGAATCTGTGAGAATAGTAAAAGAGGCGAAAAAAGACGGTATAAAAGTAACGTGCGAAGTATGCCCGCATCATTTGATTAGTGATGAAATGGATATTCCGGATAATAACGGTATGTGGAAGATGAATCCACCATTACGTTCACGTGAGGACAGAAAAGCGTTAATAGCCGGGCTGTTAGATGGTACTATTGATATAATAGCAACAGATCATGCACCACATGCAACTTATGAAAAAGAGTTACCAATGCAAAAAGCAGCATTTGGTATTGTCGGCAGTGAAACAGCATTTAGTCAGCTATATACAAAATTTGTAAAAACAGGAATTTTCTCATTGGATTTTTTAGTAGAAGTTATGACAAAGCGTGTTGCAGATATTTTCGACTTACCTTTCGGTACATTGGAAGAAAATGGGTATGCTGATTTGGTAGTAATTGATTTAGAAAAAAGTTTAACAATTAATCCGGATAATTTTTTATCAAAAGGACGCAATACCCCTTATGTAGATGAAGAGATTTATGGGATACCTGTATTAACATTAAGTGAAGGCAAAATAGCATATAAAGATGAAGAAGTGTTTGATATAAAATATTTATAATGGTGAAAATATAATAGAAATGACAATATACAGGGAAATTTTTAAATTAAGATATGGTATTTGTACGCCATATATGAGTTAGGTAAGATACTTTATCATTATTAAATGTTGAAATAAATTTTGCAAAAAAATTAATGAAAGAGAGAAAAGTTATGTATAGTTATAATAAGCAGTTAATTTTGGAAGACGGTACGGTATATAAAGGTTACGGCTTTGGTGCCGATGTAGAAACAATAGGAGAAGTCGTCTTTAACACCGGAATGACAGGATACCAAGAAACATTGTCAGATCCCTCATATAATGGACAAATAGTAACATTTACCTACCCTTTAATAGGAAATTACGGAATTAACAGAGATGATTTTGAAACAATAACACCAAGTATTAAAGGGTTAATAGTAAGAGAAGTTTGTAAAAAACCATCAAATTTTAGAACAGAGTATACTCTTCATGATGTATTAAAAGATTTGAAAATTCCGGGAATTTCAGGGATTGATACTCGTAGTTTAACGAGAAAAATAAGGGAACATGGAACAATAAAGGGTGTAATTACCGATCTTCGTGCAGATAGTGATAAAGTGCTTAAAAAATTACAAATTTCAAATCTTCCAACGGATCAAATTTCTCAAGTATCAATCCAACGTGCTTATCAATCGTCTGGGAAAGGATATAGAGTAGTCTTAGTTGATTTAGGTATGAAATCAGGGATTTTACGCGAATTAAATGCACGTGGGTGTGATATTGTAGTTGTACCGTATAATATCACAGCTAAAGAACTGCTACACTTAAATCCGGATGGAGTTATGTTGAGTAATGGACCGGGAGATCCTGAAGACGTACCGGAAACAATCGCAATGATAAACGAGATAATGGATAAATTACCGATATTTGGAATATGTATGGGACATCAGTTAATCTCTCTTGCGGGCGGTGCAAAAACTTATAAATTAAAATTTGGTCATCGTGGAGCTAATCACCCAGTAAAAAATTTACTAACCGGAAAAGTTGATATAACATCGCAAAATCATGGATATAGTGTTGATATAAAATCTTTGGAGAATACCGACTTGGAATTAACGCATCTGTCAGTTAATGATAAAACTTGTGAAGGTGTAAGACATAGATATTATCCGGTATTCTCGGTACAATATCACCCGGAGGCATCACCGGGGCCACATGATCCAAACTATCTATTTGATCAATTTATAGAAAATATGAGTGAATATAAAGCGATTAAAAAGAAATAGCAAGAGAAAAGATGATACAAGGAGAACGACAATAATGCCAAAACGTAAAGATATTAAAACAATATTAGTAATCGGGTCAGGACCAATTATTATTGGACAAGCAGCAGAATTTGATTATGCGGGGACTCAAGCTTGCCTTTCACTAAAAGAAGAAGGATATGAAGTTATTTTAGTAAACTCGAATCCTGCAACGATTATGACAGATAAAGAAATTGCAGATAAAGTGTATATGGAACCATTAACGTTAGAGTTTGTCAGTAAAATAATTCGTAAAGAGCGTCCTGATGCTCTACTACCGACATTAGGAGGACAAGTGGGGTTAAATCTTGCTGTTGAATTACATAAGAGCGGCATATTAGAACGCTATGGAGTAGAGTTATTAGGTACGAAATTAAGTTCAATAGAACGAGCGGAAGATAGGGAGTTATTTAGAGATTTAATGAATAAATTAGACGAGCCCGTACCGGAGTCGGAAATTGTCACAACGTTAGATGAGGCATATATTTTTGTTGAGAAAATAGGGTTTCCTGTTATTGTTCGTCCGGCATTTACCATGGGTGGTACCGGAGGTGGAATTTGTTATAATGAAAATGATTTAAATGAAATTGTAAGTAGCGGATTACATTATTCACCGGTTACACAGTGTTTGTTGGAAAAATCAATTGCAGGATTTAAAGAAATAGAATATGAAGTGATGCGTGATAGTAATGATACGGCAATTGTAGTTTGTAATATGGAAAATATAGATCCGGTTGGTATTCATACCGGAGATTCTGTAGTGGTAGCACCGTCACAAACATTAACAGATAGAGAATATCATATGTTACGTGATGTATCATTGAAAATTATTAGAGCTTTAAAAATTGAGGGTGGGTGTAATGTGCAACTGGCATTAGATCCAAAATCATTTGAATACTATATTATAGAGGTAAATCCTCGGGTATCGCGTTCATCAGCACTTGCCTCAAAGGCGACCGGTTATCCGATAGCAAAAATAGCCGCAAAAATAGCCGTTGGATTAACATTAGATGAAATTATTAACCCTGTAACTAAAAATTCGTATGCTTGCTTTGAGCCAACGCTTGATTATGTTGTAAGTAAAATACCACGTTTTCCGTTTGATAAATTCGAAAATGCTGATAGAAAACTTGGAACACAGATGAAAGCAACCGGTGAGGTTATGGCAATAGGAAGAACGTATGAAGAAAGTTTATTAAAAGCAATACGCTCATTAGAATATGGAGTTCACCACTTAGGGTTACCGAATGGTGGAGATTTTACATTAGAAGAAATATTAGAAAAAGTAAGACAAGCAGGTGATGAGCGATTATTTTTTATTGGTGAGGCATTACGTCGTGGGCAAAGTACCCAAGATATACATGAAATTACCAAAATTGATATATTTTTCTTGGAAAAAATGAAAAATATAATTGATATTGAGCATGAATTAAAAGAAAATATCGGTAACTTAGCGTTATTAGAATATGCTAAAAAATATGGATTTTCCGATAGAGTAATTGCACATCGTTGGAATATGACAGAAAGTGATATATATAAATTACGTCAAAAAAATAATATTATTCCGGTGTTTAAAATGGTTGATACATGTGCAGCGGAATTTGTATCAGAAACACCGTATTTTTATTCAAGTTATGAGCAGGAACAGGAGTCAATCGTCAGTGATAAAGAAAAAATTATAGTTCTCGGTTCCGGTCCAATAAGAATAGGACAAGGTGTTGAGTTTGACTATGCGACGGTGCATGCTGTAATGGCGATAAAAGAAGCGGGATATGAAGCTATTATTATTAATAATAATCCGGAAACCGTATCAACGGATTTTACCATTTCAGATAAACTTTATTTTGAACCGCTAACTGAAGAAGATGTAATGGCAATTATTAATCACGAGAAACCGCTGGGAGTGGTAGTACAATTTGGTGGTCAAACGGCAATTAATTTAGCGGATAAATTAGAAAAACATGGGGTGAACATTTTAGGTACGGCACTTGAGGAAATAGATAATGCGGAAGATCGAGATAAGTTTGAAGCCTTACTTCATAAGTTAGCTATTCCACAACCGTTAGGAAAAACAGCATTTGATGTTGAAACGGCACTTAAAAATGCAAAAGAAATAGGATATCCGGTATTAGTAAGACCATCGTACGTATTAGGTGGTCGTGCTATGGAAATAGTTTATGAAGAATCAGAATTACGCCGTTATATGAAAACAGCGGTTAAATTAACGCCGGAACATCCGGTGTTAACGGATCGTTACCTAGTAGGGCGTGAAATAGAAGTTGATGCAATTAGTGACGGGGAAACTGTTGTAATACCGGGAATAATGGAACATATTGAACGTGCGGGTGTACATTCAGGTGATTCGATTTCGGTATATCCACCACAAACACTGTCATATTTTGAAAAAGAGAAATTGATAGAATATACAATAAAATTAGCGAAAGGTTTAAACATAGTAGGATTGTTAAATATCCAATATGTAATAAGCAAAGGAGAAGTATTTGTTCTTGAAGTAAATCCTCGTAGTTCACGTACAGTACCATTTTTAAGCAAAATTACAGGCGTACCTATGGCGAAACTTGCAGCTGGTACGATAATAGGAAAAACATTAAAATCACAAGGGTATGAAACAGGATTATTACCTGAAAGCAATAATTTTTATACAAAAGTACCGGTATTTAGTTTTCAAAAATTAAAAGACGTAGATACTACCCTTGGTCCGGAGATGAAATCAACAGGTGAAGTATTAGGTAGTGATACAACTTTGGAAAAATCATTATATAAAGGGTTGGTAGCTGCAGGAATTAGAGTTAGCGACCAAGGTAATATATTATTTACAATAAGCGATGATGATAAAGAAGAAGCACTGATGCTTGCAAAACGTTTCTCAGCTTTAGGATACAACTTATTAGCAACAGAAGGGACGGCAAAATTTTTACAACAACATGATTTGAGAGTAACAGCTGTCGGAAAAATTAATCAAAGTGAATACAGTGTGTTAGATGCAATATATAATGGAGATGTTGATATAGTTATTAATACAACATCAAAAGATAAAGATGTAACAAAAGACGGCTTTAAAATTCGTCGGGTAGCGAGTGAACAAGAGATTGTATGTATGACGTCACTTGATACGGCGAATGCTTTATTAAAAGTTCTTGAATCAATTTCATTTAGTATATTACCATCATAAGTAGGAGGATTTTAATGCAAGTACAATTAGTTAAAGTAGTAGAAAATAAGAAAATAGCAGATAAAATATATAAGTTAACCTTAGAAGGAAGTATAGTAAATGAGATGGACACAGCAGGGCAGTTTGTAAATATAAAAGTTGGTAAAGGAAGAGAGTTTTTATTACGTCGCCCAATATCAATTTGTGAAATAAATAAAGAAGAACAAACTTTTGTTATAGTATATCGGGTAAATGGAGAGGGGACAAAGTGTATTTCAAAACTTAATGTAGGGGACATGGTTGATGTCCTAGGTCCGTTAGGTAAGGGATATGACATTACTACTTTAATTAAAGGAGAAACAGCACTTTTAGTAGGAGGTGGAATAGGTGTTCCACCATTATACGAACTGGCAAAAAAATTCAATGAAAAAGGGGTAAACACTATTCATGTTTTAGGTTTTAATAATAAAAAAGATGTTTTTTACAAAGACAAATTTGAAAAATTAGGAACTACTTACGTCGCAACGGCAGATGGAACATATGGTGAAAAAGGATTCGTTACCGATATAATAAAAAAATACAATATTCAGTATGATAAATATTACAGCTGTGGTCCTTTAGCAATGTTAAAGGCATTAAAAAATATGGACAGTGAGCATATAGGTTATATTTCATTGGAAGAGAGAATGGCATGTGGTGTGGGAGCGTGTTACGCCTGTGTTTGTAATAAAATAGACGGTATGGTATCCCGAGTATGCTATGACGGTCCAGTGTATAAAGCGGATGAGATAGCGGTATAGGTGATTAACTATGAATGAGAGATTAAAAGTACAACTACCCGGTTTAAATTTAAAAAATCCTATAATGCCGGCTTCAGGATGTTTTGCGTTCGGATTGGAATATGCTCAGTTTTATGATTTATCAAAACTTGGTGCAATTATGATAAAAGCTGCAACAAAAGAGGAAAGGTTTGGGAATCCGACACCGAGAGTAGCAGAAACTTCTAGCGGAATGCTTAATGCAATAGGATTACAAAATCCGGGTGTACATACTATTATTAATACTAAGCTAAAAGAGCTTGAACAGTATGATGTGCCGATTATAGCCAATATCGCCGGCAGCACGGTAGATGATTATGTTTATGTTGCAGAACATATAAGTAAAGCACCCAATGTACATGCGTTAGAATTAAATATATCATGTCCTAATGTAAAAAGCGGCGGTATTCAATTCGGCACAGATCCAAGTACGGCACGTTATTTGACAGAACGGGTAAAAACAGTATCAAAAGTACCGGTTTATGTAAAATTATCACCTAACGTAACTGATATTGTAACAATGGCAAAAGCTGTTGAAAGTGGAGGTGCTGACGGTATAACAATGATTAATACATTGGTGGGAATAAGATTAGATAAAAAAACAGGAAAACCGATAATAGCAAATGTAACGGGAGGGTTATCAGGACCTGCAATAAAACCGGTAGCAATTCGTATGATTTATCAAACATCACAAGTTGTTGATATTCCGATAATTGGTATGGGTGGAATTATGGACGAATGGGATGTAATTGATTTTATTTCAGCCGGAGCAAGTGCCGTGGCAGTAGGAACGGCAAATTTTACAGATCCTTATGTTTGCCCAAAAATCATTGATAAACTAGAAAGTGTCTTAGATGAATTAGGAGTAAATCATATATTGGATTTAAAAGGACGTGCTTATAAAAATTAGAGATTGTTGTCTGTTAATAAATTATTATTAAGTATAACAAAAGGAGAAATATGTAATGCAAAAAGATGTTATTATAGCTTTAGATTTTCCGACAGTAGAAGAGACACTGGAATTTTTAGAAAAGTTTGGAGAAGAAAAACTATTCGTAAAAATTGGTATGGAATTATATTTACAAAATGGACCGATAATAATAGAAAAAATAAAAAATTTAGGGCATAAAATATTTTTAGATTTAAAACTTCATGATATACCCAACACAGTCTATGGTGCAACAAAAGGGTTAGCTAAATTTAATGTAGATATATTGACTGTACATGCGGCAGGTGGATTTGAAATGTTAAAAGCTGCTAAACAAGGTATGATAGATGGCGGTGGGAAAAATACAAAAGTAATAGCTATTACTCAACTTACATCAACGTCGGAAGAAAATATGAAAAAAGAGCAACTTGTGTCTGTGTCATTAGAAGAAAATGTGAGAAATTATGCACGTTTGACAAAAAAAGCGGGGCTTGACGGAGTTGTATCATCAGTATGGGAAGTTGGGTTGATTAATGAAGAGTGTGGAGAAAATTTTTTAAAAATAACTCCGGGGATAAGATTGAAAAACGATAGAACGGAAGATCAAAAACGTGTAGCTACACCTCGAATAGCAAACGAAAAAGGCAGTAACTATATTGTAGTCGGTCGTTCAATAACTAAAGTGAGTAATCCCCAAAAAATATATAAATTTATTAAAGAGCAATTTGCAAATAATAATGAGTAAAAAGGAGTAAACTATGAATACAGAAAACCAAATAGCAAAGCATTTACTGGATATCGGAGCGGTAACATTAAGACCCAACGATTATTTTACGTGGACGTCAGGAATTAAATCTCCTATATATTGTGATAATAGAATAACAATGTCATATCCAACAACAAGAAGAGAAATAGCTAACGGATTGTCAAAATTGATTGAAAAATTTTTCTCAGATGTAGAAGTAGTAGCAGGTACAGCTACAGCAGGTATTCCACATGCTGCATGGGTGAGTGAGATACTGGATTTACCTATGGTTTATGTGAGAGATTCAAAGAAAAAACACGGTAAGACCAATCAGATAGAAGGACATTTAGTAGCCGGACAAAAGGTTGTTGTTATCGAAGATTTAATTTCAACAGGATTGTCATCGTTAAAGGTAGTAAAAGCTCTGGAAGAAGCAGGGGCAGTAGTTTTGGGAGTTGTAGCAATATTTAGTTATGATTTATTAAAAGCAAAAGAAGCATTTGCTAAAGATAATGTGGTGTACCACACGCTGACAGATTATAATTATTTAATAGAAGAAGCCCTTAATAGCGGTTATATAAAAAAAGGAGATGTAGAAAAACTTCTTAAATGGAGAAATGATTTGTAATATATCTTTATAATTTCTCAAATGTAATGATATAAGTATATAGAAATCATCAAAATATATTGTTTCTTTAAAGTTAACTTAATGTTTAGAAACTATAATAGTACGACAAGACATTTTTGATTTTTGCCGAGAAGTGTGATAAAATTAGAAATCATAATAATATAAAAAAGAGGGATTGTGACAGTGAGATTTTTGAGAGAAATTTTGGAATGGATAGTTGTCGTTGTCGTATCTATATTTATTTATTTAGTATTGAGTACGTACGTAATTGCTCCGTTTACCGTAAAAGGTCATTCAATGGACTATACATTTGCAGATAATGATAAGGTGTTCGTTAATAAATTAAGTAAAAATTACAAACGTGGAGATGAAGTGGTTTTCCATGCTAATGAAACAGACGATTACATTAAGCGTATTATTGGTGTTCCGGGAGATACGATTGAATATAAAAATGATGTACTATATGTAAATGGTCAAAAAGTGGATGAACCATATCTTGAGCAGAAGATAAAAGAAGCGAAAACACAAGGCAATTCACCATTAACACCGGATTTTAATATAGAATATTTAAGCAGTACAAAATCAAAAACCGTTCCGGAAGGAACATATTTCGTAATGGGAGATAATAGACAGCATAGTACAGATAGTCGTGTTTTTGGTTTTGTAAAAAAAGAAGCTATGATAGGAAAAGTAAGTTTAAGATACTATCCGCTTAAGTCGTTTAAATTCTTTTAATTAGAAAAATATTAAAGGTTTTTAATTGCTTAAACTACTACATTGTGTTAGAATAATAGACGGGCACTCTGAAAGAGTGAATTAAGGAACAGTCCCCCTACTTAAAAATAGTAGGGGGCTTTATTATTTTTAAAGGAGAATACAATGACAAAATATATTTTCGTAACAGGTGGAGTAGTATCATCATTAGGAAAAGGTATAGTAGCTGCCTCAGTAGGTAGAGTATTAAAAAATAGAGGATTAAAAGTAACTTTGCAAAAATTTGATCCATATTTAAATGTTGATCCGGGAACAATGAGTCCATATCAACACGGAGAAGTATTTGTAACGGAAGACGGAGCGGAAACGGATTTAGATTTAGGACATTATGAACGTTTTATTGATGTAAATTTAGGACAATATTCAAACGTGACTGCGGGTCGTGTTTATTCATCAATTATTGAAAAAGAACGTCGTGGAGATTATTTAGGGGGAACAGTGCAGGTAATTCCTCATGTAACTAACGAAATAAAATCACGTGTTTTATTGGCAGGTGAATCAAGTGATGCTGATGTTGTTATTACAGAAATCGGCGGTACAACAGGGGATATAGAATCATTACCGTTTGTAGAAGCTATTCGTCAAATTCGAAGTGACTTAGGGCGTGAAAATGTTTGTTATATTCATTGTACTTTGTTACCGTATATTAAAGCCGCAGGAGAAATGAAAACAAAACCAACTCAACAATCAGTTAAAGAACTGCGTGGGTTAGGAATCCAACCAGACATTATTGTTGTTCGTAATGAACTTGCATTAACAGATGAGTTGCGTGCTAAAATCTCATTATTCTGTGATATTCCAAAACAACATGTTATAGAAAGTAGAGATGTTAGTAATTTATATGAACTACCGGTTAATTTAAAAAATCAAAAAATTGATGATATTGTTTTAAAACATTTCAATTTGACAGCACCGGAAGCGGATATGACAGAATGGTTATCATTAGTAAAACGTGTTGATAATTTAAAAGATACTGTTAAAATTGCTTTAGTCGGGAAATATGTTGAGTTACATGACGCATATATTTCAGTTGTAGAATCATTAAAACACGCAGGATATAAATATAATGCAAAAGTGGAAATTGATTGGATTCAATCAGAAGATATTACAGAAGAAAATGTATATGATTATTTAAAAGATGCAGACGGGATTTTGGTACCGGGGGGCTTTGGAGATAGAGGTGTTGAAGGGAAAATCACAACGATTAAATATGCACGTGAAAATAAAGTACCTTATTTCGGTATTTGTCTAGGAATGCAGCTTGCAGCGGTAGAATTTGCACGTAATGTTTGTGGACTTACCGGAGCACATTCATCAGAACTTGATCCGAATACTCCGTATCCAATTATTAACTTACTACCGGATCAAGAAAATGTGGTAGAAATGGGGGGGACTTTACGTTTAGGAAGTTATCCGTGCATTTTAACAGAGGGAACTAAAGCACATAAAGAATATAATACTCTGGAGATTACTGAACGTCATCGTCATCGTTATGAATTTAATAACTTTTATCGTGAACGTTTAATGGAAAAAGGATTAGTTTTATCAGGCGTAAGTCCTGACGGTCGTTTAGTAGAGGTTATTGAGTTACCGGAACATCCATGGTTTATCGCAGGGCAATTTCATCCGGAATTCAAATCACGCCCTGAAAAAGCACATCCATTATTTGCCGGTTTTATTAAAGCTAGTTTAGACAATAGAAGATAAAATTATGAATTTAGAAAATTTGATAAAAGAATTTGAACAAAATGCTAATCCAACCCAAGCAAAATTTATGGAAAAGTATATGAAAAATAAGTTTTTGTTTTTTGGTATCCAGGCTCCGAAAAGAAAAGAATTATGGGCACCGTATTTTAAAGAAGCGAAAAAAACTAAAAATATTGATTGGAATTTTATAAAATATTGTTGGGAACATGATAAACGAGAGTGCCAATATATAGCAGGATATTATTTAAAAACAATGCAGAAGTTTTTGGTAAAAGAAGATTTACCTAAATTAAAATCCCTTGTTGTTACAAAATCATGGTGGGATAGCGTTGATATTCTTGATAGGGTTATTGGTAGCCTGATTAGTCGGTATTCAGAATTGGAAAATGTAATTTTAGAGTGGAGTATGGATGATAATATTTGGCTTAGACGAGTCGCAATTGATCATCAATTATTAAGAAAAGAAAACACCAACGTAGATTTATTAGAGAAAATACTAATTAATAATTTAAACCATACGGAATTTTTTGTAAATAAAGCAATAGGATGGGCATTAAGGGATTACTCAAAAACAAATCCTAAGTGGGTAAAAAGTTTTATAGAAAAATATTATAAACAGATGTCTAATCTTAGTATAAAAGAAGCAGGTAAATATTTATAGATTGAAATAAAAAGTATATTATTAGAGATTTCTAAAATATACTTTTTATTGTATAATAAGTAAGAAAATTATTTTAGGAGGGACAATATGAGTAAAAAGATTTTATATTTTGTATATAGTGTTGTAGCATTGCTGCTGTTATTCTTAATAACCTCTTTAAATAATAAAACCAATACAGAATATATAGATTTTAAAGATACGGTGAATATTAATGAAAATTATTCAATACCTGAGGATATAGTAACAATAGGAATTATATCTGTAACCGGAGGAAATAAAGGTTACGTATCTGAAAAAGAATTGGTAAGTTATATCGGTAAAAAGTTAAACAAAAAAGTTAAATTGGTTCAGAAAAAAAGTTATAAAGAAATAAATACTTTATTAAAAAATAATCAAATAGATATAGCCTTTTTATCGACGGGTGCTTATTCTTTATATGAAGATAAAAAAGATTTAGAATTAATAGCCAGACCGAACAGAGGAAAAGCATATTATCATCCGATAATTATTACCAGAAAAGATTCCGAAATAGAAGATTTTGAAGAATTAAAAGATAAAAATTTTGCTTTTGTAGATAATTATAGTTATTCAGGTTATTTGGCAGTGAATAATTACTTTAAACAACAAAATACAACCATTAATAAATTTTTTAATAATAAATATTATTTTACATACAGTCATGAAGATTCTATAAAACAGGTGCTTAGCGGAGCGGTTTACGCAGCAAGTATAGATGACTGGGCATTGCAAAATTTAGCAAATGAAGATTCTAACATAAAAGATAATATAAAAGTAATAAAAATATTTCCGGAAGTTGCAACTGGACCGGTAGTAACGCACAAAAATTATAAGGATAAAGAAAAATTAAAGAATATTTTATTTAATATAGATAAAGATAGCACCATAAAAGCCGTATTAGAAAGATTGCAAATTAAAAATTTTGAAGATACAAAAATAGAAGACTATCCGACTCTATTAGAAGAGGTTAAAGATGTTAGGTAAATTAAAAATAAAAAATAAAATTATAATTTTTTTTATTGTTATCTATACTATATATACCAGTATAATTTTGTCCTATACATATAAAAATAATAAAATTATTTTAGAAGACGCTATGAAAAACAGGATAAACCAAGTATATTATCAATTATCAAGTATGCTGTCTGAAGATATACGAACGAATAATACATATGAAATTCATCAAAAAATTCAAAATCTCAGTTCTAATAAGGAGGTTTCCTATATTATTATTTATGACAATGAAAAAAATGTTTTAGGAAAAACCTTAAAAGAACTACCTAAGAAGCTATCAGAAGTGAAAGTGGAGAATGATAAATTTAAAATATATCGAAGTAATAATGGAGAAATTATGGACTTTACTTCCGGTATAGATGAAGTGAATATAGGGTATATAAGAATAGGGTTTTACACAAAAGAAATATACAATTTAACTTATCTTGAGTTTATAAAAATAATAGCATTAAACATTATAGTCTTTGTATTTTTGTTAATAATAGCGTATCGTATATCAAAAATGATAGAAAGACCGGTCGAAGATTTAACAAAAGTAACAAATGAAATAATAAATAAAGGTGATTATAAAAATAAAGTTAATAAATACAGCTATAGTAAAGACTTTTATGAGTTAGTAGACTCCATAAATGAAATGGTAGAGAGTAATAGAAGTAATAAAAAAATAAATAATCATTTATTAAATAAAGTTTTTAAAGTTCAAGAAAAAGAAAGAGCAATGCTTTCACGAGAGCTTCATGATGAAGTAAGTCAATCTTTAGCCAGTTTATTGTTTCTATTGAGTAATTTAATTGAAAAAGAAAAAGATGAAACAAAGAAAGAAAGGTTAAATTTGATAAAAAATGAGATAGAACAAAGTTTAACAAATATAAGAAATATTGCGGTGAATTTAAGACCTGCAAGCTTGGAAGAACATGGTCTAAAAGAAACAATTTTAAAATATATAGAAGATTACAAAGAACTCTACAATTTAGATGTTGCATTTGATACGAATTATATTGATTTAAAAAATAGCAATTTTGATATAACTATTTATAGAATTATTCAAGAAACCTTAACAAATATAAGAAAACATTCACAGGCTACAAAAGTTGATATAAAATTTTATATTAATTCGGACTATATATCGCTAGCGATTTCGGATAATGGAGTAGGATTAACTTTAGATAGAGTAGAAAAGGCAAGAAAAGAAGGTAGATTAGGAATTTATGGAATTCGAGAAAGAGTATTGGATTTTGACGGTCAATTTGAATTAGCTAATAATTTAGAATATACAACCATTTTAAAATGTAAATTTAGAAGAAATATGGTGGAGGGAAAAACTGATGAAAATATTACTTATAGATGATCATAAATTGATAAAAATAGGAATTAAAGTGTTATTGGAAGATCATTATAGTAAGGAAGTAGTAGAAGATTGTTCAACAGTAGAAGAATCAATAGAAAAGATAAAAAATATGAATTATGACTTAATAATTTGTGATATATCATTACCGGACGGAACAGGATATGACATATTAAAAAAAGTAACTGAATTGAATATTAATTCAAAAGTTTTGATTTTAAGTATGTATGAAGATAAGAACTATGTAAAAAAAGCTTTAAGATTAGGTGCTAGAGGCTATATAACAAAAAGTAATGCACATGAGGAAATATTAACAGCAATAGATAGGGTTATGAATAATGGTGAAATATATATAAATAAGAAATATGGCGGTATTTTTTATGAATTATATCAAGAAAAAGCAATATCTGAACTTAGTGAAAGGGAAAAAGAAGTGGCAAAATATATTTTAATGGGATATACTTTAACAGAAATAGGAGAGAAATTATTTTTAAGTGTAAAAACGATAGATACTTATAAAAAGCGTCTTATGGAAAAAACCAATACAAAGAAACGAAGTGAATTAGTGGAATATTTAAAACATAATATAATATTATAAATTATTTATAGATAAAATGGTTACTTTTACTAATAAAAAGAAAATTACAAAGTTTATTTAACAGTATAAAAAGATACAAAAGCTATAGATAATCGGACAAATACCGAACCTATAGCTTTTGTAATATTATTTTGTTTTAGTTTCTAACTGTTTAGAAGTTTTTTTGAATAGTGTTAAACCGATGAAGATAAATGCCAAAATACAAGAAAGAATTAACGCATAAAAACCACCGTTCCATCCGAACAGGTCAACAAGTTTACCCATTACATAGCCTGCACTGGCAGAACCCAGTAGATACCCAAATAGTCCGGTAAGCCCTGTTGCCGTTCCTGTAGCGACACGTGGGACAAGATCGGCAGCTTGTAAGCCGATCATCATAACAGGTCCGTAGATTAAAAATCCAATAGCTACAAGACAAGCATTGTCAATAAGCGGATTACCCGGAGGATTTTTCCAGTAAATAAACACAGCAATAAGTACACCAACTAAGAATAATAACATAGGTGGAGCACGGTGTCCTTTAAACACTTTATCGCTCAAATAACCGCTGGCTAACATTCCGAAAATACCGGCATATTCATATAAGAAATAAGCCCAACTTTGTTTATCAACTGAGAAGTGTTTAACTTCTTTTAAATATGTAGGTGCCCAGTCAATGATACCATAGCGTACAAAGTATACGAACACATTAGCGATAGCTATAGCCCATAAAAATTTATTATTAATAATGTATTTAAAGAAAATATCTTTAGCTGATAATGTGTGAGCAGATTCGATTTTTTCTATAATTTTTTCACCTTTCCATTCATCAACAGGAGGTAAACCTTCTGATTCCGGAGTATCTTTCATTAAATAGAACATAATAATTGCCAGAATGATTGCAATTATTGCAGGTAAGTAAAATAATGATTGCCAAGCACCGAATATAGATAATCCTAATAGTGCAAGAGGTCCGATTAGTCCTCCACCAAGATTATGAGAAATATTCCACCAACTCCACCAAGCTCCACGTTCTGAAGTTGAGAACCAGTTTGTCATTGTTTTAGCTCCCGGAGGATACCCCATACCTTGGAACCAACCGTTAAGTGCAGATAAAACAATCATAAATGTAAGCGATGAAAGTACAGCCGGCACCAGCCCGAATATTAAACTAACAAGTGCAGAAGCAACTAATCCGATAGTAATAAAATACTTGGGATTACTTCTATCCGATACGTTCCCCATAATAAATTTACTAAATCCGTATGCAAGAGATAAAGCAAGAGAAACTTTACCTAAATCAGCTTTAGTATAACCATATTGATCAATTAAATATGGAATAGCAAGAGAAAAATTCTTTCTTATTAAATAGTATGCTGCATAGCCTATAAATACACCGGAAAATACTTGCCATCGAAGTTTTTTATATTCAGCGTCCGTCCTAGAATTTTCAATTCTGGGTTTAGGGGCAGATGCTTTAAGAAATGAAAACATATTTTTGTTTCCTCCTTGGTTAAAATATTTTTAATTTGTAATTACAATTATAGAAAACTAGAAAACGATTGTAAAGTCTATAAATCAAAGTTTTTGAGAATTAGAAAAAGCCTTACATTGAATGTAAGAAAATTTCTTACATTAAAATTATTGACAAGTCAATAATTATGGATTATACTTATTAGAAGAACTATTGACTTATCAATAATCAAAAGGAGTAATTATGAAAGTAGAAGAATTTAGTGACTTACTATATAACTTAAAGATAATCGATCAACAACTGACGTATTTATTTGAAAATGAAATTGGTGTTAGCCTAACACGTTATCAAATCCTTATGTATTTAAGGAAAAATTCAGCGTGTATCCAACGAAAATTATGTGATGTATTGCAAATAGATGGTGCAGCTATAACAAGACATTTAAAAATTTTAGAACAAGGAGGGTACATTAAACGGTGTAGAAATGAACAAAATAATAGAGAAATGAATGTGGAGATAACAGAGTATGCTAAAGTGAAAATTGATAACTGTGAGAAAGAATATGATTTAAAAAATATATTAAATTCAGAGTTTACACATGATGATTTAAAGAATTTAGTATCATTATTAAATAAATTTAAAAAAATATGAAGTAAAGAGGTATTAAAAATGAATATTATATCAACGATTTTAACGGTATTGGTAGCACTATTGTTTTTTTATATTATGTATTTAGAAACATTTGCGACAGATTCTCAAAGTACAAGCAGGGTATTTAATATAAGTCAAGAAGAATTAAGAAAACCAGCTTTAAATGTATTATTTAAAAATCAAGGAATTTATAATGGTTTGCTGGGTATTGCTTTATTGTATGGAGCATTTATTTCAAATAATTCTAAAGAAGTTGTGGCTATGCTATTAATATATATTATTTTAGTGGCAATCTACGGTAGTTTAACAAGTGACAAAAAAATTATTTTAAAACAAGGCGGATTACCCATTTTAGCATTAATTTCACTGCTTTTTTAAAAGATAATAAGTAAAAAAATTAGTACATATTAGGTATTAATTTTTTTATTTTGTAGTAATAAACTTACTAATCGGGAATAATTATAATTCAAATAAGTAATAACATTAAGATATTTTATAAATGTTTTTAAACGGGCTGTTAGAGTTAATTATTACGAGATAAAAATATTAAAGGGAGTTTAACAATATTTACATAGGTGATACTACTATATATATTATTTATTACATCTAATTTTTTGTAAAACGCTATAAAAAACTGGCTTTATAAATTGATATGTTATAAAATAAAGGGTGATGATAATAATTTAATTAGGAGGTAAGTATTATGAAAAAAGAGCAAGGTCATCAGTTTTTAAAAAAACTCGGTAAAAGAAGACTAAGGCCCGGAGGAGTAACAGGAACAAATTTTTTATTAGCACATACTAATTTCAAACCGGGAGATAGTGTTCTTGAGGTAGCTTGCAATAGGGGAGTAAATCTCTTGGAATTAGCCGGTAAATACCCGGCAACTGCATTTATAGGGATAGATGTTGATAAAGCATCAATACAAGAAGCAACAGAACTGGCGGTTAAAAAAGGGTTTAAAAATATTAAATTTTTACGTGCAGATGCTTTTCATTTAGAATTTCCTGATAATAGTTTTGACTATGTAATTAATGAAGCGATGCTAACAATGTGCAGTAATAAAAGTAAAGAAAGAGCACTTAAACAATATTTTAGAGTATTAAAACCGGGAGGATTATTATTAACACACGATATAATATTGATAAATAATTATGAAGAAACGAGAAAAATATTATCAGATTCAATAAATATCAATGTTTTTCCACTTCCAAAAGATGAATGGAAGGAACTATTTGAAGAACACGGTTTTAAAATTGTAAATTCTCTTCAAGGTGAACTTACTTTAATGACTCCGGAAGGAATGATTAAAGATGAGGGCATAGTTAACGCATTACGAATTGTAAAAAATGGGCTAAAACCTGAGAACAGAGAACAATTTATTAAAATGAAAACGACATTTGGTAAGTTAAAAAACGACATGAACTACGTTTGTTTTATCAATAAAAAAACTAAAAATAACTAAAATAAAGGAGTATTTAAAATGCAAATAGGAACAGTTTTTAATGAAGCAGGATTATTAAAAACACATGATAGATTTAAATTAGTAAAAAAAGTTGGGAATAAGGGTGATAAAATACCTAAACATAATCATCCGGAAGCATTAGTAATATTTACAGTTGTTAAGGGAAAAGTTGAAGTGCATCTTAATGAAACTGAAATTCACATAGTAGAACCGGGAAAAGTTTTGCATTTTGATGGAGATAATTATATTAATGCAGAATTTTTAGAAGCGGGCGAAGTATTTGTTACATTAATTCATAAATAGTGATAAAAAATCTAATAAGAATTTTAATAATAAATAAAGGGAGAGTAATAATATGTTGAATCAAGTAATATTGATTGGAAGATTAGTGAAAAAACCGGAATTAAGAGAAAGTGAAAGCGGGAAAAATTATTTAAAAGCAACATTAGCAGTACAGTCTGATTATAAAAACAAAGATGGTGAATATGAAACAGAATTTCTAGAATTTACCACCTTTGGGAAAAATGCAGAAAATACGGTTAAGTATTGTGATAAAGGTAGTTTGTTGAATATAGTAGGCAGCCTTAGCAACAATGTTTATAAAGATAAGAATGGAGTAAATCATTATCAATTATCTATAATTGCTAATAAAGTTTCATTTTTAAGTAGGGGAAATAAAAAAGAAGAACAAGCTAGTGATGTTTTTGTGTTAGGGCAATAAAAAATTAAATTAATAAAAATCTTTGGTGTTATAATTGATAAAATACTAAAGATTTTTATTTGGTTTAACAATACAAAAAAGGAAAATATATAATTTATTGCATATAAAGTATGTTGTTAATATTCTGTATAAAGATGGCGGATATGGGTGGTTATGTATAGCAATATGAGTTCTAGCTTAGTGAACATTATTATTAAAAATAAATTTTCTCTATTGACAACCCCAAAAAACTATACTATAATTAGAACCATAAAATTAAATATATGCCTCACGAAATGAGTGAGGTAGAGGTCGCGATTTTTAATAGTATGATAATTGAAAGTATAGGGCTTTATGACATTATCAGAAAGGAAACGTCGCCGAAATGGTATTAATCCTATATTAATATTGTTGGGACTATACTTAATAGGTATAGGACTGTCATAGCCATGTTGTGCTATGTTGAGCTACTAGTATCTTGTTTTGGAGAGATAATTGTTGAAGTATGACTCCGTACAAATATGGTAGATGTTGTGCTTTTTTATTTTTATCTAAGGAGGTTTTATAATGACAAATAATAATAGCAATGCAACAGAAGTAAAAAGAAATCTTAGATCACGTCACATAAGTATGATCGCTATTGGTGGTTGTATCGGTAGTGGATTATTTATGACAAGTGGTCAAGCAATTCACAGTGCCGGGCCGGGAGGTGCGATTGTCGCATACCTTTGTATCGGTCTTATGGTATATTTTTTAATGACATCTTTGGGTGAGATGGCTACGTATTTACCGACTTCAGGGTCGTTTAGTACATATGCTTCACGATATGTGGATCCGTCATTGGGATTTGCCCTTGGGTGGAACTACTGGTTTAATTGGGTTATTACAGTAGCGGCGGACGTAGAATTATCGGCATTGGCAGTCAGTTATTGGGAACCGATGCGTATTTTACCAAGTTGGGCTTGGAGTTTAATTTTTCTAGCATTAATTATCTTGTTAAATTCTCTGAGTGTTAAAGTCTATGGTGAAAGTGAATATTGGTTTGCATTAATTAAAGTAGTAGTAGTTATAATATTTTTAGTAGTAGGTTGCTTAACAATTTTTGGAATCTTGGGCGGACCTTATATCGGATTTAAAAATTTGACTGTAGGAGATGCTCCGTTTATTGGAGAAAATAATTCATTATCAGGACAGATATTAGCAACACTCGGTGTATTTTTAATTGCCGGATATTCTTTCCAAGGTACAGAATTAATCGGTATTACAGCAGGAGAAAGTGAAAATCCGGAAAAAAGTATTCCAAAAGCTGTAAAACAAGTTTTTTGGAGAATATTAATTTTTTACGTGCTGGCTATTTTGGTAATAGGATTACTTATCCCATACACTTCACCGGACTTATTAGGTGCCGGCAGTACAGAAGAAATAGCAAAATCGCCATTTACTATAGTGTTTAAAAACGCCGGTTTTGCTTTGGCTGCCAGTGTAATGAATGCGGTTATACTAACCTCTATTTTATCAGCAGGTAATTCAGGATTGTATGCTTCAACAAGAATGCTTTATGCCATGAGTAAAGAGAAATTAGCTTATCCGATATTTAGTAGAGTAACTAAATACGGGACACCGGTTATTTCTTTGCTTACTACCGCTACAGTAGTGTTTGTAATTTTTCTAGTTCAACTTACTAATCAAAATGCGTATACTTACATTGTGGCAGCCAGTGGGCTTACTGGATTTATTGCTTGGTTAGGAATAGCAATTAGTCATTATCGTTTCAGAAAAGCATATACAGCCCAAGGTAAAAATTTAGAAGATCTGAAATATCGTGCAAAATGGTTTCCGATTGGTCCGATTATTGCTCTAGTACTTTGTATTATTGTAATTGTTGGACAGGATACAGAATTAATAACAAAAGGTATAGTAAATTGGAGTGGTATGCTAACCACATATATGGGAATTCCGATATTTTTATTCTTCTATATATATCATAAAGTAAAATATAAAACTAAAATTATTCCACTAAACGAGGTTGACTTATCTCAAGATGTGGAAACTAAATAATAAATAATAGACATCTTTGATTTTATATCAACCCCAAAAAGTTAAACAAAAATAATCTAATTTTTTGGGGTTAAATCATTTAATTCAAAGGTGTTTTAACTTAAAATTTAATAAAATACAACAAATTTGTTAGTTTTTGTGGTATGATAATAGGGATAAAGAAAATTTTAAAGAAGGAGGAATTTCTGTGAATCTTGAATACCCTTATGACTACAAAAATGTTGAAGATATGGCAAGAAAATATTTATCGCAAGAGCAGATAAATATTATAAAAAAATCATATGAATTTGCGAAAATTGCACATGAGAATCAATTTAGAAAATCAGGAGAACCTTATATCTTGCATCCTATTCAAGTTGCAGGGATTTTGACGGAACTTAAATTAGATTATGCCACTATATGTGCAGGTTTTTTACATGATGTAGTAGAAGATACTAAATTTACATTAGAAGATATTCAAAATGAGTTTGGTGAAGATATTTCCGTAATAGTGGACGGTGTTACAAAATTAGATAAGGTAAAATTTCGTTCTAAAAAACAATCTCAAGCGGAGAATCATCGTAAACTTTTTGTAGCAATTGCTAAAGATTTAAGAGTAATATTTGTAAAATTAGCTGATAGACTTCATAATATGAGAACTCTTAAATATATGAGAGAAGAAAAACAACGTGAAATAGCTAGTGAGACATTAGAAATTTATGCACCGCTTGCTCATAGATTAGGGATAAGTTCTATAAAATGGGAACTTGAGGATACATCATTA
The DNA here is from genome assembly GCF_000469465.1 of Gemella bergeri ATCC 700627. Classification (GTDB taxonomy): domain Bacteria; phylum Bacillota; class Bacilli; order Staphylococcales; family Gemellaceae; genus Gemella; species Gemella bergeri. The sequence continues at coordinate 4,399 of NZ_KI271820.1, read as the reverse complement.
AGATACATGTATCCGGCGCAATATTTTTCTATTGTCGGTATGATGAAACAAAAACGTAGTGCAAGAGAAGAGAGCATAAGAGAGGCATGTTTTAGTATTACCGAATTACTAAGGGAGAATAATATTAAAGCTCAAGTAAATGGAAGACCGAAACATATTTACAGTATTTATAAAAAAATGATAAAACAAAATAAAACGTTTGATCAAATTTATGATTTATTAGCTGTACGTGTATTGGTAGATAGCATCGCTGATTGTTATGCAACTTTGGGGCTTGTAAATAACTTGTGGGTTCCTATCCCGGGGCGGATTAAAGATTATATAGCAATGCCTAAACCAAATATGTATCAGTCGTTACATACGACAGTAATAGCACCTGACGGACAAACACTTGAAGTGCAAATTAGAACCTACGAAATGCACGAAATAGCTGAAAAAGGTATTGCTGCTCACTGGGCGTATAAAGAAGGTAAAAAAGTCAATAAAAAAAATAATTTTTATGAAAAATTAAACTGGTTTCAACAAATGGCTGCTAACGATGAAACTGAAACTACAGCCGAAAGTTTTATGGAATCTCTAAAAGTAGATTTATTAAGTGATAAAATATATGTTTTTACACCGAATAGCGATATTATAGAATTACCTAAAGGTTCGTGTATTGTTGACTTTGCTTATGCTATTCATTCAGAAGTCGGAAATAAAATGATCGGAGCAACGGTAAATGATAAGATAGAACCGTTTGATTATAAATTATCTACAGGAGAAATTTGTGATATTAGAACGAGTAAAAATTCTACCGGTCCGAAACGTTCATGGCTTGATATAGCAACATCTTCTCAGACAAAATCAAAAATAAAATCGTTCTTTAAAAAGGCAGCTAGAGAAGAAAATCTAATAAAAGGTGAAATACTTCTTAAAGATGAAATTAAGGCGAATAATTTTGATATTGATGAAGTGTTAACACAAGAAAATATAGAAATTGCCTTATCACGTTATAAGTTTTCCAGTATAGAAGAACTTTATGCTGCGATTGGATATGGTGGTCTTACTGCCAATAAAGTTGTAACTCGTTTAACTGAAAAACTTCGAAAAGAAAGAATGGCACAAGCTAAACTGGAGAAATTGGTAAATGCTGAAGATGATAATAAAAATATTATTACGGAAACAGGTGTTTATGTAAAAGGTGTTGATAATATTTTAGTAAGACTATCTAAATGTTGTCAGCCAATTCCGGGGGATGAAATAGTCGGTTTCATAACAAAAGGACGTGGTGTTACAGTTCACAGAAGTAATTGTCCGAATCTTAGTGAAGAAGATAAGGATAGATTTTTAGATGTGGAATGGGTACAAAGTCTTAATCATAGACGTTATAGCGTTACATTACAAATTCATGCTTTTGACAGAGATTTATTATTACAGCAAGTATTGTTAACTTTAAATGAGAGCAGAGTAGAAATAAAAAAACTTAATTCGGAATCTAAACTTAATAAAACATGTGTGATTAATTTGGGAATCTACGTAAAAAATGTTGATGAATGTGATTTTATTATAAAAAAACTAAGACAATTAGCAGACGTTTATAATGTGGAAAGAATAGTAAAATAGGTGAAATATGAAAATAGTATTACAAAAAGTAAAAAAAGCAAGTGTCAGTGTTGATGAGAAAATTGTCGGTACCATAGGTAAAGGGTATTGTCTTTTAGTTGGAGTTCATAAAAGTTCAACGAAAGAAGATGCAAAGTATCTTGCGAAAAAAATAGCGGAAGCACGATTATTTGAAGATGAAAATGAAAAATTAAATTTGGGATTAAAAGATGTTGGAGGAAGCATCTTGTCGGTATCTCAATTTACCCTTTATGCTGATACTAAAAAAGGTAAAAGACCTAGTTTTACGAATGCAGCAACGGCAGAAAAAGCAAAAGAATTGTATGAAGTCTTTAATGGATATTTAAGGGAAGAAGGTATTGATGTAGAAACCGGGATATTTCAAACTATGATGGAAGTAAATATAGTAAATGACGGTCCGGTTACTATTATTTATGAAAAATTATCGGCAGGAAATTAATGTATGAAAATAAGAAAAACAAATAATTCAATTTTATTATTAATGTTAGGGTTAATTACCTTATTTTGTTTAGTTGGAGGAATGTATTATTTTTCAAAAAAAACAAATCCGCAAAACATGAATGAAGAAAACAATCTGGCTATATCTAAAGAAATAGAAGTTAGAACAGGACCGGATGACTCCTATCCATCGCTTAAAAAGATTTTTGCCGGTGATAATGTAAAAATGCTAAGCAAAATGGATGTTTGGTATGAAGTGGAAACTAACGATAAGTATGTAGGCTGGATACCGGGGTGGGCAATATTAGGAAGTGATATAAAAAGCCCGGAAGATAAAAATAAAGAAAAACTTGCTACATATACCGTAGTAATAAATCCGATAATAAAAAAAGAAGAACAGCCTGACTATAAAAATATTTATCCAAAAAATTATAATTTAGAAATAGCAAAAAATTTACAAAAAAAATTATCTAATGACGGTGTAAAGGTAATATTAACAAGAGAAAATAACGACGTTATTCCGACAAAAGATGAAATTAAGAAAATTTCAGTAGATAATAAAGCGGATGTATTACTTGAATTTGATGTAAATAATGCAACAAATAAAAACAGTGAAGGACTTAAAATACATTATTTAACAACAGAATCATCAAGGATAGCCCGTGCATTAGAAAAAAACTTAAAAACAAGATATATTTCTAAAATATCTTCAGCGGAAAAACAAAATAACTTTGATCAATTAAGCGAAAATTTACCACAAGTAAAAATTATGTCAGGTAATTTAGCTGATAAGGTTGATGTAGATATACTAAATGATAAAATATTTAATGAACAGTATATTACAGCATTAAAAGAAGGTGTTGAATCTTATTTATATTATCTTATTAATATTGATAATTACAACACCAAGAGAAAAGAACAGCTCCTAAATCTTCCACAAAAAGGGTTAAATATACCAATGTATTATACTAAACAGGATAATTATAGAAATATTTCATATGGTTTAGACGGTAAGAAAACAATAGAAGAAAATGGAGATGCGATTGTTTCTTTGGTAATGATAGCTAATTATTTAATTGGAGATAATTCGCCAAGTGTTGATGATATTGTGAATTGGGCAGGCAATAAGTATTATATTAAAAATCAAGGAACATATGGAAGTATTGTTTCGGCGTTTGCAGACAAGTATAATCTAAAAGCGGAAAAAGTCGATATTGGTAAAATAGAAGATATTGAGCAGGCATTAAAAGATAATAAACCTGTTTTAGTACGAATGAAGAGTGGATTGTTTGGAGATAAGGCAACATATAAAGTTATTCGTGGTTATGAAGATGAAAAATTTTATATTAACGATCCAAATGATGATGATGTTAAGCTGAATAGTTATAACGGATTTACTAAAAATGATGTGGAAAATAATTTATTACAAGCGTGGGCATTCAGCAAATAAAAAATAGTTGGAGCGGAAGTTTTTCTGTTCCAACTATTTTTTAAAAATTTTAAATATATTTAATAGATATGATGAATTGCAAATAAAAGTGTTTGATATATATATGGTGTATTTGTGGTGCAGGTGGGAGATAAACAACATTAAGGAGAAATTAAATATGAGTAAAATAATAAAGAAAATTTTAGTAATAGCAGTTTTGTTTGGAATGGCAGGAGCAACTCATTTACCAAATACTCAAGTGAGAAATATAGGAGAATAACATGAGCAAATATATTAAAATAAAAGAAATAATTTTTTATTCTATTTTTTTCTTGATATTGTATTTTGTACTAAGAGATTTAAAAGAATTAGTTGAATTTTATCAATTTGATACAAATGCACTGGATTTAACGGCTGATGGGGTGGCGCTGAGAAATAGATTTTTCTCCTCAAGTTATGATCCGGCTGTAATGTATAGAGCGATAATTGATTATACGATTTTATTATTACCTTTGATGATAGTAGTTGCTTTATATAAATATAATAAAATAAAAAATAAGAGTTTTAAATATTTAATTGGAAAAAGTAAGAGTATAAATAAATATCTGCTTACTTTAAAAATAAGAGTTTCATTGTTACCTGTTGTATTTTTTTATATTGTACTATTGATATACACCGTAGTAAGCTATATTCTAACAGGATTTAAAGTAAGGAAAGGTGCTAATTTTGATGATTTTGTACCGGAAAATAATATCTTTAGTTTTGTTAATGGTTCATTTTTTGGATATATTGTTCTATTGGTAGTATTTACCGGAATGTATATATTTTTTACAACAATGCTTTTAATAACATTGATAGATTATGGCTATAATTATATTTATTTGACGAATTGCAAATAAAAGTGCA
>NZ_KI271819.1 GCF_000469465.1 Gemella bergeri ATCC 700627 | reverse complement strand
ATTATACAATAAAATTTAGTATGTAAATTTATAAATGTATAAAATAGTATGGAGGATACGAAAATTATCCTCCATATTTTTTATTGTAACGGTTGAAAGATATAAAGAATTAAGTTTATTTTAGATTTTTCACTCAACTTTAATATTGATAATAAAGAATAATAAATAAGTTATTTTCTAATAAAAACCAAATATAACAAATAAATAAGGATTATTTAAGAAATATTTTAACTTTTTCTAAGAAGTATTTAATTTTAATCTTGTATACTTTAATCATAAAGAAAAAATAAGGAGAATATTTTATGCAAAATAATCGTATGAGTTTAAATAATGAAAAACGTAATAAATGGTCAATTAGACGTCTTAGTGGAGTAGGAGTTGCTTCAGTAATTGTAGCAAGCAGTATGCTAGGAGGAGCCACTCAAATAAAAGCCGCTGATTTAAAAACTAACAAACTTACAGAAGTAAAAGAAAGTAACGATATTTTACAACCTAAAAATATAGATGAAATTAATAAAAAACTAGAGATGACAGGTAAAAGCATAAAAAAATCAGATATGATGACCGAAAATTCTAAGGTAGAAAAAAAGGTTGCTGATAATAAAGCTGAAACAAAATCTCAAGATAAAAATATGAAACATAAACACGAAATGACCAAACCTGAAGATGTA
>NZ_KI271818.1 GCF_000469465.1 Gemella bergeri ATCC 700627 | reverse complement strand
TTGTTAAAATATTTGTAAAGTAATATATAAATTTTACACACTAGTTTAAATAACTATAAGGAGAAATTATGGCATTCGACGGTTTTTTTACACGAAAAATAATTAATGAATTATCTCAAAATCTTATTCAAGCTCGTATCAATAAAATTAATAATATCTCAAATGATGAATTTATTTTTTCCATTAGAAAAGGAAAAAATTTAAAATTATTTTTGTCGGCAAACTCAACAAGTTCACGTATTCATTTTACTAATATTCAATATGAAAATCCTTTATCACCATCTAATTTTTGCACTGTATTAAGAAAATATCTTACAAACGGAATAATTTCAGATATTATCCAAGTTAGCAATGATAGAATTATAAAAATTAAAATTAAAAACTTTGATGAACTTGGTTATGAAAAACATTATATTTTGATAGTGGAATTAATGGGTAAACACTCTAATATTATCCTTACTAGCGAAGACGGCATAATTATCGAATCGTTAAATAACAGCTATAACCTAGAATATAAACGTTCTACTGTAGCAAATATTAAATATACCCTACCTCCAACCGATAAAAAATTAAACCCTTTTGATTTTGAAAATTATACAAAATTAAACCCTAAAAATGAAAATAAAAAATTTCTCATTCAAAACTTTTATGGTGTTTCTTCCTTACTTAATAATTATATTTTACAAAAATATCCGGATGATGTGCTAAACGGTCTAAAAATCTTGTGTAAGTCCTTTAATACCGACTTTAGACCTAGTATAATTAATAATAAGAAAGATTTTTACTACTTCGATATTACCGATACTAATGAAACAAGTTTTAAAACATTATCAGAATTGTTAGATTTTTACTATATGGACTTAGTTAAGAAATCTACCAATAAAAACACTGATAAAAAATTATTCGATTTCATAAAAAATAAACTCAACAGACTTAACAATAAATTAAAAATTTTACAAAATGAGTTGGATATCTCAAAGAATAAAGACGACTTCAAATTAAAAGGACAACTTTTAATTGCAAATATTTATTTATTTAAAAATAATGTTCCTGAAATTGTTACTGTTCAAAATTTTTACAGTGAAAATTTAGAAAATATTAATATTAAATTGGATACAACACTATCCATTGAGCAAAATGCTGAAAAGTATTTTAATCTATATAAAAAAAATATAAGAACAATAGAAAATCTGGAAAAACAAATTGCTCTCACTAATGAAGAAATAACCTATTTCGATACTATAAAATTTCAAACGGAAAATGCCGATAAGACGGAACTTGTTGAAATTAAGGAAGAACTTATTAGTGGTGGCTATTTGAGGGAAAAACAAATACAAAAGAAAAAAAATAAACAAAAGTATTTTACCGTTGAAAATAATGGTATTACAATTTATATTGGAAAAAATAATATTCAAAATGATACTATAACAAATAAATTAGCCCACACAAATTACTTATGGTTTCATGCCAAAGATATCCCTGGAAGTCATGTAGTAATTTTTTCCAGCAATCCCGATGAAGAAACTATCAATATAGCTGCCAACTTAGCAGGTTATTATTCTAAATTCAAAAATGAAACAAACATTGATGTTGATATGACTTTAATAAAAAACGTTAAAAAAATCTCCGGTTCTAAACCCGGATTTGTAAGGTATACAGGACAAAAAACATTAAAAATTAAAATTGATAAATTGTTAATTAATAAGTTAATAAACTCTAAATAATTAGTTATTATTACAAGCTAAGCTATAAAATTAAACTGATTATTTAAAATTTTTTAGTTTTGTTCTAATAACCTATTTTTCTTAGAATTAGGAAAATTTATAGAGTAAATTCACGATATTACCCAGTGTATCTCTCAATATTAGTTCATTAATTTACAAAAGAATAGCGACCTTACAAAATCGATTTCCAACGAAATTACGATTTTGTAAGGTCGCTTTTATACAGTTTATTAGATTTTAGAAAATAAATCGCTTTAAAAACTATTATCAAATCAATAACCTACTACTTTTAACTACTGATAAGTAAATTTCACTAAAATTTTTTACTTTTAGACTAGCCCTTAACTTATTCTATTACATTTATTGTTAATTGCTCAAGATATTTTTTAAAAGTTCTATTGATATCCTCATCTATTCCTTTTGTCGCTTTTAAATCTACAAATAATTCTACTTTTTCATTATAATTTTGAATCATTATTATATTACTAAGAACACAAATATTAGAAACCAAACCACACAGTTCTACTTCTTTATAATCACTACGTGACACATAATTTGCAAGGTCAATACTTCCAAAAGTGGTTTTATTAAATACTTTTTTAGCATCTTTTTCAAAATTTGCTACTTTTCCATATAATCCATGACCATCAGTATCTATAATGCAGTGTTCAATCGGAAGATGTTTTCCTTCTCGTGTAGTTAAATAGTTTGTATAGTGAGTATCTTTCGTGAAAATAATATCTTGCCCTGATTTCTTATACTCCTCTATTTTTTTAACTATTATTTCATCTAATTTTTCTGCTGTTTCAAAACCTAAGGCACCATCTACAAAATCTTTTTGATAATCAACAACTACCAACAATTTTTCGCTGGTATCATGTTTCAAACAAACCCTTATGTACGCTAAAAAAGTAATAATTGCCAAAGCTCCTAGACTGTAAAAAATAGTCGACATAATTAATTTAGGATGTCTATGTGAATTAAAAATAATAAAATAAGATATTATTGTCAAAAATATTATTACTAATACCGTTATAAATTTTGTTCTTTTTTTAAAATATATGCTAAAATCTTTTTTCCCTAATTTTCTATAGATTAGATAAATAAACAACGCTATTAAACCTATAATAATTAACATAGATCCATATCTATGCATTAATCTGAACGCATGGTGTGCACTTGGGCCTAACACATATCCTAATGATATAAACACTACTACCCAAAATATTCCTCCAATTGTTGAATAAGTATGAAATTTTTTCCCATCTACCCTTGAAATTCCAGAGAAATATCCCATTATATGACGAACTCCGGGTAAAAAATATGCAATTATTATTACAATATTACCATATTTATTGAAAAAATCTGAAGCTTTTGTCATTCGATAAGGAGTCAACCCTATATATGATCCGCACTTATCTACAGCTTTTGTACCAAGACGTCTTCCAATTTCGTAGGAAAACTGCATTCCAATTACTGTTCCTAATGCACCAGCCATTATCATTCCAATATAACTGGCATGTCCGCCGTAAGCCATTATCCCGGCAAATAACATCATCGTTTCTCCCGGAAGCGGTAAGGCAGCAAACTCTAATATTAATGAAATAAATAATATCAAGTATACGTGTTCTGCTAATAGTTTAAATAGCATTTCCATTTATAAACTATACTCCTTTTTCTTTTTATATGACTAAGATTATACCATATTTGAAATTTTACAGCAAATTTTAACCTTTATTATAAATATAAAACAATTTATATAATTTTTAAAGATTAATTTAGTATAAAATAAAATTCAATTTACAAATAATAAAATTATATGAATTTTCTTAATAATCATTGATAAATATACTATCTCGTATTACTAAAATAAATTATACAATCAATTTATTTTACATTAACGGTTTCTTATTAGGAATTCCTGCTTTACGAGGATACTTATTCGGCGTTTCTTTTACCTTTCTTATTTCAAGAATATGTCGTTCTTCTCCTGCTATTTTAAAATTAATATCTTTTTCCAATTTTCCACCAAGCACCTTAAATGTATTTATAGCTTCAGATACTTCTTCATCTGCCTTTTGTGCTTTTAAGCTGAGAAAGTATCCACCTGTTTTTACTAAAGGCAAACACAACTCCGCCAAAACATTAAGTCTTGCCACTGCACGTGCTGTTACAATCTCAAAACTTTCCCGGTATTTTTTATTTTGTCCCGCCTCTTCTGCTCTCGCATGAATAAAGTGACAGTTTTCTAAATTTAATTCTTCTTTTAAAAGTTCTAAAAATTTTATTCGTTTATTCAATGAGTCAATTATTGTCACTTTTAAATGTGGATATATAATTTTAAGCGGAATTGATGGAAATCCTGCTCCACTACCAACATCACAAATATTCTCTATGTCGTTATAATCTCTATAAAATGCTAGAGAAATTGAATCATAAAAATGCTTTGTGTAAAATTCTTCTTCACCCGTTATTGCAGTTAAATTAATTTTTTTATTCCATTCAATCACCAATTTATAATATTTATTAAACTGATTTTTTTGAATATTAGTTAAATTAATACCATGTTCATTAATCAGTCTATTAAAAAATTGCTCTTTATTCATTACTTCTTGCTCCCCTACGTTGTTCCAAATATATTAGTAATATTGAAATATCCGCCGGATTTACCCCTGATATTCGGGATGCCTGCCCTATTGTCAATGGTAACACTTTTTTTAATTTTTCTCTTGCTTCTAGTGCAAGACTTGGCACTTCATCATAATTAATATCAGTTGGTATTTTCATCTCATTCATTTTTTTTAATTTTTCTACATGTTGCAATGATTTTTTAATATAGCCTTCATACTTAACTTCTATTTCTACTTGCTCTATAACTTCTCGTGATAATATAACTTTTTGATTTGCTAAATACATTATATCAACATAACTTAACTCCGGACGTTTTAACATATCAAGTGCTAATATTCCATCACGTATTTCTGCACTGTTTAATTCTTTAAGTTTTAACAACGTTTCTTGCGTTGGTGTTATTCTAAAAGTTTTTAATCGTTCTATTTCAGCAACTACCATTTTACGTTTCGTAACAAATTTTTCATAACGCTCTTTAGTTATCAAACCATATTGATAAGCCTTTTCTGATAACCGCATATCAGCATTGTCATGTCGCAATAATAAACGATGTTCTGCCCGTGAAGTAAGTAATCTGTATGGCTCATTTGTTCCCTTAGTCACCAAATCATCAATTAAAACTCCGATATAAGCCTCATCACGTCCTAATATCATCGGTTCTTCTCCTAATACTTTACACGCTGCATTAATACCCGCTATTATACCTTGACCAGCTGCCTCTTCATAACCACTGGTTCCGTTTATTTGCCCTGCGGTAAATAATCCATTGATTAACTTTGTTTCTAATGTTGGCCATAATGTAGTAGGATCAACAGCATCATATTCAATAGCATAACCATTACGCATAAGAACGGCATTTTCCAATCCTGCAATTGAACGTACCATATCACGTTGCACATCATTAGGTAATGACGTTGATAAACCTTGAACATAAATTTCTTTTGTATTACGACCTTCAGGTTCTAAAAATAGTTGATGACGTTCTTTATCGTTAAAGCGAACATACTTGTCTTCAATACTTGGGCAATAACGCGGCCCTGTTCCTTTTATCACACCTGAATACATCGCTGAACGGCCTAAATTTCTATCAATAATCTCATGTGTAATTCTATTAGTATAAGTTAACCAACATGGAACTTGATCTTCAACAAATTCTGTTGTTTCATAACTAAAAGCATGCTTAACATTGTCACCGGGTTGAATTGTTGTTTTTGAAAAATCTATGCTATCTGCATTTACACGTGGTGGAGTTCCGGTTTTAAATCTCACCATTTCAAAACCCAGTTCTTCTAATTGCTTAGCTAAATCAATAGACGGCATCTGATGATTTGGTCCTGATGAATATTTAATATCACCGACAACAATTTCTCCTCGTAAATATGTTCCTGTAGTAATAACTATAGTTTTTGCTTTATAGCATGTACCTAACATTGTTTTTAATCCGATAACTTTATTATTTTCTATTATTAGTCCTTTAACCATTGCCTGTTCAATATCTAAATTTGGTGTGTTTTCTAATAAGCGTTTCATTTCCAATTGATATTGTGCCTTATCTGATTGAACACGTAATGCTCTTACCGCCGGTCCTTTAGCTGTATTTAACATTTTACTTTGGATATTTGTTTTATCAGCAATACGTCCCATTACGCCACCTAAAGCATCCACTTCTCTTACGACAATACCTTTTGCAGGGCCTCCAACACTTGGATTACATGGCATAAAACCGATTGTATCAAGGTTAATAGTTACCATTAACGTACTAACCCCTTTTCTACTTGCGGCATGTGCCGCTTCAATACCCGCATGTCCTCCACCAATAACAATCACATCATATTCTTTTAAAAATTCAGTCATAGTACCTCCATATATTTTAACGTAATTGCAAAATAATGCTTTGACCAAAATTTTGATTGATTACTAAATTTTTACTTTACTATCTTATCACAACAACACTAAAAACACTAATAAAACACATATATAACTGCAAATTCTTCTATACATTTGTTGTATGTTTAAAATATACCTTTAATGATTATCTAAATGAAAATTATATTCCTTTTATCAAAAAAATATAATTTAACCAAGAAACCTTTCTTAGCTAAATTATATTAATTATCACAATACTACAAAGCTGCTGAGAAATCTTCAATAAATTTCTCTATATTTTCAAAGTCTTCATCAGTATCCGCCTCAATTTCAATTTTTAAATTTTCTGTAGGGTTAGTTGCACCGGTTTTCTCTATTTGTTCGTCAAACTGATCTACACAAACACAATATTGTTCATAAATTGTATCTCCTGTACCAATTACACCGTAAATTTTCCCGGAATAATCTTTCTCACCAATCGCTTCAAAAAATTCTTCCATTTCGTCCGGAAGTTCACCTTCACCATATGTATATGTTGCAACTATAAATGCATCTGCATCGTCCAGAAAATCAAAATCTTCCATATCTTCTATAAATAATTTCTCAACTTCTAACCCTTTTTCTTCAAATTTTTCTATTATTAAGTCTGATAACATCTCCGTATTTCCTGTCAGACTGGCATACACTAATTTAATATTCATAAATTAAACTCCTTTATTTTCTTTTGTTTTTTATTTTTATTAATTTTTTTCTAATTTTTAATGCCGTTTCAAATAAAATATAAATCGGTCTATTCACTACATAGGTAAACACACCTTCATATTCAACACACTCACCACCTAATGATTTTTTAAAAGTATAAAGGTTATCATTTATACTTTTTACCCCACCAAGATTATATGATATACATCCACGTTTGCGAGCATTTTCCATAGCTTTATAGTTCATGTAAATATTCGGCTGTAAATATCTGAATTTATTCGAAGAAGCCGCATATAAATAATATGATTTTTTACCACAATAAAGAACTAAACACCCCGAAAGATAAATAGTATCTGATTTATATTTTAAAATTTCTTCAATATCCTTATTTAAACTATTAATTTTATTTCTTATTTCAGTTATTGTTGTTTCCCAAACTTCTTTTTTCTTTTCATCAGACGATCTATTCACTTTTTTTTGCAGACCGGATATCTCTTTTTCCAATAATTTTATATTGTTCTCTATATTATTTTTGAATGTATTTGCGTCTAAACTTATTAAATAAAAATCTACATTATTATCTCTTTTGAAAAATTCTATTATATTTTTGTAATAATCATTGTTGCGTAATGAAATACCATTTCTTTCACTTGTTTCATCAGACAACCGAGTAAATATATCAACCTTTTCCAATCCTACATTCTCTATTTTTAATTCTGCTTTTTCTGCTACTCTTAATAATCTTTCAGTTTTTTTATTTAAGTATTCTCTTGTGTCAGTTTCTAAATCTTTAAAATATACAACCATGTCATATTGGGTTTGATATGGAAAATCTTTTTCCTCATGACCGCGAATTTTAAAACCTTGACTTCTTAAATCATCTACTAAGATGTTAGAACTATTACGTAATACGTTTGTTTCAAAGTCAATTAAAATAGCATGATGTTTTTTACATAATTTTTTGATTTCATTAATAATTTTTATATTTAATTCACTATTTTTATTATCACCTGTGTATCCTTTAGGTATATAAGCAATAGTATATTTTCCTAAACCTAATCGTCTAAATAATACTAAACAACTAGCCACTACTTTATTATTGTTTTTTATCGCTATTTTTTCAAAGTACCATTCATTAGCAGATTTTACCTCACCCCACGAAGCAAGTTGTAATAATTCACCTGTTGAATGTTCTTTTACAAAACTATCAAATTTTTTATTATCAATATCCAAATCTATTTCGAACATTATACACTCTCCTAACTCAATATATTATGCCACAAACTACTTTATAGTTTATTATATCAAAAAAAATAATAACTTCCAATAATATTATTATAATAAAAATTAAATCCTAAAATAAATATTGTTGTTGTTACTAAACTAATTTTACTATGTTTTATAGACAACTAAATCAAATAATTATATTTACATAATTTCAATTACTTTATTATAAGTTTAAAACCTAGTGCAAAAAAATTGCAATTTGATAAAATGTGTAGTTTAATAGTATGTATCATTTTAGAAAATGGAGGTAAAAGTTATGAAGAATGGGTTTACTCGTTCCCATCGTATCTGTAGATGTTGTAAAATTCAATAATAAAAATTTTATAACATTTATGAGCTACAGCTCAACAGGAGGATAAACAATGGGAAATAAATTTACATTTTTTGAGAAATTTCTAATGATTTCTACAAAAGAAACACTATTATTTTTACTTATACTTTTTGCATTATTTTACTTTATGTACTATCTTGCTAAAAAGAGAGTTAGTTCTTCTAAAAGAACATTATTATCAACAGCCATAGGACTTATTTTGGGAATTGTTATCCAAGCATATTCCGGTTTTAGTGATGATCCAATTAAAATAAAATATGTTGCTGAAACTACCAAATGGTACTTACTATTTGGAAACGGTTTTATTGATTTAATTAAAATGCTGATTATTCCACTGGTATTAGTGTCAATTATTAACGTTATTGTTAATATCAACGCAAACACAGATGTTAAAAAATTAACAAGGCTTACTCTTATTGTTACTTTGGGTATGGTTGCTATCAGTTCTATCGTCGGTTTTGTAATTTCTACCATTTTCAAACTTGGTAGTAGTTCTATAGCACTTGGCAGTGGAGATAGTAAAATTAAAACGGTCAAAGATGTAGTTACTATTATTAGAGAATTAATACCATCTAATCCTATCAAAGCAATGACAGATTTTAACGTAATAGGCATTGTTATCTTTGCGATGTTTATCGGTATCGCTGCACGTTATATTCAAAATAAAAACGAGGCAAAGGTTAGTACTTTTGTTGACTATATTGCCAATCTTCATGCAATAGTATCTCGAATGACTGTTATTGTTATAAGATTGTTACCTTACGCAGTTATACCTCTACTTGCCAACACCATTGCACAACGTGGACTAAAATCTATCAAAGATGTTTTATTATTCATAGTTTTACTATATGTAGCGGTAGTGATCCAATTTATTATTCAAGCATTTGTTCTTGTACTACATGGAGTCTCACCAATAACATATTTCAAAAAAGCAAGCAAACCTCTTTTACTTGCATTTACATCTCGTTCCAGTGCCGGTACTCTCCCCTTAACAATTAGTACCCTTACTAAAAACATGGGGGTTAATCAATCAACGGCAAATTTTGTTGCCTCATTCTCATCAACAGCAGGAATGCAAGGTTGTGCCGGTATTTATCCAACAATGCTGATAGTATTCTTAGCTAATGCTAATGGTATTACTATTGACGCTACTTTATTCATTATGACAATCATTGTTGTAACACTAGGATCTGTCGGTATCGCCGGTGTTCCCGGTACTGCAATCACAGCTGCCAGTGTCAGTGTTAATGGGGTTGGATTTGGCGCATTATTCAACCAAATTAATCCTATTTTGGCTGTCGATCCTATCTTAGATATGGGGCGTACTTGCCTTAATGTTAGTGGTAGAATTAGCAATTCTATTATTGTAGATAAGCATTTAAAACTTTTTAATAAAAAAGCCTTTAATAGTTTTGAAAAAATAAAGGAATAAAAAAACCAAAAAATCTCTTAAGCATCTTCAACTTAAGAGATTTTTTCATTATCTTTATATTACCCTTTAAAATAAACGTTCACTCGCTTGAATTCTTCTTCCCAATTATTCCAATCAAGTTTTACTTTTGAATTTTCCCCTAGAATATCACTAACAACATTTTCTATAGTAATACCCTCAAGAGCTTCTTTTATTGATTTGTTTATTGCATCTACTTTTTTCAAATATTCTTCATAGCGTTTTTCTAAACCTAAAGCACCTTCGAATATTTTAGAAACATAATCTGTTTTTAAAACAAAAATTTCCACATCACCATTTAGGGCAACATAAATATCATATAAAGAAATTCTTTTCCCGCTGCGATATTTATAACCACCACCTACTCCTGTATTCGCTTTTACCAATCCATGCAGAACCAATCTCCTCATAATTTTTTTCAAATATGTTGGTGATATATTAAGTCTATGACTTATTTCCCTTGAATTAAGAAAAACATGCTTGTCTTGGGTATATAACATAACCATTATACAAATGGCTTGCTCTGTACTCTTTGTCAAATGCATAAAACTTTACCTTTTTCCCTTCATAAAAATTTGTATTTAATCTACTACAATTCTATTCTATATTAACCAAAATGTCAAATATTATCTAATTTTTTCTCCCCAATACTGATAATAAGTACACTCTATTGATCCATTAAATAACTTTCTTCGTTTTGTAGCTTTCTTACCATATAAATGTTCAAACATTTTATTGGATGTAAGCAGATATAAAGACCAATAACGTCTATCTTTTAATGCTTCTCCTAAATATTTATACATTGCTTCTACTTCTTTTTTTTCACCTAGACGTTCACCATAAGGAGGGTTCGCAATAACACAACCCACTTCTTTTTTTACAACAAAATCATATACTGACATTTGTTTAAAATTTATAACGCCTGCCAACCCAATTTCTTCCGCATTATTTTCAGCTGTTGCTATCATTTTGGGATCTATGTCTGAACCATATAATTCCAATTCTTTTTCATAATCTATTGCTTCTTCTGCATTATTTCTCTCTTCATCAACCAGCGCTTTAGGAATCCACGGCCATTTTTCAAAATCAAAATTTCTATTTATACCGGGAGCCATATTCTGTGCAAGCATAGCCGCTTCTATTAACAACGTTCCTGACCCGCAGAAAACATCATATAACGGTGTTTCCCCTTTCCAATTCATTAATTTAACCATAGCCGCCGCTAATGTTTCTTTTAATGGGGCTGTCCCTTGTTTCGCTCTATAACCGCGTTTATGCAGTCCATCTCCCGATGTATCTAACAAAATAGTCGCTATATCATTCAACATAATTATCTCCAAGCGATAGCGAGCACCGGTTTCCGTTAACCAACCGGTAATACCATAACTTTTTTTCATTTTTTCTACAATTGCTTTTTTTACAATTGATTGACAATCCGATACGCTAAATAAAGTTGATTTATGACTACGTCCATCAACCGGAAATTTTGCATCTACCGGCAAATATTTATCCCATTCAATTTCCTTGGTTTTTTCAAATAATTCTTCAAATGTATATGCAGGAAATTGTGCTACAACGATTTTCACCCTATCAGCACATCTTAACCATAAATTAGATTTTACTATAGCTCTTTTATCTCCTGAATAATAAACTCTTCCATTTTCTACCTTTGTATCATATCCTAATTCTTGAACTTCTTTCGCCACAATAGCTTCTATTCCCATCGGGGTTGTTGCCACCAAATTATATTTCATTTCTTCCTCCTTAAAAAAGAGCTCCTAAGAGCCCTTAAAACAACTAGTTATTTTTCTTATCATAAGCCATATTCTGTATCTATCTTACTATAGCGAGCCTAGTTTACTCTCGTAAAAATAGTTGTGATCATCTGTCTAAATATAAATTATATTTCCGATTTTTACATTCATTTCTGCAAAATCAGTGCTTCTACCAAAATTTGAATTGCTCGCTCAAGGGGTTTACCTCGTTCCACTTTTTATATTTCTATAAAAACTTCGTCACTGTGGCACTTTCAAGATATATACAACCATATAATATAATAATTACTTAGGTTATATTGTCTGCCGTTATTCCTAAAAAGAATACCTAAACTTATTGTTTCGTTTAGCGTTGAACACTACAAGCATCTCAGCTTGTGCGAGTATGGACTTTCCTCAGCTAATATAGCTGCGATCACTCAAAGAAAAATATTTTTTAATTTACTATGAATACTATTTTACTGTTAATGTTATTTTTCCTTCTGCTATTTCTTCTAATGCTTTACCTACTTCTTTATGCGAAATATAATTATCCAATTTTTCACTTTCCGGCTCTGCAAATAATTCTCTAGCTCTTTTGCTAGCTAATGACACTAACATATATTTTGAATTTACTTTTGTTTTTAAAACATCTAATTTTGGATATAACATAACTCTCTCCTACATTTCTTCTAATTCTAACAAAGCACGACGATATTTCATCTCAATACGTTCTCTTTTCAAATGTTCGCTTAATATAATCGCCTTTATTCGCTCTACCGCCTTGTCAACTTCATCATTTTCCACCACATAATCATAAAGGTGCATCATATTTATTTCTTTCTTTGCTTTTGCTACTCGTGATTCTATAACTTCATCACTTTCTGTACCACGACCCTTTAATCTATCTTTTAAATCTGCTATACTCGGTGGTGCCAAAAAAATAAATAGTGCATCGGGAATTTTACTTTTTACTTGTCCAGCTCCCTGCACTTCAATTTCAAGGAAAATATCTTTGCCTTTTTCCATGGTTTCCCTTACATATTTTACCGGTGTACCATAGTAATTATCCACATATTGTGCATATTCCAACAGTTCCCCCTCTCCAATTAAACGTTCGAATTCTTCTTTTGTTTTAAAAAAGTAATCAATACCATCTACTTCTCCAGGACGCATACCTCTTGATGTCATTGATATTGAATATTCAAAATCAACGTCATTACTGGCAAAAATTCGTTTTCTAACAGTTCCTTTCCCTACTCCAGATGGGCCCGATAAGACAATTAATAATCCTTTCTCCATTTTTTCTATCCTTCTAAATATGATTTATTATTTTATTATAATACCACAAAAATATCTAAATTTAAACCATTTCTGTCTAACGTTTAACATATTTGTAATAAATAAATTAATTATGTGTAATTATCAGTTATTTCTTATAAATATACATAAATTTTAAAATACTTATTTTCTTCATTACTAATTACGTGATAGTAAAGAAGATAGCTAGATTATTCACTAACTATCTTTTTCTTATTATAAATAATTACACCTAAAATAAGCCATATTATTAAAAATATTAAAGCAGGTGTTTCCAACATTGCAGGTGATATTGGAAGCAATAGTAGTAATATAAAACTTATAGAAATAATTATAGCTATAAAACAAAGAATTTTTTCAATTTTTTTATTAGCATATTTAAAACTTATATAACTAACATATCCATAAGCTACAGCCGCTAATACACTCGCCATATCTACTATATATAATATAACTTCTCTTCCTATCCAAGGGGCAATTAAACTAACAGTTGAAACAAAAACGATGGCATAAGGATATACATCATTTTTATTTTTTTTACTGTATTTTTTATCCATTATATCTTTTTTTGACAATGATGCTATTAATTTGCTACTGGCTATCATAAAGCCATTTATCCCACCGGTTACCGCCGCCCATAAGGCTACTAACATAAACGAAAAACCTATATATCCCGACTTACTGATAACAGAATCCGCTACTGCCCAATTTGTTGCTGCTGCCTCGGTTGGTGAAAAACTAAATCCTGCTATAAGATTTAACCCTGCATATATGAAGACACCACACACTATAGATATTAATGCTAATATTGTCGCTTTATGTACTTTAAATTTCAATTCTTTTGCTACTTGTGGAATTACATCAAAACCTACAAATAAAAATGGAACTATTGCAATAACTGATGAAATTTCTTTCAATGAAAATTTATAATTTTCTATATAGTTACTTCTGAAAATTGTCATATCACTTTTAAGACCTACAAAAATTAGTAACAAAAACACAATACTTACTAGACATAAACTCATAACGTTTTGTACTTTTGAACTTACTCTAAGACCTTTTATATTTATATATGCAAAAATAATAATTATTGATGATATTAATAAAATATCGCTTATGTAAACTGAATATCCTGCAACAGAATATAAATACCCAAAATTATATTTTTCTCCAAAAATCACCCTAAACAGAAGAACGTATGCACTTGCATTTAAAGGAATCATACTTAAATAGCACAAACTCAATGACCACCCCACTATAAAACCGTGAAGTTTCCCTAACTCATTGAAAGCATAAGAAAATTCCCCGCCTTCTTCAATATTTTTTTCTAACATTTTATGATAAGCTACCTGTATTAGCATCACTAAAATACCACCTGTAGCTAAACCTATAGTTGTATTAATTATTCCGGATTTACTTAAAAATTGCTTTCCCGGTAATGTAAACGATCCCCATCCTATAATGGATCCTATTACCAGAGAAAAAACATCAAAACGCCCCAGTTTTTTTACCATAAGACCTCCTACGCTAATTATTTATTATTAAAATAGGGAACGAGATATAATCAAGATTTTTAAAATATTGATTTTATCAACCGTTCCCATAATTTTCCAAACTTACAAAACTTATCTATATTAAAAGAAGTCAGAATATTTTACATTTCAAAATTATATGAAACTTTTTAAATTTTAGATTAGTTTTATAATTAGATATTAAGCTACAGTAAATTAAATCTATAATTTGTAACAATAGGTTCTCTTCCTGTTGTTATATCTGTAAAATATTCATATAGTGATATACCTAAAAATGAACCCGAAATATTTATCACATTTTTGTATCCTCTTAGATTTAATTCTCGAACCATATAGTAACTTCGTTGCGATGATAAACAATGCACGTATACAGGTCTATCTTTCGGTATTTCATCTAATCTTTTTCTAAATTCACTAAGCGGTATATTAACAGCACCTTTTATGTGTCCTTCTTCATATTCCACTCTTTCTCGTGAATCTATTATATATGCTCCTTCTTCAACTAATTTTCTTACTTCACTTGTGCGAACCTGTTTATATTCACCATTTAGCAAATTACAAGCCACCAGAGCTGCCATATTAGTAGCATCTTTTGCTGTAGTAAAATATGGTGAATAGCATAATTCTAATTCTTTTAAATCTTCTATATTAGCTCTATTCATAATCATTGCAGCTATAACATCAACCCTTTTATCTACAGCACCTTTACCTACTGATTGTGCCCCTAATATTTGACCTGTTGGAACTTGGAAAATAAGTTTAAAGTGAATAGGGTTAGCTGATGGAATTAAACCTACTTTATCTTTCGGTATAATATAAGCTACATCATAATCAATACCCAATTTTTTACAATCTTTTTCATTAAGTCCTGTACTTGCAGCATTATAATCAAATATTTTCACTACAGACGACCCTATTACACCTGTATTTTTATATGTTCTTCCGTATATATGGTCTGCTACTGCACGAGCTTGTCTTTGTGCCGGACCTGCCAACGTTAGACGAACTTTTTTGTTTGTAATAAAGTGTGTAGTTTCTATTACATCTCCTACAGCATAAATATCCGAATCTGTAGTTTGGTAATGATGATTTACAAGAATACCGCCCGTTTCTCCAAATTTTAATCCTGCATCTTTAGCTAATCCTGCTTCCGCTACAACACCTATTGCTAAAACCACTGCTCCTGCTTTTATTTCTTTTCCGGACTCTAAAACAATTTTACCATCTGCTACTTCTGCCAATTTTTCATTATATAAAAGTTTAACACCTTTATCATAAATTTCTTTATTCAAAACTTGAACCAAATCATAATCCATAGGTGCTAATATTTGATCAGTTCCCTCTACCAACACAACATTTTTTCCGGCTTCTCTTAGACTTTCCATTACCTCTAATCCTATAAATCCACCACCAATAACAGCAACATCTTCTATAGAATTGTTATCAATATATTTTTTTAGTCTATCAATGTCTACAACATTTTTTACTGTAAATACATTATCTCTATCTACCCCTTTAATTGAACTTGGGCGAATGGCTCTTGCTCCCGGAGATAAAATTAATTTATCGTAACTTTCTTCATATTCTTCACCGGTGTCTACTTTTCTAATAAGAATCGTCTTTTCTTCTTTATTAATTTTAATTACTTCATGTAAAACTTTTACATCCAAGTTATATTGTTTTTTTAGTAATTCCGGTGTCATTAAAATCAAGTTGTCAGCTTCCGGCACTACTCCTGACAGATGAAATGGCAAACAACAATTTGAAAAACTTACGTGCGGTCCTTTTTCAAATACTTGAATATCCGCATATGGATCTAACCTTCTTAAACGTGCAGCTGCAGACATTCCCCCAGCTACTCCACCTACTACTAAATATTTTTTGCTCATAATTTGAGTCCTCCTCATAATATATTTTTTATTTAAAATCTCTGACATCTCTATGTCTTGGTGGTATCAAACATGAACTTCCCTTAAATAATTTTAATCCTACTACCGCTCCCAGTGAAATTGCCACTAAGAATACCCAACCTGAAATTGAAAAATTAGGTAATGAAGAATATAACGCACCAATATTACAACCTTTCGCTAAACGAGAACCGAAGCCCATAAGTAAGCCACCAAGTCCAAATAAAAATGCATTTTTTGAGTTGAATTTTAAATTCAACTTAAATCTTCCTGCCATGAGAAACGCTAAAAATGATCCTACAACAATCCCAATATCCAAAAGCACGCCTGCATCTGCCAATATTCCATTCGATATTGCTTTATATACAGAATCAAATGCCTTATCATCAAAATGTACTCCAAATAATCCTAAAAACCATACCGCTATGTGAGTAAACGCTGATGTTACTCCCCATGCCTTATTAGTAAAAATTATATAACATCCGGAAATAATACTAAGAATTAATGCTCCTGTTTTAAAACTCCATCTTTCTACGAACACCTTATGATATAATGCAGAACCCCATGGACTAACATCTAAGTTATCTTTTAATTCTTTCTCAAAGTCTTCATAGTCAGACTTCGGATCTAAATAAGTTCCCTCTTTTTTTCTTTTATTTTCATAGGCCTTTGTTAAAATATACAAAAATAATAAACCTACAAATGTTAAAATTATTGCACCAAGATAACCTACATATTGAGGAAAATGTATTCTTACCCTAACTTTTCCTATAGGATTTCTATCAATAACTTCACGTAAATAATGTCCCGGTATAGTCCCTAGAATAAACAATGGAAAAGCAATCATAGCATGCCCTTCTCCTTCACCAAAGTCAGCAAGTGTTCCCGAAGCACAACCACCGGCAATTATCATTCCTATCCCAAATAAGAAACCACCTAACACAGTTCCTATGTTTGTCATAAAAACATTTTGTGTTCCCGGAATTATAGCTTCACCATTTTTTGCTAAAAATGCCGGAATCGCCCCTTTGGTACTCGCTGTCCATTGTATTGCTCCATAGATTAAAGTTACAGCTGCAAAGGTTATTAATAAAGCTTTTGTCAGACTACCTTCTCCTCTAACGTATATTCGCTTTATTCCCCCTGCAAAACCAAATCTTGATCTTGTTAAAGTATAACCAAATCCTAAACCGATTAATAATCCAAATATTAATTTTGGTACGTGCAACTTAAATGAAAACCAAACTAAAAATAATATTACTATACATCCTATTATTGGTTGAATTTTATTAAATTTTTTTGCGAATTCTTCTGTATTCATACCTTATCTCCTTTAATTTTACATTTCGCTAAACCTCTACTCTCCTTTAAAAAATTATAATTTCTAAATTACTTAAAATTATTATTCAACAATCCTAATTTATCTAAATTAAAAAACAATTATTTATACGCATTGTATAGCTTTATACAGCCATTTAGAACCTAAACCTATAAATAAACAACAAAATTTATAAAACAAATGTCATAAATTTTCCGTTAAACCGATGTCATAGCTTAGATTATCGTACTATCCTAAGTTAAATATTACAGCACACGGTAAAAAAATTATATAACTTATAGGTAATGATCTTTGTATTCCGAAAATACCTCCTTTACTCATAATAATATTACTTTAAATAATTATTTTTTATCTTTTATAATAATATATTTCTCTTTGAAATGATTTATACAAATAAATAAAAATTATATTTT
>NZ_KI271817.1:3339-4930 GCF_000469465.1 Gemella bergeri ATCC 700627 | reverse complement strand
ATTTTTGCTCCGGCGATTTCTTTTCCACCTAAGTTCACTTTGCTGAATTGTACTTCTTTCGGTTGTTCCGGTTGCGGTTTATCTTTATCGGTTACTGTTAGTTTATTACCTTCTGCTTTTACAGTGTTTCCATTTACATTTGTTACTTTAACTTTTCCGTCTTTATCTACTGTAAATGTTATATCTGTTACCGCTAAGTATTTGTCCGGTGCTGTTTCTTCGTGGAATGTATATGTTCCTGCTGTCAGTTTTAATTTATGTGTTTTGTTTTCAACTGATGTCCATTTTCTACTACTTTTCCATCTTTTAGAATTTGAATTTTTGCTCCGGCGATTTCTTTTCCACCTAAGTTCACTTTACTGAATTGCACTTCTTTTGGTTGTGGTGTTGGTGGTACAACCGGTTCTTTTTGGTCTGTTACTGTTAGTTTATTACCTTCCGCTTTTACAGTATTACCATTTACATTTGTTACTTTGACTTTTCCGTCTTTATCTATTGTAAATGTTATATTCGTTACTTTTTTATATCCGTTTGGTGCTGCTGCTTCGTGGAACGTGTATTCTCCCGGCTCTAAGTTTTCTTTGCGAGTTTTTCCGGCTTCTGAAATCCAAGATTTAATCACTTTATTCCCTTGTTTGATTTCAATTTGTGCCCCAGCTATTTCTTCTCCACCTACATTTATTTTACTGAATTGTACTTCTTTTTGTTCAGGTGTTGGTGGTTGTGGCGGATCCACAGGTTTTAAATTATCTGTTACGATTAGTTTATTGCCCTTAGCTTCTACCTTATTTTTGTTTGCATTTGTTACTTTTACATTTCCGTCTTTATCCACTGTAAATGTTATAACCGTTACCGCTAAGTATCCTTTCGGTGCCGTTACTTCGTGGAATGTATATGTTCCAGGATTTAGTTTAACAGTTTTGCTCTTTCCTTTTTCTGATGTCCATTCTTTTACTATTTTTCCTTGAGCATCTTTAATTTGAATTTCTGCTCCTGCTATTTCTTCTCCACCTACGTTTATTTTACTGAATTGTACTTCTTTTTGTTCAGGTGTTTTCGGTTTTACTACAAATGTTTGTGATTTATCTTTAGGATCTTTGTGTTCTACTTCTTGTTTTTTATCCGGTTTATTATCGTTATCTGTATCTACCAGATTTTCTAGTGAAGTTGCTGTTTCATATACTACATATGATTTTCCGGCTTCTAAACCTTTTACTGTTCCGAAGTCTAAATTCCAATTACCTTCATCTTTATCTGCTTTTTTAGTTTCTGTTTTAGTAGCTTTTGCTTCTCCTACTATTTTTCCGTCTTTTACTTCATAAAGTTGTCCGGTTACAGTGTAGTCTTTACCTTCAACTAAGCCTTTGTATTTTATTGTATCTACTACTTTTACTCCGTCTTTGTTTTCTGTTACTTCTACTGATTTTTCTGTAGTTGAGCTTTGTCCGTCTGCTTCTACTGTTGTTTTTAGTTCACCTTTTGGATTTACGTATTTATCTTGGTCAGTTACGGTTAACTTATTATTTTCCGCTTTTACAGTATTACCGTCTTCTTTTGTTACTTTTACATTTCCGTCTTTATCTACTGTAAA
>NZ_KI271817.1:0-3239 GCF_000469465.1 Gemella bergeri ATCC 700627 | reverse complement strand
TGTGTATGTTCCTTCTGATAATTTTACTTTGTGAGTTTCATTTTCTTTTGAAGTCCATTTTTCTACTACTGTTCCTTGAGCATCTTTAATTTGGATTTGCGCTCCGGCGATTTCTTTTCCACCTACATTTATTTTACTGAATTGTACTTCTTTTTGTTCAGGTGTTTTCGGTTTTACTACAAATGTTTGTGATTTATCTTTAGGATCTTTGTGTTCTACTTCATGTTTTTTATCTGGGTTACCATCATTATCTGTATCCACCAGATTTTCGACTGATGTTACTTCTTCATATACTACATATGATTTTCTGGCTTCTACTCCGTCTATTTTCCCAAAGTTTAATTTCCATTCACCCTCACCTGAATCTGAAACTGTATATTCACCGGTTCCGTTACTTATTGTGATAGGTTTATTTGGATCTACTAATTTTCCATCTTTAACTTCATACAAAATACCTACTACTTCATATTTTTGTTTTGGAATTAAACCTTTATAATGTATTGTATCTACTACATTCACTCCGTCTTTGTTTTCTGTTACTTCTGCCGATTTTTCCGCAGTTGAGCTTTGTCCATCTGCTTCTACTGTTGTTTGTAAACTTGACACGATTTTTTTATTAGTAACACGAATTTCAAAACCTACTCCTGCTTCGGATTTGATTTTTATTCCGTCCATATTTTCAAATTTAAGTTGCCCTTTAGTATCAACAGTGAATTTTTTATCTGTAAGTGTGTAATAACCGTTTGGTGTTACAACCTCATTTAAAGTGTAAGTACCCGCTTTAAGTGTAATCGGTGTAAATTTATCTTCTAGTGAATTCCAAATTTGATACGGAACTTGATTACCTTGTTCATCAAGAATTCTAAGTCTTGCACCTTTTAACGGTTTATCATTTTCATCAACTTTCCAGAAGTTAAATACAAAACTTTGCTCTATAGACTTAATTGTGACCGTTTGATTTTGATCATCTTTAACAACATGCTCTGCCACAGGTTTTTTCCCTGCCTGCACGGTACCGTTTTGAACATCTTCTGCTTTATATACTTTTTCAAGAACGGTAAATTTATTACTTTTATCTTTATCGAGTTTATCTGTTTGTAGACTTAAATCAACAGTTACTGACCCTTTACTTTCATTATTTTTGACTTCAAAGTCTTTTTTTGCTGTCGCTACAACATTATTTTCATCATTATTTTTAATCAAACTTGCAAAAGCAACATATTTTCCTGATGAAAATCCTGTATAATCAATGCGATCCAAAATGGTTATTTTATCTGTTGTGTTGTTATTTACCGTTACTTCTTTCCCGGTTTCTACATCATTTATCTTAGTTGTTGCATATGTTCCGATAAATTCAACTTGTTTATTTTTTAGTTCTAAAGTTTTGTCTTGTTCCGTTAAATTAACATCTTCATTCCCGCTCGTAACTTTAATTTTACCTTGATTATCAACTGTAAATTCAATATCTTTATCAATTTTTTTGTAACCGTTAGGTGCAGATTTTTCTGTTAAAACATATTTTCCTTCTTTTAAGCTAAATTCTTTTTCAAAGTTTTTATCTGATGTCCATGTTCCTACAACACTACCGTCGTCTTTTTTCAGTTCTAAATTAGCTCCGGAAATCATAACATTACCGTCACCGATTTTTTTAATTTTTACCTTATAGTTATTAGTTTCTGTTTTTTTATCTAAAACAATAATATTATTATCGACAACTTTTACCGTACTACTTTCCTGAACGCTAACTTTACCGTCTGTTCCAACTTGGAATTTAATATTGGCTTCTTTTTCATAACCGTCAGGTGCTTTTTCCTCAACTAGATAATATGTTCCGGCATTTAATAACACACCTTGAAGGTTTCCGTTTGTTTCCCAACTTAATTCTGTTGTTGTATCCCCAAGTACAAGTGGTTTCCCGTTTTCATCCAATATTTTAAATTTCGCACCCGCTAAACATTGTCCTTTTGTATAAATATCTTTTATTTCTTCATTGGTAATTCCGTCTTTATAGGCTTGTTTACCGAAGTATACCGCAGGTTTAGTTGTGATACGTCCTGTAACTATTGATTGAACCCCTTTAGTCCATATTCCACCAATAGGTTGTGATTTATAGACTCTTAATTCGAATAAATCTTCATCGGGAATTATTTCTTTAATAGGTTTTTTTATCAATTCTCCTACCATCTGAGAAGCAGCATTTTGTGCCGGATAATCATATTTTGTAGGGTGCTTACCTCCACCTTCTGTATAATAATATACCCAGTCTTGAATAACATTCCAGAACCCGTTACGTGCAGCTGTTTCTCCATAAGACTCAAGCCCTGATCTTCCTAAAATATTAGT
Organism: Gemella bergeri ATCC 700627; assembly: GCF_000469465.1. Taxonomy (GTDB): domain Bacteria; phylum Bacillota; class Bacilli; order Staphylococcales; family Gemellaceae; genus Gemella; species Gemella bergeri. The sequence continues at coordinate 896 of NZ_KI271817.1, read as the reverse complement.
TCTATCTTTCTGATAAATATAAATTAATTTAGTAATTTGTTCATGAAATTGTTGTTCGCTTAAATTATTAGGGATTGTAACTTCTCCAAGATATCCGTTATTGGCATGGTTACGTTTATACTCATTAACTAGAGTAGTTGCGTCCGAACCGTTAAGTCGTTCAAATGTACCATAGCTATGACCGCTGTTATTGTCATATGTAGGAGTTCCTTTACCTTCATTTATACAAAACGCAAAATCTTCAGCTACCTTACCGTCAGAGGTATAAATTTGCAGTCTGTTCGCTTTATCCTTAGCATGATAAATATTATCAGGAGAGGTTGCGGTTGCAACATTAGGGTATCCTTTTATATTCTCCGAATGAGCAGCTTTATTGTTTATAAAACTGTTCATTATAGTTGTTATTAAAAATATAACCGTTATACCTAGCAACTTAACTATATTTTTAAATTTTTTCTTTTTTAGTATTGGCATTAGTTAATAATATTCCTTTCTTTAAAATAATACTGTGAGTGATTTCTTTTAATAAAATTTCAATTCTCTTTTTTAAATTTTTTCATTATTTTTCCTCCTTGATATATATAACAACTCACTAAAAATTAAAAATAAAAAAGATGTCCTATTGTATTACTTAAAGATATGTTATTTAAAATAACTATATCCCTAATATTAATCCCCAGATCATCTTTTTTACTTCCCACTATAGATTGTACCATATTTTTTTATATCTTACTAATAATATCATAAAGAAAATATTGGAATATACTGCATTGCAGTAGAAAATAATACTCTATAATGAAAATTTGTTAACTAAAATTAAAAAATAAATTTCATAATGTAACTTTATTATTATAACTACTATTGTTATTATTATATAAATTAATCAAAGAAAATAT
>NZ_KI271816.1 GCF_000469465.1 Gemella bergeri ATCC 700627 | reverse complement strand
TTGAACATTGAAAACTAAACGAATTAAGTCAACGTAATTCCAAAAGAAAGAAAGTAGTTCTAAAAAGTAACTACTAGAGGGTCTTACACAACTTATGAACGAAGTGAATAAGTAAATTAGAGACTCTTATGCAAACCAAATACCTGAAAGGTAAATGGGAAGCGAAAACTAAAAAAAGAGCTAAATCAAGCAAACAAATAAGAAAATATTTGGAGAGTTTGATCCTGGCTCAGGACGAACGCTGGCGGCGTGCCTAATACATGCAAGTCGAGCGAAGAATTTCTGGTGCTTGCACTAGAAATTCTTAGCGGCGAACGGGTGAGTAACACGTAAAGAACCTGCCTTATAGACTGGGATAACTACGGGAAACTGTAGCTAATACCGGATAACAACATTTTCCGCATGGGAGATGTTTAAAAGTTGGTGAAGCTAACACTATAAGATGGCTTTGCGGAGCATTAGCTAGTTGGTGGGATAAAAGCCTACCAAGGCGACGATGCATAGCCGACCTGAGAGGGTGAACGGCCACATTGGGACTGAGACACGGCCCAAACTCCTACGGGAGGCAGCAGTAGGGAATCTTCCGCAATGGACGAAAGTCTGACGGAGCAACGCCGCGTGAGTGAAGAAGGATTTCGGTTCGTAAAGCTCTGTTGTTAGGGAAGAAAGGTTGTGTAGTAACTATACACAAAACAGACGGTACCTAACCAGAAAGCCACGGCTAACTACGTGCCAGCAGCCGCGGTAATACGTAGGTGGCAAGCGTTGTCCGGAATTATTGGGCGTAAAGCGCGCGCAGGTGGTTTAGAAAGTCTGATGTGAAAGCCCACGGCTCAACCGTGGAAGGTCATTGGAAACTGATAAACTTGAGTGCAGGAGAGAAAAGTGGAATTCCTAGTGTAGCGGTGAAATGCGTAGAGATTAGGAGGAACACCAGTGGCGAAGGCGGCTTTT
>NZ_KI271815.1 GCF_000469465.1 Gemella bergeri ATCC 700627 | reverse complement strand
ATTATTTAAAATAATTATTTCTTTATAAATATTAGATTTTATATCTTATATTGCTATTCATGTGAGTTTTATATATTTCTCATAAAAAGGGAGGAACTAAAAAATCATGATTTCATTAGAAATAGATTTTATTAAGTCACTCCCTCACAGTTTATTAAATTAAATTTTTGAAAAGATTTAAAAGTATATTCTCAAATCAATGTATTATTGTACCTAATACTAATAAGTAAATTTTATTAAAGTTCTTAATCTTTATTTTTTGTAGCACTATGCTAAAATACTTTCACATCTATGACAAACATGTTCTTCATTAACAGTTTCAACAATATTCCAACAACGTTCACAACGTTCACCGCTTGCTTTTGTTATTTTAACTTGTGAATAATCATAGTTCACACCGTCATTTTCCTTAACTACTACTTTACTCACAATAAATAATTGATGTAAATTATTTACAGACTTCAACAATTCTACTATTTCTTTATTGTCACTGTAAATTTCTACAGCTGCTTCTAATGATTTACCGATTATTTTTTCATTACGACTTTCTTCTAACGCTTTATTTACGTCATCTCTTACTTTTAATAATTTATCCCACTTCTCTTCTAATACATCATCAACGATTATATTTTTAACCGGAAAATCTAATAAATGTACAGATTCTGCATCTTCATAAGGCATATTATCATAAATTTCTTCTGCGGTAAATGACAGAATAGGTGCCAATAATCGAACAGATTTATTTAAAATTGTATATAATACTGTCAACATACTTAAACGTTTATGAGAATTTTCCGCTTCAATATATAGAATATCCTTACCGTAATCTAAGTAAAATGAAGATAACTCCACATTAAAGAAATTTACTAATTCATTTACCAAAGTATTGAATTGATATTTTTCATAATTATCTAAAACATTAGATACAATTTTTTCAAATTTAAGAATCATATATTTATCCAATTCTTCTAAATCGGCATAAGGCAATACATCTTTTCTATTATCAAAGCTACCGTTAAATAAATTGCCTAATAAGAAACGAAAAGTATTTCTTATTTTTCTATATGTTTCCGATACTTGTTTTAAAATATCATTAGAAATACGAACGTCTTGTGTATAGTCAACACTTGCTGACCACAGACGGATAATTTCCGCACCTAATTGTTTACCAACATCATTCGGAGAAATAACATTACCTAATGATTTACTCATTTTATTTCCATTTCCATCCATAACGAATCCTGCTGATACTAATTCTTTATATGGTGCTACTCCTGACACTGCTACCGACGTAATTAATGATGAATTGAACCAACCACGATATTGGTCACTTCCCTCAAGATATAAATCAGCCGGATATGTTAAATCATCACGTAATGCACAACACCCTTGATGTGATGTACCAGAATCAAACCAAACATCCATAATATCCATCTCTTTTGTAAACTCCCCGTTAGGACTGCCAACGTGGGTAAAGCCTTCTGGTAATAATTCTTTTGCATCTTTGTAGAACCAAACATTAGAACCCTCTGTTTCAAAAATTTTAGCTACATGTTCAATAACATTATTATCTAATATTGCATCACCGTTTTCAGCATAAAATACAGGAATAGGTACTCCCCAAACACGTTGTCTACTAATTACCCAATCTCCACGATCACGAATCATATTGTATAATCTCGGTTTACCCCACTCACTATAAAATTTAGTGTTGTTTACAGCTTCTAAAAGTTGTTCTCTAAATGCCTCTACTGAACAAAACCACTGTGGTGTCGCACGGAAAATAATAGGTTTTTTAGTACGCCAATCATGTGGATATGAATGGGTGATATTTTCTTGTTTTAATAATAACCCTAACTCATTTAAACGCTCAATAATGTTTTTGTTAGCATCAAAAACAAATTGTCCTGAAAATTCCCCCGCCTCTTCTGTTAAATTACCTTGATTATCGACAGGTGATAACACTCCAAGTTTATACTGTAATTGACCAACAAGATAGTCATCAAGTCCATTACCCGGAGCAGTATGTACTAACCCGGTACCTGAATCCAATGTGACGTAATCAGCTAAAATTAATGTAGATGTTCTATCTAAGAATGGATGCTTACATAATAGATACTCCAAATCCTTACCTAATAGCACTTCACCTAATTCATATTCTTCCCAACCGAATTTATCTGCCAAATACGTCACACGTTCTTTCGCCACTAAATAACTCTCATTATTATGTTTAATTACTTGGTACTCAAAATCCGGATGAACAGCAATACCTAAGTTAGCCGGCAATGTCCATGGGGTTGTCGTCCAAATAACAAATTTCGTTCCTTTTTCAACTGAACCATTTTCACTGATTAACTCAAAGGTAACATAAATAGATGGTGATGTATGCTCCCTATACTCAATTTCCGCCTCTGCTAAAGCAGATTCTGAAGATGGCGACCAATAAATAGGTTTTAATCCCTTATAGATATATCCTTTACCTACCATTTTACCAAATACACGAATTTGTTCAGCTTCAAACTTTGGATCTAATGTAATATATGGGTTGTCCCAATCTCCAATAACGCCAAGTTTTTTGAAATCAGCACGCTGTTTATCAATTTGTTTCAATGCGTAATCTTTACATTTATTTCTAAATTTTGTAGCCGGCATAGATTTTCTATCAACACCGTTATTTACCAATACCTGCTCAATAGGAAGACCATGCGTATCCCACCCAGGTACATAATTTGATAAAAATCCGTTCATATTTTTATATTTAACGATAAAATCTTTTAATATTTTATTTAACGCATGTCCGATATGAATATTACCGTTTGCATAAGGAGGTCCGTCATGTAATACATAAGTTGGTTTCCCTGCGTTTTTTTCTAAAATTTTTCGATATAAATCCATTTCAGCCCAGCGTTTTAAAAATTCCGGTTCTTTATTTGGTAAATTTCCACGCATTGGAAATTTTGTTTTCGGCATTAATAAAGTATCTTTTAATTCTACCATTGTTAGCTCCTTTCAAATTAAAAAACCCTTAGTAATTTTAGGAGAGGGCGGAAATATTCCACGGTACCACCTCACTTAACTCATACTAAGAGCACTCATTGTTTATATAATTGTTAATGTCAAAAGTGATAATTACTACAATCTCATAAAGTTTTTCACCAACCAACTTCTCTCTATTAATCAATTTATAATAATCATGTCTTTATCAAACTTTCTATAATTATATTATATTATCTAACAATTTTCAAGAGTTTTATAAAAATTATATATTTATATATAATTTTTTCAGACCAATTGGAAGTAATATAAGCATTTACGATACATTTCTATTTACAATTTATCATAAATTTAAAACTAAAGTCCATTACTAAAAGCATCATATCGTTATAAACCTAACAATCAAAATAATTAGTATAGATATTTTTACCTATACTAATTATTTCATTTTATTAAATTTCTCTTCTAGCTCGTCTTCTTGGACGTGGGTACATTTCTTGTTCTACTTCGTTTTTACCATAACCGCTAGTAAACGAACTTGCTTCCGGTTGTGCCGGACGTTGTTGTAATATATCTCTTTCTACACTTACACCATCTTCTTCAAATCCTGTAGCAATTACAGTAACAATAATTTCGTCTGTTTTCTCTAATTCATCGTTAAATACTGTACCAAAAATCATATTTACTTCATCATCACTGGCTTCTTGAACAATACTAGCCGCTGCTTGTGCTTCAAACAAGCTTAATGAAGGTCCCCCCGTGATATTTAGCAATACACCTTTTGCTCCCACAATAGAAGTTTCCAATAAAGGAGAAGAAATAGCTCTCTTAGCAGCTTCAATAGCTCTATTTTCACCAGAGGCCACCCCAATACCCATTAATGCAGAGCCTTGATCTGCCATAATGGCTTTTACATCTGCAAAATCCAAGTTAACAGTACCTGAAACATTAATTAAATCAGAAATACCTTGAACCCCTTGACGAAGTACATTATCAGCTTCAATAAATGCTTGTAACATTGGAGTAGATTTATCAACAATATCCAACAATCTATCATTTGGAATAACGATAAGCGTATCAACCGCACCTTTTAATGAATTAATTCCTGCTGTTGATTGTACTTGTCTTTTTTTACCTTCAAAATTGAACGGACGAGTAACTACACCTACTGTCAATGCACCCAATTCTTTTGCAATACTCGCTACAATTGGTGCTGCACCTGTACCGGTTCCCCCACCCATTCCGGAAGTAACAAATACCATATCAGCACCTTCTAACGCTGCTTCTATTTTATCTTTGGTTTCTTCAGCCGCTTTACGCCCTACTTCAGGATTTGCTCCGGCACCAAGACCTTTAGTTAATTTTTCACCAATTTGAATCTTTACATCCGCTTTAGAACGTCTTAGTGCTTGTGCATCTGTGTTTACCGCAATAAATTCTACATTTTGAATTCCACTTTCTACCATGCGATCAACGGCATTTCCACCGCCGCCGCCGACTCCAACTACTTTAATTACTGCTGATTGATCAAATGCTTCTAACATAATTTATATTTCCTCCTAAATTATTACTCAAAAAATGAATTGTACATTTTTGTTAATTTACTAAATATTCCTTTTTCTTCGTCTTCTTTTTCATTATCTTCATGATATTCTTCTACATGAGCACTATCGGTCACCTTTGAAATTTCTTCAGATGCCGACACGCTCGGTATTTCTTCTATAACCTTTACATTTTCAAATGTTGTATTAGTATCTTTTATCGTGGTAGCCTCGTCTACTAATTGATAACCAAATAATGATTCAATCTTGTAACTACTTGTTAAAGTACCGACAACTACTGAAAGTTCAGGTGAATTTGCTCCTATAATTTTAGGTGATCCTATTCTGACATTCATTTTTCTTAACATATCTTTTGCTAATTCCAAAACACCGGGCATAAGTGTTGTTCCACCTGTAAGAACAACGTTGCCTTTTACTCTATTTATCCCCGCTTTTCGTAATGCATCAAATGAACGTAAAATAATTTCCTCAACAACTTCTTCTATGTAATCTGCTAATTCTTTTTGAGTATACGGTTCTTCATCCGGCTCTAAATTTTCAAGTTCTATCACTACTTGAGAAGATGCAGTATCATAAAAAGCGTGTCCTTGTGTTACCTTTATTTCTTCCGCTCTTTTCATTGGTACGTTTAAAACATCAGATATAGTTCTGGTAATATCTTCACCTGCCAGCTCTATTGATTGTGATAATTGAAGTATTCCATCTTCAAAATAACTGACAGTTGTAAGCCCTGAACCTATATCAATAATAACCGAACCGTAATCTTTCTCCTCATCATTTAGAAGTAATTCTCCTAATGAGTGTGAGGTGCAAAATGTTTCATTACAGTCCAATCTCAAATTTTCTATACATTTATAAATAGTATGAAGATGTGTTTTAGAAGTTAATACTCTATTCCCCGTCACTTCAAAAGAATTATGAACCGTCATCCCTTTCGGTTTTCTAATACGTTCAATATCATCAAGTCGATAATAATCCGGTATCACCTGAACTACTTCTCTTTCCCTAGGCAACGGTAATATTTTTGCTTCCTCTATTACCTCTTCTATATCTCTACCATCTATGTCATGTTTTGTATCAAATTTAATTTCCGCTACACTTTTTTTTATATGAGTGTGTATACTTGGAACAGCTACATATAATGATCGTATATCCTTATTAGCTTCACTTTTAGCAATATCAATCGCTTTTTGAATATCTCTTGTTGCAGATTCAACATCAATAATATTTCCCCGCTTAATTGCAGTAGTTTTTACAACACCGACACCGAGAATATTCAATTTTTCATATACAACATCTGCTATAATCACCTTAATACTAGATGAACCCAGATCAATCGAAGTATATAATTGTGAACTCAAGTCAAACACTCCTTCCTTATGTTTCTAGTTATATAATTTATAAAATTGTAAATACTCGCCAATTCTATTTACACATACTAAATTATAACACAAATTTCAAAAAAAAAATATCAAAAACAATAAAAAAATTAAAATTTATTAAATTATTTGTTTCTTATAATAAAAAATTTATTTAGCAGCTATTTCGTTTTAAAATACTATAACATTTAGTTTTAATATCTTCTTTCTTATAAACAAAAAAGATTTGAAAATAGACGATAATTTTTATTATCTATCTTCAATCTTTTTTACGGATTATATGCTTTTTTCTTAGAATTTTTTTGATTTTGTAACTTTGTTTGATTTTCTTCTGTGCTGTTTTCTTTATTGTTATCTGAATTTTTTGAAGTGTTATTTTTCGTGGTGAAATTACTATTATCACTATTTACAGTGTACTCCCCGTTACCGGATTTACTTAATAAATCTTTTATTTTTTTTGTTTTTTCTTTATCCGTTTTTTCGGTTTCCAAATATGCTCCATTCACTAAGTTTAATATAGTTTTATTTTTATCTTTAATATATTTAGCCATACTGTCATAATAATTTAATTTTTCAGAAAAAGATGAACTTAGTGCTTTAACTTTTTGACCATCTTTCATATAAATGGTAATAGTTTCTTTCCCTTCATCATTAATTATTTCTGAAATTTCACTTAATATTTCTTCTTTTAATTGTGCCAAATTTTTATATACTGCTGAAGCTTTTGTTCTATTATTTTTAAAATTTTCTAAAATTGGTAAACTGTAATTATTTCTAATTTCACCATCATAAGTTTCACCATTCTCCATTATAACTTCATACTGCCCGTCTTCTTTCTTGTTTTGTGCAACAAGTTTATGTTCTTCTACTTCTATAGTTATATTGTTCGGCATTTTTGAAGTTACTTTAACATTTTTCAAAATATTATATTTATTTTTTATATTTTTTGCTATTTCATCATCTTTTATTGACCAAGTTCTTAAATTTGTATCAACCGCCCCCGCAGATAATATTTCTTCTTTTGTTGTTTGATTATAACCTGAAACATTTATATTTTTTAATTTTGTATATGGACTAAACATATAACCAATAAACAGAAGTACTATTAAAAATAAAGAGGCTATCAAAATCAATTCGATATGTTTTTTTCTTTTAATTTTTTTTAGTGAAGTCTGTTTTTTTTCGCTATTTATTTTTGAAAGCAATTTTTTATTTTTTGCATTCATATCCGTCTATCCTTTATATTATTAAATGTTTCTATAAATTCATCTCCACGTTGTTCAAAAGATTTATACTGATCCCAAGAAGCACAGGCCGGTGATAGTAATACTGTATCTCCAGTCTTTGCTAAGTTACTTGCAAGTATCGTAGCATCTTTTATTTTCTCAGCACGCTCACATCTTACATTATTTGCTACAGCAAGATTATAAAGTATTTCTTTACTTTCACCGACAACAATCATCATCTTTATTTTATTAAAATAAGGCACTAATTCTTTAAAGTCTATTCCTCTATCAGTTCCACCACATAATAAAATAACATTTTTTTCAAAACCTGATAAAGCATTGGTTGTTGCCACGGGATTAGTTGCTTTTGAGTCATTATAATATTTTATATTTTTATACTCACCAACGTATTGTAATCTATGTTTTACACCCTTAAAATTATATAAAACTTCTTGAATAGTTTCTATGCTGGCACCTTTTTTATAAGCTATCCATGCAGCATTAATTGCATTTTCTATATTATGATTTCCCGGTAAAGTTATTTTACTAACATCAAATAATTCCATACCCTTATAAATAACTTTTTTGTTTTTTACATCAATATCAGCTTCATTGTTTTCTTTTGTATCGTAAAAAACAACTGTTGAATTTATATTTTCTAAATTAAATTTCTCTTTCTCTTTGATGTTTAAAATTAAATAATCATCTTTTGTTTGATTTTGATAAATTTTTCTTTTAGCTTTATGATAATTTTCTAAATTACCGTGATAATCTAAATGCCCAATTCCTAAATTTGTTATTGCTGCTATTGAGGGTTTAAAGTTAATTGTTCCCTCTAATTGAAATGATGATACTTCCGTTACTATTAACGAATTTGGATAATTATAGGCAACCTCAATAACCGGAAATCCGATATTTCCCGCTAAATGAACATCTTTACCATCTTTTTTTAAAATATCATAAGTCATCTGAGTTGTTGTAGTTTTTCCGTTAGTTCCTGTTATTGCCACCATATCAACATCAAATAAGGTACTTGCCAATTCCACTTCTGTTATTATATCAATACCTTTTTCTAATGCTTTTTGCAATATTTCTATTTTATAGGGTATACCGGGATTTTTTACTATAACATCAATATTTTCCAATAGAGATAACGGATGAGATCCATCTACTATTTTTACACCTAAGTTTTTTAATTCCTGTGCTTCTTTATTATTGGATAAATCGTCTTTGGCATTTAATATTACATCAAAATTTAATTTTTTTAAAATTTTTGCCGTAGCATACCCGCTTTTTGCAAAACCTAGAACTAATACCCTTTTATTTTCCAAATCTTTCATTTTACATTACTCCTATAAAATACCCAACAGCTGATGATACCCCAGCTATAGTAACAAATAAATATACTGTCTTCACTTCACCATATCCTGATAATTCAAAATGGTGATGTAGTGGCGACATTTTAAAAATTCTCTTTCCTGTTTTTTTAAAATAAGCTACTTGAATTATTACTGACGCTGTCTCTAATATATAAATCAGACCGATAAACAGAAATACTATCTCTTTATGCAATATTATAGAAATAGCTGCCAACATTCCACCAAGTGCGAGCGATCCTGTATCGCCCATAAAAATCTTTGCAGGGTTTCTGTTAAAAATTAAAAATCCTAATAATGCTCCAACAATCGTTAAACAAAATACAAACACCGGAAAATTGTTTTCTTTGTATGCAATCAATGCAAATGTGGAAGTGGTAATAATAGTCACGCTGGAAGCTAAACCATCCAACCCATCTGTTAAATTTACGGCATTTGAAAAACCGGTTTGCCAAAATATAACAAATAATACATACAACCAAGATATATTTAATTGATAATTTACAAGTGGTATTTCTATATAGTTTATATCAACATATATAATTTTAATTAAAACATAGAATATTACTGAAAACAATATTTGTAACATTAATTTTTTCCTAGGTGATAAGCCGTCATTTTTCTTCTTAACAACTATCAACATATCATCTATATAGCCAATCAACGCAAATGATATTGCCGTATAAATAAACAGTAAATAATATTTGAAATTTTGAAAGTCAACAAACGATGCTACTATCAAAGAAATGATGATCGCTAATATAAAAGAAATTCCTCCCATTGTAGGTGTTCCTTTTTTATGTTTATGACTTTCCGGCCCTTCTTTTCTTATTTCCTGACCAAATTTTAAATAATGTAAATACCTAATAAGTTTAGGTAACATCAATACTGTTAGCAAAAAAGCAATCGCTAAAAATATAACTGCCTTTTTGATAAATAAATTATCCATTATTATCTCCTTATATAATTAGCCAAATTAAGAAATTTAACTCAACTAATTAATATCTAACTAAATTTTACTTTTATTTTTTCATTTTTCGTTACTATTTTTTGTGCTTGAATATTTTGACTTGTTGCATATCCATTTCCTTCAACGTCTATATTGAGTCCTGATAATTTGGCATAAGCTAATACATCCGTTTTTGACCAACCTTTAAAATTAGGAAGTTTTATGTTTCCTGTAGATAATACTAAAAATACCTTATCATCTTTTTTAAATATATTACCTTTTGATGGATATTGTCTAGTTACAGTTGCCCCTTCACCTATTGTAATTACGTTTTTTGTCTTAGCACTTAAGCCTGTAATAGCTGCGTTTACATTGCTGTTTTCATAATTATCCATAGTGAATTTTTCTTCCGTTTTCTCTTCAGAGTTTTTCTTAACATCCAGATAATTCAGAGTATTTTCCATTATTGGTTTAAATAATTCTGATACAGCTTTTGCGTTACTTTCTCCTAAATTTTTAGTTGGCACTTTCATTCCAACATACAAAATAACTTCAGGATTTTCGCTCGGTGCGTAACCTAAAAATGAATGAAAAACTTTATATGGACTCTTGTAATAAGTACCGGTTTTAGGATCAACCACCTCGGCGGTTCCCGTTTTTCCTGAAATACTATAATTATCTACTTGGTATCTTCTACCACCTTGTGCCCACTGTCCATTAACAACACCATACAATTCTTCTTTCATAATATCAGCCGTAGATTTTGATATTGGTGTTCCTACTATTTTTTTACCACCAATATTTACATCTTTATTAATAGTTTTGTCATGAATTTTTTGCAAAAAATATGGCGCCAGCATCTGACCGTCATTTAAAATGGCTGTTTCCGCTTGAATCATCTGCATAGCCGTAACCGTACTACCTTGTCCAAAGACTGTTGTAGAAGCAGAAACTTTGTTGTTAAACACCAAATCTCCCGATGCCTCATTGTTAAACAATGAATTAGTTGACTTCCCAAAACCGAAGTTTTCTAAGCCGGTTTTTAACTTTTCAGTACCCAATCCTTGAAGAAGGGTTAACATTAAAGTATTTGAAGATTGTTGAAATCCATGTCTATGGGTAATAGTTCCCCATCCTGTTTTATTCCAGTCATAAATTGTTGCATCTTCTACTTTGTATGAACCAGACTTGTAGTAACTGTTAGGATTATATAAGTTATTTTCTACCATAATAGACATTGTAAATGTTTTAAGCGTTGAACCGGGTTCATATGCTGAATTATAAAATATATTTGCCCAAGCATGTTCAAGATTTTCTTGAGTATTAGGATTAAATGCAGGACTTTGTCCCAAACCTAATATTTCTCCGGTTTTTGCACTCACCGCTATAGCAAAAGCACTTTCCGGTTTATATTTTTCTTGAATATCTTTTAAACTGTTATCTATATAGCTTTGAATATTTTTGTCAATCGTTAAATGTATATCCGCACCATCTACCGGCTTAATCTCAACCTTAGGAATATTTGATACAACTTTCCCCCACGCATCTTTATCATAAGTTATATGGCCTTCTTTACCTCTTAGATAGTAATCAAAAGTTTTTTCCACACCTAATCTACCTGTTATTAAATCGCTATCCGGTGAATTTTGAGCAAATCCTAAAAAATTCCCTAACATACTGCCGTTCGGATAATAACGTTTGGTGGTCGCTATAAACTGTATTCCGGGAAGTTTTAGTTCCTCTATTTTTTTCTTGTTCTCTACACTTATATCTTTACCTTGACTCCCAAATTCTACTTGATATACACCTTTTTTCTCAAGAATTTCTTTTATTTTGCTTTTATCTAATTTTATAAATTTAGCCAATTCCTCCGCAGTTTTATCAACATCTACAACATGATGAGGATCGTTATTATCCTCTGTTGCCTTATCAGAAACAACTGCAACAAGTTTATATGACTCTATGTTATCTGCCAAAATATTACCATTTCTATCATAAATTTTCCCGCGATTAGGTTGAAGGTTAGTATCTATTTTATATTTTTTATCAGCTAATTCCATTAAATTATGACCACGAACACTCCCAATCAACATCATTTGTCCTATGTTTATTATTACAACCCATACAAAGAAAAAAACAAAAATAAATAAAAATACAATTTTTGTTCTTCCCCTCGAGATATGGTCTTTTCGTTCTAGACTTTCTCTATCTATAAATAAACTTATTACAGACTTTTTCTTAGAATTTTTCTTCAATTATCTCACTACCTTTGTGTTATCTTTTTGAATTTTCATTCCCAGTGCTTCTGCTACTTTTTTTACTCTCTCATATGATGATAAATTATTAATAACAACCTTTTGTTCATTATTATCTTTTTGTTTTTCTGAAATTACCACTTCATTTTTTTGCTGAGCACTTTTTAAAGAGTATAACTCTCCTTTATAGTTTAACATAACTACATTAGCAAGTAAAATAACTCCTATAAAAATTCCGTAAGTTGCTTTTTCTAATAAATTAAACTTTACTTTTTCCTGAACTTTTCTTGTACCATATTCTCTACTGTATACTTTTAGTGTTGCCATTTTTTCTTATTCCCCTAACATTTTAACTTTGCACCTGTGCTATTCTAAGTTTTGCACTACGCGATCTATTATTTTCCTCTAATTCTTTATTACCTGGATAAATAGGTTTTCTAGTAATTATTTTTAATTTTGCCAAACTGTTCTGTGGTAATATTGGAAGATTCTTTGGAATATCTTTATTTTTAGCATAAGAATTAAAAATTTGTTTACAAATACGATCCTCCAGTGAATGAAACGTAATAACAGAAATTCGTCCCCCTACATTTACTATATCAATAGCTTGCTCCAGTGAATTTTCAAAAACTGATAATTCGTTGTTCACAGCTATCCGTATCGCCTGAAAGATACGTTTAGCCGGATGACCACCGGTTCTGCGTGCTGCCGCAGGGATTGATTCTTTTATCACATCTACTAATTCAAACGTTGTTTCTATTGGCTTAGTTTCTCTTTTTTTTTCTATATTTCGTGCTATTTTCTTTGAAAATTTTTCTTCACCGTAACGATAAAATATTTTTACCAAATCATTATAGCTATACCCGTTAACAATTTCATATGCACTGATTCTTGCATCGGTATCCATTCTCATATCCAACCGTGTATCATAATTATAACTAAATCCACGTTCCGGAGTATCCAGTTGAGGTGATGAAACGCCTAAATCATATAAGATACCATCTACTTTTTCTACACCCAAGTCCGACAATTTTTCTTTTAAATATTCAAAATTCGATTTTATAAAGACAACTTTATCACTATAATCAGCCAATTTTATTTTTGCATTTTCTAATGCTATATTATCTTGATCAAAAGCATAGAGTTTTCCAGTAGTTAATTTCTTTAGTATTTCCAAACTATGCCCCGCACCACCTAAAGTACAATCAACATAGACTCCGTCTTCTTTTATATTTAACCCGTCTACCGCTTCATTCAATAACACACTATAATGTTCAAACATCTAAATTCTCCATTTTAAAAATCAAAATCTTCCAATTCTTCTGCGATCTCTTCTACACTCTCTTCACTTTCAATAAGTAAGTTTTCCCAACGTTGTTTATCCCAAATCTCTATCCTATTTGATAAACCGTTTACCACGCACTCTTTTTTCAATGTTGCGTGATCTATCAGCGAATTAGGTAGATTTATTCTTCCCTGTCTATCAATTTCAACTTCGACTGCACCAGAAAAGAAGAAACGTTGAAACGTACGAGCATTTTTTTTAGTAATAGGTAGTGATTTTATTTTACTTTCAACTTTTTGCCACTCCTGTAGTGAATAGCCAAATAAACAAGAGTCCAATCCCCTTGTTATAATAAATTTTTCTCCTAACTCTTCACGAAATTTTATTGGAATACTAAGTCTTCCTTTTGAATCCATTTTATTATTATATTGACCTATAAACACTACTTTCACCACCTTACTTCTATAATTTACCACATTTTCCCACTTTTTTCCACTATTTTATGGTAAATTATTAAAAAATCTTTTTTATTTTTTATTTTTTACACTTTTCGAATAATTATTTCCTAAATGTCAATATCAAATTAGACAAAAATTTTTAGTAAAAATCTAAAGGGAACGACCACATATTCCCCCCCACATTTTTTTGAAACAAACAGCGTAATAGGCAACAAGAAAAAACAAGCATCTTAGTCAAGGGTTTAAACGAAGTGTCCCCTGACTAACGATGTGAGTTTTTTCTATACTCCGCCTATGCTGTTTGTTTTAATAAATTTCTAATCTCTTCTTCAAATAACTCATTTGCAGTTCGATAGTTTAGTATTTTTCTAGGTGTATTGTTGATTATATCTATAATTTTCTCAATATACTTCCTATTGTAATCATCTATAGAACTACCTTTAGGTATAAAACGTCTTATTAGTTTATTAAAATTCTCATTCCCTCCACGCTCAAATGCCGAATATGGATGGGCAAAATATATATCCATAGCTTCTGAGAAATATTCTTCTAATGTTGAAAACTCTGCACCGTTATCTGCTGTAATTGACTTAATCATACCAACAGGATACTCTTTTATCATCTTCTTTAGTGCATATGTTACAGACTCACTATCTCTAAAATCTATTAATACAACAATACCTTTTCTTGTTTTTCTTTCCGTTAGCGTTAATAAACAAGTACTCTCTTCTTTTCTACCGTGAACGGTGTCTATCTCAAAATGACCAAATTCCTCTCGTTCATCAATATGTTTAGGTCTTTCATCTATACTAACACCTAAAATCTTTTTATTTTTC
>NZ_KI271814.1 GCF_000469465.1 Gemella bergeri ATCC 700627 | reverse complement strand
TAAATGAATAAAAATAAATATTATCTTATATAGATGTGAATAAATATTCACTTTATCATATTGAGGTTATATTATATTTTAAAATCAATTTTGTAAAGGTTTTCTTTTTTTGTTTCATTTATATTTTAAATTATTATTGTTAATGCTAAACACCCTTTCTAAAAACTTATCTAAATTTTTAGAAAGGGTGTTAAATATAGGAAAGTTGTTCTTGTTATAAAATATAATTTCAAATTTGTTATAGCCAACAGGAAATATTTTTGATAAAATAAATTTTGCTAGATATAAATTATTTTGTGAAAACTAATGAATACCAGTCATTTTCAGAAATTTCTTCTACTAGTTTAAATCTTTTAGCAATCATTTTTTCTAATAATTCATCTTTTTTTTCTTGAATAATACCGGAAGTAATAAAGTAACCATTGTCTTCAAGAAGATTATAAGCATCATCAATCATAAGTTCTATGATATGAGCAAGTATATTTGCGACTATGATATTGTATTTACTGCTTTCTTCTGTAAGAAGACTTGCCTGTTCTACTTTAATACGTTTTTCAAGATTATTTAAAGTGAAATTTTCTTTGGCGACATCAACGGCAAGTTTATCAAGATCAACAGCTTTAATATTACCATCAGTTAGATAACTTGTAGCAATACTAAGTATTCCGCTTCCTGTACCAACGTCAATAACGTTATCATGTTTATTAACATATTTTTCAAGATTTTTAATACAAAGTGAAGTAGTTTCATGACTACCGGTTCCAAACGCCATACCGGGATCAATGTTTATTATATATTTATTTTCTGTATTTTGATATTCTTTCCATGTAGGAACAATAACAAATTTTTCTCCAATATTTAGTATGTCGAAATAGTCTTTCCATGAATTTTCCCAATCGCTATCCTTGATAATAGCAGTTTCAATCTCAAAAAATTTACCGATATTAATGTTTTTCCCGAGGTTAATTAATTCATTTTTTAAATTGTTAAAGGACTTGTTGTCAAAATTCAGTTCATTTATATAACCTTTAATAATAATACCAACATCAGGATAATCTGTTGGATTTAATTCAACAATAGTACCGAAATCATCGTGTAAATTTTCTTCTAAAGTAGTGGGATCTTCAATGGCAACTCCGGTAGAACCATAATCTAACAGAATCGATTCAATTATTTCACTTGCTTCATTAGTAGTGTGAATTGTAATTTCAACCCAATTTTTCATGTTGTACCTCTTTTATGATTTATTACTTTAATCATCTTATAATATTTTTTTGTAACATGCAATTAAAAAAGAAAAATCCTATTAAATCACATGAAATAATAGAATTTATTATATTATTTTTTTTTAAAATTATAATATCCTAAACTTAAAAAGTAAAAAAGTGCTTCAATACTTGCGATAAAAAAAGTAACCGGTAGGGAAGTGTAGTATGATAATGTTATGCCGAGCCAAGTTCCACTTAGGGCGAAAATAATGGAGATAAATATCATTTTCCCGACTTTGTTAGTGACATATCTTGCTGCACTGGCAGGGACTGTAAGAAGAACAAACATCAATAATGCTCCGACCACAGGAACAGTAACGCTAGTTGCAATTGATAAGAGAACTAAGAAGAAAATAGAAATAAATTTCCCATTAAGCCCTAGTGCATTAGCACCAACGGCATCAAATGAATCGAATTTTATTGTTCTGTAGAACAGTGATAATAGTATTATTACTGCAATAGCTAATGAAAAAATAAGTTTTACATCAGAGCGAGTAATTGAAACTACACTACCGAACAGAATACTGTTAACGTAACTGGTACTTTTGGGTGTTAATGATAAGAAAAGTAACCCTAAACCAAGAAAAATTCCAAGCATAACACTAACCGTTGCCTCACGTCGAAATGCTTTAACGCTGAGATGACCAACAAGATATGACATTGTAATTGTAAAGATAAGTAAGCCGTAGATAGGGTTTATACCTAAGAATACTGCAAAAGCCGCACCGGCAAATCCGACATGAGAAAGGGTATGTGATATAAATGACATATTTCGAGCCATAACAAAAACACCGATATACCCCGCCATTATCGCAACAATTGTTCCGGCAATAAAAGCATTTTGCATAAAATCGTAATTAAACATGATTTTCACCTCCTACGTAATGTTTACATATTCTAAGTGAATGTTGTTCTTTATTATAATCTTTAATATCCATAAATTTATAGCTTTCTTCAGAAAGATAAAGGATTTTATCAACATATTTTTCATCTATCAAAGAAAGTTCATGAGTAATACAAAGGGTTATAATATTTTCTTGTTTTGTAATATTTTTTACCAGTGTCATACATTCGATTTCACTTTGTTTATCCAAATTAGAAGTAAACTCATCAAGGAGCAATAAATTAGGTTTATTAATAAGAGCTTGTGCTAAAAAAACACGTTGTTTTTCACCGCCGGATAATCGTCCTATAGAATTGTGCCTTTTTGAAAGTGAATTAGTTAAAGATAGTGCAGTTTCAATTTTTTTCTTTTCTTTATTGTTTAACCATGGAAAAAATTTTTGTTGTAAAGGTAGTGAAACAAAATCTTCAACGGAAAGAGGTAACTCTTCATCAATTTGTCTAAATTGTGGAACATAACCGATTGTTGCATTTTCGCCAATTAATTTTATACTGGTATCTTTGTTAAGTTTTTCCAAAATATTATTAAGAAGTGTAGTTTTTCCAACGCCGTTTTTTCCGACAATAGCGACAACTTCACCGGAGTTACACTTAAAAGAAAGGTTGTTTAAAATTTTTTTCTCTCCAATAGAGTAAGAGAGTTTATTAATATTGAGTTCTGTCATAAAACCTCCTATAATTTATTGTGTATTTTTTAATATAAATTTATTTTAAAATAATTAATATTTATTTTTTGAAGTTATATAAGTAAAAAAGAAGAGATACGATTTACAATCTCTTCTCTATATTATACTACATATCTAAACTTTGTGAATAATTAATTTTTCTTTTCATCTTTGTGGTCGTCGTCATCATGATCATTGTGATCGTGATGGTCATGATTATGCCCTTCATGAGAATGACTATGTCCTTCGTGGTTATGAGAGTGACCTTCTTCAGCACCTTCTACATGATACGCTTTTTCACCTTTACCACCATTTAAAATTTCTTCAAGTTTATTATATTGATCTAACATCCACTTGATATAAGTTTTCCCATCAGGTTGAGTTTCTGTCACATTAAGAATAGGAATATTATTTTCTTCTGCAAGATTAATTAATCCTTCAACAGTTTTGTTGGTAGTTTGAGTATTATTAATAATTAAAGAAATCTTTTTAGATTTAATTTGTTCTTGGATAGCTTTCAAATCTTTTGGTGAAGGATCATTACCTTCTTCAGTAGCTTTAGCAAGTTTTTTAACTTCATCTGAAACTTTTAATCCCAAACTATTAACAGAGTAGTCGAATACCGGTTCTGTAGTTAGAACATATTTGCCATTCGCTTTTTCTTTTAAAGAATTGATTTTATCTGTTATTTTTGATAATTCTTTTTTGTAAGTATCTCTATTTTTTTCGTAGAAATCTTTATTTTTTGAATCTTTATCTACCAATATTTTTGTTAGTTCATCAGCAACTTTTGCCATTACTTCCGGATTGTACCAGATGTGTTCATTGTCACCGTCTTTAAGACCTAACAATTTTGCACCGTCAACTTTTTTAATATCTTTGTTATTATCGGTAAGTTTTTCGAACCAAGAATCATAACCACCACCATTAAGAATAGCAATTTTAGCGTCAGCCACTTTTTTAGCATCTTGTGCAGTTGGTTCAAAATCGTGCGGATCAACTGAAGCGGAACTGATAATAGAAGAAACTTCTGCTTTATCTCCTGCTATATTTTTAGCAATTTCTGCATAAAAGTTAACAGAAGTTACTATTTTTGTTTTTTCACCGGAATTAGAACTGTTTGAATTAGTTTTATTAGCACATCCTACAAGTATAAGCGAGAATGCTGCTACAATAGAAAATAATTTTATTAATTTATTCATTTTTTAATACATCTCCTTTATTTCGTAATCATTACGTTCTAATAGATTATAATACAGAAGAATTAAAAAATCAACAGATAAATCGAAATTATTTTGATTAAAAGCAAAAATAATGAAAAAATGTGTATTAATAAGATAATGCTGAAAGATAAGACAATACCATAGTAAAGAAAAACACTCAATAATAAATGTATAGAATAATTAATTACAGAATATAGGAAAAAGGTAAGCCGTTTTATAAATAAAGAAAATTTAGTTAAAACAAAAAAGGTAGTTTATTTTACAGAATATGTTAGAAGACATAGTGTCAACTGTACGATGAAAATAGTTTTTTATTCCTAAATTATATATGGGAGATAATTGTATTATTACAGGTGGAAAATTATAAGTATTAAAATTAAAAGCAAAGTAGTTTATAGAGATGTTGAAGTAGGAACTATAATTGTTATTAATAAGTAGAATGTTTTTTTTTGATTTTATCATGTAAAAAGTGTAATTATGCTTGATTTTTAATTGACAATACTATATAATTAATAAAGTTGAGTAAAAATTCAACAAAAATAAAACACACGGTATTTGAGTAGCTGCTCGGTGCAGAAATGTTTGCAGTAAGCTTTGAGAATATCGGAGGAAAAACCAAGGAGGAAAATAACTTATGGCAGTTATTTCAATGAAACAATTATTAGAGGCTGGGGTACACTTCGGTCACCAAACAAGAAGATGGAATCCTAAAATGGATAAATACATTTTCACAGAAAGAAACGGTATCTACATTATCGACTTACAAAAAACAGTAAAAAAAGTTGATGAAGCATATGAATTTGTAAAATCAATTGCTGATCAAGGCGGTAAAATGCTGTTTGTAGGTACTAAAAAACAAGCACAAGATGCAATTAAAGAAGAAGCTGAAAGAAGCGGACAATACTACATCAATCACCGTTGGTTAGGTGGAACTTTGACTAACTATAAAACAATTAAAGGACGTATTGATAGAATCGCTGAAATTGAAAAAATGGAAGCTAATGGAGTATTTGAAGTTCTTCCTAAAAAAGAAGTTATTGAATTAAGAAAAGAATATGATAAACTAAATAAATTCTTAGGTGGAATTAGAGAAATGAAAGGTATGCCGGATGCGTTATTTGTTGTTGATCCTAAAAAAGAACACAACGCAATAGCAGAAGCTAAAAAATTAGGTATTCCTGTAGTCGGTATCGTTGATACAAACTGTGATCCGGATGATGTGGATTATGTAATTCCTGCAAACGACGATGCTATTCGTGCAGTTAAATTGTTAACATCTAAAATGGCAGATGCTTTCGTAGCTTATAACGAAGGTAATATTGAAGAAACTGAAGAAGCATTCGTTGAAGTTGAAGAAGTAGAAGCAACAGAAGAATAATTTTAAGAATAAAATAATTAAAAAATAACGGAGGCGCTCATAAAAATGGCAACTATTACAGCTAGTTTAGTAAAAGAATTAAGAGAACGTACCGGTGCTGGTATGATGGATTGTAAAAAAGCATTACAACAAACTGATGGTGATGTTGAAAAAGCGATTGACTATTTAAGAGAAAACGGTATTGCTAAAGCAGCAAAAAAAGCTGATCGTATCGCAGCAGAAGGACTATCTTATATTGAAGTAAAAGGAAACAAAGCGGTTATTTTAGAAATCAATTCAGAAACTGACTTTGTTGCTAAAAATGAAAAATTTGTAGCATTAGTTAAAAATGTTGTAGATGCAATTTTGACAGCTGAACCAAAAAATTTAGAAGAGGCATTAAAGGTAGAAGCACAAGGTGGAACTGTAGAAGCGGTTATTAACGAAGGTATTGCGACAATTGGTGAAAAACTTTCATTAAGACGTTTTGAAGTAGTAACTAAAACTGATGCAGATGTGTTTGGAGCATATTCTCATATGGGTGGGAAAATCGGAGTTCTTACACTTGTTGAAGGTAGTACGGATGAAACAGCCGCTAAAGATGTAGCGATGCATATCGCCGCTTTAGCACCAAGATATTTAGACGAAAGTGAAGTCCCTGCGGATGTACTTGAACACGAGAAAAAAGTATTAACCGAACAAGCATTAAACGAAGGAAAACCGGCTAATATCGTTGAAAAAATGATTGCCGGCAGAATTAACAAATTCTTAGAAGAAATTACGGTTGTTAAACAAAAATTTGTTAAAGACGACAGCTTTACTGTTGAAAAATTTGTGGCATCTAAAGGTGGTAAATTAACTAAATTTGTTCGTTATGAAGTAGGAGAAGGTATCGAGAAAAGAGAAGATAACTTTGCTGAAGAAGTAATGAGCCAAGTTAATGCTAGTAAATAAAAGTTCTCTTTAATATAGTTAATTATTAAAAGAGGTCAAGCACACACTGCTTGGTGTGTGCTTTTTTAAAAAGTTGTTAATAGTATTTAAAAATTAATATATTATCTGATGTTTTTAGGAGGATAAAAATGGCTACTAAATATAAAAGAGTTTTATTTAAACTTAGTGGTGAAGCATTAGCCGGCGGAAAAGGATTTGGAATAGATTCCAGTGTTGTAAATAAAATAACATCACAAATCGTAGAAGTTGTAAAACGTGGGGTAGAGGTTGCCATTGTTGTAGGTGGTGGAAATATCTGGCGTGGGAAAACCGGTGAAGAGCTGGGAATGGAGCGTGCCACCGCTGATTCTATGGGAATGTTGGCAACTGTAATGAATTCTTTAGCATTACAAGATTCATTAGAACAAAAAGATGTTGATGTACGTGTGTTAACATCTGTTGAAATGAAAGCAATGGCAGAACCTTATATAAGAAGAAGAGCAATAAGACATCTTGAAAAAGGAAGAGTTGTAATTTTTGCAGCCGGGATTGGAAATCCATATTTTTCAACAGATACAACTGCTGCACTAAGAGCAAAAGAAATCGGAGCGGAAGCTATTTTAATGGGTAAAAACGGTGTCGACGGTGTATATACTGCTGATCCTAAGATAGATAGTAGTGCAACCAAGTATGATAAATTATCATATATTGATATTATACAAAAAGGGTTGACTATAATGGATTCGACTGCAATCTCATTTTGTATGGATAACCATTTACCAATTATAGTCTTTTCTATTGATGACGCAGATAATATTGTAAGAGTTGTTTCAGAGGATAATTTAGGAACAATAATCAAATAAGAATAGGAGTATACAAATTTATGCCTGAGCAAATTATGATTAACTTAGAAGAAAAAATGGAAAAAGCGATAGCTAGTTTAAGACGAGAATTAGCATCTATTAGAGCCGGAAAAGCTAGTGCATCTGTTTTAGATAGATTGAGCGTTGAGTATTATGGTGTACCGACTCCAATTAATCAAGTAGCAGGTATTTCGGTTCCGGAACCTAAAATGTTAGTAATTTCTCCATATGAAAAAACATTATTAGGAGCAATTGAAAAAGCAATTCAAGCATCTGATTTGGGATTAAATCCGGCTAATGATGGTTCTGTTATTCGTATTGTCTTTCCGGCATTGACTGAAGAGCGACGTAAAGAACTTTCAAAACAAGTTGGAAAAGAATCGGAAGGAGCAAAAGTAGCCGTTCGTAATGTTCGACGTGATGCAATGGATGCAATGAAAAAACTGGAAAAAACATCTCAGATTACAGAAGATGATTTAAAAAGTTATTCAGATGATATTCAAAAACAAACTGATAAATTTGTTGCAGAAATTGACAAAATTACAAAAGAAAAACAAGATGAATTGATGAGTGTATAATTATGGAAATGGCAGAAATTATTACAAATATTAATTCACTTAATGCTATAAAAAAAGAACGAGAATTAACGACTGATGAGTTAGAAGAACTTGCAAAATATAGACAGTTATATTTAAAAAATTTTAAAGCTAATATGAGAAATATATTAGATAATACAAGAGTTATAAATGAAAACGGAGAAGATATTACTCCGAAAAAGAAAGGAAAATAAGGCATGAATACAACAACAATTATAATTTTAGTAGGGGCTGTATGTTTACTACTAGGTGTTGTAGGAGGTTTCTTCCTAGCAAGACGTAACTTTATGAATTACATGGAGAAAAATCCTCAAATTAATGAAGATATGGTGATGGCTATGATGAGTCAAATGGGTCAAAAACCATCACGTAAAAAAATAAATCAGGTAATGAGTAATATGCAAAAAGCTCAGCAACAAGCTAGAAAACAAGCCAAAAAATAATAATTAGAAAAATAGATGCAGTATTAATATATTGACATCTATTTTTTATGGTTGTATTAGTATTATATATAATTTAAATATTATTTTTAATTTATAAAATTATTGAAATTAGAGTAGTTTCTTTAATGTTAATTTTTTGTTATCGGGTTTAAGAAGTTTAGTTAAAACGATTAGTAATACTGTAATAATAGATGTGATAATGTGGTTACTTCTTAAATATTTAACTGTTTATTATTTTCAGCTTATTAGTTTACAATTGCTATATTTTTAGTTAATATAATATAGTGAAATAGCAAGGAGGTAGTAATGGAACAGAAGAAGATAATTTATAATTCCGATAAGAGTGAACGTATTGATAAATTTCTACAACAAGAGTTAATTGATGTATCAAGAACAAATATTCAAAATTTGATAGTGGATGGATATATAAAGGTAGATGGTAAACCTATTAAAACAAATTTTAAATTAAAAAACGGTAATGTAATTACAGTTGATTATAAAGAACCTGAAGAGTTAAATGTAGTAAAACAAAATATTCCAATAGATATTGTTTATGAAGATAATGATTTAATTATAGTAAATAAAGCTAAAGGTATGGTTGTTCACCCGTCACCCGGACATAAAGACGGAACATTAGTTAATGCTCTATTATTTCATAGTGAATTATCAAGTATTAACGGAACTGTAAGACCTGGAATTGTTCATAGAATTGATAAAGATACTTCAGGTTTGTTGGTAGTAGCCAAAAATGATAAAGCACATGTGAAGTTATCGGAAATGATAGCTAATAAAGAAATTAAAAGAAAATATTACGCGTTAGTTCATGGCAGTATTAAACATGATTATGGGACAATAGATGCTCCGATCGCAAGAAATCCAAAAGATCGAAAAGAAATGGCTGTTATAGATGAAGGTAAGCCATCAATAACACATTTTAAAGTAATTGACAGATTTGAAAATTATACACTTGTTGAATGTGAGTTGGAAACGGGAAGAACGCATCAAATTAGAGTACATATGAAATATATTAATCATCCGTTAGTAGGTGACTTAGTATATGGACCACGTAAAACATTAAATACAAATGGGCAAGCACTTCATTCCAAAAGTATTGAATTTATCCACCCTATTACAAATAAAAATCTACATTTTGAGACGGAAATACCTGAATATTTACTAGATATTATGGATAAATTAGATAAATAATACACACAATTGAAAAAACTTAGAGAAAAAAGGTTTATTTTTTTCTTAAATTGTAGTATGATATAAGAAGTAAGTAGTTATTCAAGGAGGAAAAATAACATGGTATTAGTACCGGCAAAAGATATGCTTGTGAAAGCGAGAAAAGAAGGATATGCAGTAGGGCATTTTAATATTAATAATCTGGAATGGACTAAAGCTATTTTGTTAGCTTGTGAAGAGGCAAAAAGTCCAGTAATCTTAGGAGTGAGTGAAGGCGCTGCAAAATATATGACAGGTTTTAAAACAGTAGCAGCAATGGTTGATGCGATGGTTGAAGCTTTAAATATTACCGTACCGGTGGCGTTGCACCTTGACCATGGTTCATATGAAGGAACTAAAGCGGCTATTGAAGCTGGATTTAGTTCAGTAATGTTTGATGGATCTCACTATCCATTTGATGAAAATATTGAAAAATCTAAAGAAATGATTGCATTAGCACATGGTAAAGGTTTATCTATCGAATGTGAAGTTGGTTCAATCGGTGGAGAAGAAGATGGTGTTATCGGTGCCGGTGAATTAGCAGATCCACAAGAATGTAAAATAATGGCAGAGTTAGGAATAGATTTCTTAGCAGCTGGAATTGGTAATATTCATGGTAAATATCCGGAAAATTGGGCAGGTTTGAGTTTTGAAACATTGGAAAAAATTTCTAATGTAACCGGTGGTATTCCATTAGTATTACATGGTGGTTCAGGTATTCCAACTGATCAAATTCAAAAAGCAATTTCTCTAGGAGTAGCTAAAGTTAATGTTAATACTGAATGTCAATTAGCGTTTGCCGCAGCAACTAGAGAATATATTGAAGCCGGAAAAGACCTTGCAGGAAAAGGATTTGATCCACGTAAATTATTAAATCCTGGATTTGAGGCAATCAAAGCCATGGTTCATGAAAAAATCGATATTTTCGGTTCAAGAAATAAAGCATAAATAAAAAACTGGTTCTATAAAATTTAGGATTGATAAAAGAGATTGTAGATTTTAGATCTGCAATCCCTTTTTTGTCAATATTTTAAAAAATAATGAGATTTTTTGTTGATATACAACCAAAAAATCTCATTAAAATTATTTATTATGAGGGCTACCAAATTTAATATTAGCAATTTTTAAGGTATTGATCTAATTCCCAGTCTGTAACTTGGGTTCTAAATGAATCCCATTCAATAGATTTAGCTTCAATAAAATTATAAAATATGTGATCGCCTAATGCGACTTTCATAGCAGGAGATGAGTTTAGTTCTTTTAAAGCCGTATAAAGTGTAGAAGGTAACTCATTAATACCATTGCTAATTCTTTCATTACGAGTCATAGTGTAAATATTACTTCTTACCTCATCAACCGGTAGTAAATTGTTTTCAATCCCATCAAGTCCTGCTGCAAGAATTGCAGTCATTGCCAAATAAGGATTAGCCGCCGGATCAACAGAACGAATCTCAATACGAGTAGATTGTTCTCGTGAAGCCGGAACTCTCACTAGTGGTGAACGATTAGAGGTAGACCAAGCGACATAACATGGTGCTTCATAGCCGGGAACTAAACGTTTGTAAGAGTTAACAGTAGGATTACAAATAGCCGTAAAACTGCGGGCGTGTTTAAGCACTCCGGCTATAAAATTATAGGCGATTTTTGACAGACCATTTTCGCTATCTTTATCGTAAAAGCTATTTTCCCCATTGTTAAATAATGAAACATTGCAGTGCATTCCTGATCCGTTAATGCCAAAAATGGGTTTTGGCATAAAAGTCGCATGTAATCCATGTTTTCTTGCTATTGTTTTGACAATGAGTTTAAATGTTTGAATATTATCACAAGCGGAAATTACATTATCGTATTTAAAATCAATTTCATGTTGCCCCGGTGCAACCTCATGATGGCTGGCTTCAATATCAAAGCCTAAACGCTCAAGTTCAAGAACTATGTCGCGACGAACATTTTCTCCAAGATCAATGGGTGCAAGATCAAAGTAACCGCCGTTGTCATTCAAATCAATACTTGGTTCACCATCTTCTTTCAATCTAAATAAGAAAAATTCCGGTTCAGGACCAAGGTTTAAAGTATCGAACCCTAATTTTTTCATTTTAATTAATAATTTTTTTAAATTACCTCGTGGGTCACCTGCAAAAGGTTTTCCGTCAACAGTATGTACATCACAAATAAATCTTGCTACTTTTCCATATTCACTATCCCATGAAAATACTAAAAAAGTATCAAGATCTGGGTATAGATACATATCGCTTTCTTCTATTCTAACAAAGCCTTCTATAGAAGAACCGTCAAACATCATTTTATTATCTAATACTTTATTTATTTGACTAACAGGTACTTCTACATTTTTAATAGTTCCGGTAATATCCGTAAATTGAAGTCTAATGTATTTTACATTTTCTTCTTTTATTTTTTTTAGTATCTCATCTCTCGTCATTGTATTCTCCTTCTCGTTTTATGTGATAAAATTTAACGAAATTGTTAAAATTTATTTTTTTTATTATTGTAGAATCTTGATAAATCACCACGACCGATAGAACGTTCTTCACGAGAAAGTCCGTTAGGACCTGCGAAAATATCGTTGTGGATAATTTGACGAATTTTATTTGTTTGACTAGAGACTTCTTTTTCGTTAAGTATTTCATCAATAGCTTTTAAATTAAAGCCTTTTGTAAGTAAGTCTTTAATAGTCAGCAGCTTATCTATATCATTAAGCGAAAATAATCTAGTATTTCCTTCAGTTCGTTTAGGTGTAAATAATTTCTTTTCTTCATAGTAGCGAATTTGTCTAGCGCTAAGTTGTGTTATTTTAGTTACAACACTAATGGAAAAAACTGGAAGATTTTTCTGAAATTCTTTAAAACCCACTAAGAACACCTCTCTTTTAATGTAGTGAAATATTTTTCTTACGTTATTAATATAACAGAAAACAAGTAATAAAGAAAGTATATGTTATATTTTCTAACATAGTTTAAGTAAGATATAAATTTTAGATAACAACTATTAATATTATTATTAAGTGATAATACTCAATATTTGACTTTTTTTGACTTTTGATTTATGATATATGGTATAGTTTATTATAAAAATAAAATAGTTAATTAAAGGAGATTTATATGATTAAACCATTATTTGATAATGTATTATTGAAAAAAATTGAACAAGAACAAGAAACTACCAGTGGAATCGTTTTATCATCAACAGGTGCTGATGAATCAAATATTGGAGAAGTGGTAGCCCTTGGAGAGAGTTGTTTATTATCAGCGGTCAATGAAGGTGAATTAACAACCGGAAGTGTTGTAGTTTTTTCAGATGTTTATAAAAAGATAACACATAAAAATGAAATTTATTATATTGTAAATGAAGAAGAAATATTAGCAGTATTGGAAGATTAAGGAGGTATAAATATGACCAAAGAGATAAAATTTTCAGAAGATGCACGTCAATCAATGAAACGTGGTGTTGATAAATTAGCTAATGCAGTAAAAATAACATTAGGTCCTAAAGGGCGCAATGTTGTATTGGACAAAAAATTCGGCTCACCACTTATCACCAATGACGGAGTATCAATTGCAAAGGAAATTGAGTTGGAGGATCCATACGAAAATATGGGAGCAAAACTCGTGGCGGAAGTTGCTAATAAAACAAATGAAATTGCTGGTGACGGAACAACAACAGCAACAATTTTAGCACAAGCTATGATTACGGAGGGACTTAAAAATGTGACTAGTGGAGCTAATCCTATCGGAATAAGAAAAGGTATGGAACGTGCTGTTAAAGTTGCAGTAGAAAAATTAAAAGACATTAGTGTGACTGTTGATTCAAAAGATAAAATTGCACAAGTTGGTGCTATTTCAGCTGCTGATGTTGAGGTGGGTAAATTTATTTCGGAAGCTATGGAAAAAGTTGGTAATGATGGTGTAATTACAATAGAAGAATCGCAAGGTTTAGAAACAACGTTGGAAGTAGTAGAGGGGATGCAGTTTGATCGTGGGTACATATCTCCATATATGGTAAGTGATACTGAAAAAATGATTGCAGATTTAGATAATCCTTACATTTTGGTAACTGATAGAAAAATTCACGCAGTACAAGAAATATTACCGGTATTAGAAGAAGTAGTTTCGGCTGCTAAACCGCTATTGATTATTGCAGATGATGTAGAGCAAGAAGCCAGCGCAACATTAGTAGTGAATAAGTTGCGCGGAACATTTAATGTTGTCGCAGTGAAAGCACCGGGCTTCGGCGAAAGAAGAAAAGCTGTCTTAGAAGATATTGCTATTTTAACAGGAGCAACATTGATAACAGAAGACTTAGGTTTGGAGTTAAAAGATGCTAATATTACAATGCTGGGTAATGCAAATAAAGTAAGAGTGACAAAGGACAATACTGTTATTGTTGATGGTAAAGGTTCTAAAGAAAATATCGAAGCACGTATATTACAAATAAAAGGGTTGTATAAAGAATCTACATCGGAGTTTGACCGTGAAAAATTACAAGAACGTTTGGCAAAATTATCCGGTGGAGTAGCTGTAATAAAAGTAGGAGCAGCTACTGAAACAGAATTAAAAGAACGTAAATTACGTATAGAAGATGCTTTAAATTCGACGCGCGCTGCAGTAGAAGAAGGAATAGTTTCCGGCGGTGGAACAGCTTTGGTACAAGTTATTTCAGAAGTAGAAAAATTAGATGCTGTTGGTGATGAATTAACGGGTATTAATATTATTAAAAAATCATTGGAAGCACCCGTTCGTCAAATAGCGGAAAATGCAGGACTTGAAGGTAGTGTTATCGTCGCAAAATTAAAAGAAGTGGAAATCGGAATTGGATATAATGCTGCTACCGGTGAATGGGTGAATATGATTGAATCAGGAATAGTGGACCCGACAAAAGTGACACGTTCTGCTTTGCAAAATGCAGCGAGTGTTTCAAGTTTATTCTTGTCAACAGAGGCTGTTGTAGCGGATATAACAAAAGATGAACCACAAGCACCACAAATGCCGATGATGTAGAAAATTTTTCAAAACAAAATAGTTGAATAACGTCAAATAATATTATAATATATATTCAATAATATAAAAGGAGATAGAAAACAATGAGAGAAATTACAGATAAAGAATTTTATGAATTATCAAAAACTGATAGTGTAAAACTATTTGATTTTTGGGCACCATGGTGTGG
This sequence comes from Gemella bergeri ATCC 700627, assembly GCF_000469465.1. Classification (GTDB taxonomy): domain Bacteria; phylum Bacillota; class Bacilli; order Staphylococcales; family Gemellaceae; genus Gemella; species Gemella bergeri. The sequence goes on along the minus strand of NZ_KI271814.1, from coordinate 22,089 downwards.
ACCATGTAAAATGTTAGCACCCGTATTAGAAGAAGTATCTAATGAACTAACTAATATTGAATTCTATAAACTTAATGTAGATGAAAATCAAGAAGCTGCTTCAGAATATGGTGTAATGTCAATTCCAACATTACTTATCATGAAAAATGGAGAAGTATTGGCAGAAAAATCTGGATATTTACCAAAAGAAGCATTAAAAGACTTTCTATCAAAATATTAATATAAATTAAAAAGGGTGAGCAAAATTGCTCACTCTTTTATACTATAGGAATAAATTCTATATTTATATCAATGGAAGATTTTAAAGTATTATAAATAAATGAACGTTTTAAAGCATTATTACAAAATTCTATTAATTCGTTATCTTCTATATCAGCATATAAATAAATTATAATTTTACATGTATCTATTTTCGGCTCTTCATTATATCCTTTAACCCCTAGAAGTGTTAGGGGATTTTTTAATATAAAGTGAATTTTCCCCTCAATTTCCTCAATTTCAAAATTTTCATGTTTACTTTGATTAACAATACTATGTATTATTCCGCCTAAAGTGGCACTTGCAAAATAATTTAAGCTACTTTTATAATCTGCATTAATATCAAAATCTATTTCACTACTAACTTCTATGCAATCATTATTTGTGAAAAGTTTTAGAACTTTATTCTCAGACAAAACACCACGAAAAGAAATGTCATAATTATGAGATTCGTAGATACTATTCATAGTGAGACCTTAAGTATTTACTAGCTTCGCTTAGGCGTGCTAGTTTTTTATCAATAATGTTAACAGTACTAACCGGTCTGTTAGCAAATGTTGCAAAACCGCAATCAGGATTTAACCAAATTTTCTCTTTCGGGAGAAATTTTAACGCTTCTTCTACTCTGGTAACAATAGATTCTAAAGATTCTATTACATCTGTTCTTGGATTCATAACGCCTAATCCTAGTATGCAGTTTTCTTTAATTATTTTACTTTCAAGCAATGAAGATAATTCCCCTGCACGTGGTGTAGAAAATTCTAGTGTAAGTATATTAGGTAAAACTTTTTCAAATAATGGTAGTAGGGGTGTATATGGTCCGGTTAGCAAAATACTTTCATTACGACTCCAGTTTCCGCGACAAACATGTAAAGATACTAAAATTCCTCTTTCTTTTGCGTAAGAAACAACATTTTTGATTAAATGAGTAGCAAATTCAAGTTCTTGAGTTGGATCTTTTTTTTCAGATAATGCAGCACACATAAAAGAGCGTGTTTTCCCCTCGGTAAAAACTACTTCGGTTAATACCGGTTCATCAAATTGAACAATTTCAACACCTTGTAGCACAAGTTCATCGATTTCTTTTTTTAGAATATTTATAATATCTTCTCCCAGATGCTCTTTGTTGTTATAATATTGTTTTGATAATGCCGGTAGCCACATAGAACGTGTTATTAAGTATGGTCCGGGGAGTGTTGCTTTTAACGGTGAGGTTGTGAATTTTCTTAAATATTTAATTTCATCAGCAACTAACGGTTTGTTATAACTGACTTTTCCGGTACAAATAGCATTTTTAATACTAATAGCAGGGACATCAAGAGTTTCTAATATTTGCTCGAATGCTTGTTTATCATCAATATAGTCAAACATGTCAGCCATACTCATCATTGTGACACCATTTAATTTATTTGCGATAAAGGATACATAGTTATCACGATCAAGTTCACCGCTGGTAATAATATCAATGTTATTTTTTTCTTGTAAATCTACAAAAAATTTAGTTTCTTTATCTAAAAGTTTTTTATAATCTTCCTGTGATAAATTACCCTTGAGAAATTTTCTTTTTGCGGTAAGTAATTTTTTGCTACGGGGCATACTCCCTAGTAGCGAAGTAGTAAATGATCTAAAATTATTTTCCATGAAATTCACCAAAGAAATCTAAGTATTCATTTGCTTCTGTTAATTGTTTAAAACCGGATGTACGACCTGGAATCCATTCTTTTAATCCTTCCATATCCATCATTTCTTTATGTTCCGGGTTATTATAATCCATTTTGTGTAGAACTTCAAGGAATTTTTCAAAACGTGCTTTATCCAGTTCCGGACGACCTGAGAAAATACAGTGATCGAAGAAATCGGTTTTATCTAAAATTACAAATTGGTTTTCATCAAGTGTTCCGTCAAGTGTCCATGCTTGATAATTAAAGTCAAGCATCCATGTAGCATCTACTTCACCATTTTTTAGTGCAACTGCTGAATCTAATTCGCCGCCGACATGATCTCCATGCAATCCTACGCCAATATCAAAACGTTTTTCGATATAATCTTTTGAATATTCCAAACCATTTTTATGTAGATGGTTTATTGGAATAAGACGTGCTTGTGGAGAATCAGTAGCACCAAAGCCTATTGTTTTACCTTTAAGATCAGCTAAACTATTTATACCGCTATCTTTTTTTACAACGATAAATGATTGTCTATCACGGTCAGTATCACGCATAGAACCATCTAATGCTTTTCCTTTTGTGCGAAGGTGTGCATCTAACCAAGCAAGTGGCGAATTCCAAGCAACATCGATTTCTTCATTAATAAGTGCATCAACTTGTTCTTTGTAATCTTTAAAATAAACAGGTTCAATAGGAAAGTTTTCATTTTCAAAAAATTTAGCGATAATTCCCCAAATAACTGTTACTTTTGGAGCATAGATAACTGCTCCTATTTTTAATTTAGACATATAATTTACCTCGTATTTTTATATTTTTAGGATAAAGCTGATTAAAAGTAATTAATCTATTAATATAAACAACGGATATTTATATAATATTTGCTTAACCATGTTTTTTGATATTTTTATCAATATATTGATAGCACATAAGGGAGCAGAAAACTCTTCACTCCCTTATCCTCCATATTTTAATTTATTTTATGGTAATTGTTGACCGGTAATAGCCTTACCTAACCAAAGTGTAAGAACGTCAACGCTTGGAGCCATAATGTGACTTGCAAATGAATCTCTTAGGTAACGTTCCATATTACCCATACGGTTATAGGCTTTACCGCCACCAACACGCATTCCAATTCTTGCCAATTCAATAGATGCTTCACTAGCAAAAATACGTGCTGATAAAATTTTAGCAAGAGCATCTTCTTCCCCCGCTAAGAAACTGCGTACGGCTTCATTTGTTCCTAGGACAGCAGCATTAGTTTGTGAATAGATCTTAGCAAGATGAATTTGAACAGTTTCAATATTGCTTAAAGACTTACCATCAGGATATTTTCTATTAGTAGTATGCTCAACTGCTTCATCTAAAATAGCTTGACAAAGTCCTGTATAAACAGCCGCTAATCCGGTAATAAAGTAAGTAGCAACAATAGTAAATACTTGTTCAACACCGCTACCGGCTTTACCAATACGCCAAGATTTATCCAGTTCTACATTATCAATAGCCATTTGACATGATACGTTACCACGCATACCTAAGCCATGCCAAGTATTAGGTTTAAAGTTTAATCCGTCAGTATTAAGTGGAATTATCCAGTTATCAATTCCTCCTTCTACGTCAGATGGAGCAAGAACTAAGTAATAAGATGCATGTAAAGCAGAAGTAACCATACTTTTTACACCATTGAAAACAACAGAATTTTCTTTGAAATCAGTTTTTAAGTCTGAGATATAGAAGTGAGTTCCGGTACCAAGTTCACTATAAGCCAATGCTAAGAATTTTTCATTTTCTACGACATCTTTACAGATTTTAGCTTTTAAAGATTCATCAGCATAAGAAAGAATACAATTTAAAGCAACATTGTGCATCATATAACAAAGACCTACAGTAGCACTTGATTTTGCGAAAGCACGACAAGCATCGGCATGTTCCTGCATGTTTTTACCTAAACCGCCAAATTCTTCAGGAATCATCAGTTTAAAATAGCCGGCTTTTCCCAGTTCTTCAAAAACTTCCTCAGGAAATCTTTCTTTTTCATCTATTTCTTTTGCAATAGGATCGATATATTTTTTAGCGAACTCTCTTGCCTTATTGTAAAATGTTGTCATATATTTAACCCTCCTAAAATTTAATTAGACAGTAGTGAATGTATATAGAAATAATTAAAATAAAAGTCAACTATGTCTTATAGAAACCATTATATATAAAAAAAATAAGGTTGTAAACGATTGAATTTTTCTTTTTAAAATAAAGGTTTTAAAATAATTTTTTAATAAAAATGTAGAGAAAATTAAAAACTAAATAAAACTATAAAAATTATGTTAACTAAATTTAAAATATCGTTATATAAAAATTATATTTCAAAACATAAAAATATTTCTTAATTGAGATTAGTTATCAATTAAAAAGATTTGTCAACTATGATACAAAAAATAAATAGTAGTTTGAATTATCAGATTATTATTTTTTATTATCAGAGAAAATAAGCAGAAATACTTTACATATTGAATAAATAGTAGTATAATCTAGTACAAAATACGATATTATAAAGAGGGGAAGTGGTTGCATGACAAATCCAAAAATGGAAAGAAAATTGCAAGCAAGACACATTAGTATGATCGCCATAGGCGGTTGTATAGGAACTGGTCTATTTATGGCGAGTGGTGCGGTAGTCAGTAAAGCCGGATCTTACGGAGCGGTATTTACATATGCGTTGATTGGAGTAATTATTTATTTTTTAATGGCTTCAATAGGGGAATTAGCAACATTTTATCCGGTATCAGGTTCATTTGGATCATATGCGACTAGATTTATTGACCCGGGACTTGGCTTTGGTATCGGTTGGCTGTACTGGATTTTATGGATTTTAGTGGCAAGTGTGGATATTATTACACTATCGAAAATTTTACATTATTGGGAATATTTTAGACAATTTTCTACATTTTCTATTTGTATTGTCTTTTTGTTATTACTATATATACTAAACTTAGTTAGTGTTAAAGTTTTTGGAGAAGTAGAATATTGGATAACGATTATAAAAGTAATAACGGTAGTAGTTTTCTTAATAGTTGGAGCAGCAATTATTTTTGGTATATCCGGTAATTCAGAAGCAGGGATTTCTACCTTTATTAAAAACGGAGAAAAAACTTCTTCAGCCGGACTTTTAGGATTATTTGGTGTATTCTCTACAGCGGCATTCTCATTTGGAGGAACAGAGGTTGTAGCGGTAACGGCAGGAGAATCTCCCAATCCCAAAGAGACTATGCCTAAAGCGGTTAAGCAAGTATTTTGGAGAATTTTAATTTTTTATATTGCAACGATGTTTATTATATCATCAATTGTGTCAGCAGATGATGTTAGACTGTTGGATACTAATAATGTAACAGCATCACCATTTACTATTGTGTTCCAAAATGTTGGATTATCGGTAGCGGCTGTAGTTATGAATATTGTTATTTTAACATCAGTGCTTTCAGCTGCTAATTCAGGAATGTACGTGTCAAGTCGACAATTATTTTCATTAAGTTCCAGCAATTATGGACCTAAAATGTTTAAGCAATTAAATTCAAACTCAACACCGTCAATAGCATTAACTTTTTCTGCTGTATTTATGATACTTTGCTTTGTGTTTGAACATTATAATCCAAGTGGATATTATATGCTATTGTCAATGGTTGGAATTATTGTTATGCTTATTTGGATTGTTTCTCTCGTTTCTCAAATAAGACTAAGAAAAGCGATTATTAAGCAAGGGAAAAAGGCTGAAGATGTTCTTCCTTATACAGCAAAAACAGGTGTGGTAGGATCATATATTGCTCTAACTGTATTTATTTTAATAATAATATTACAATTAGTGGCGGATTATTTAACCGGTGGTTTTTTACAAATGTCATATAATTTGGTTTGTCCGGTTATTTGTCTATTACTTTATATTGGATTTAAACTTGTAACAAAAAGAAAATACGTTAAATTAGAAGAAATGGATATTAACCCATTTGGTGATGAAAAATAGATTTTAAATGATTATAAATAATATAGAAGAATTTACTGGTTTGTAAAAATGTTATAAGTACACGCAAAGTAATTTGGTAAATTTTATGGGAGTAGGTTTAAAAGTAAATTGGTTAGCAATTATAATTTTTGTCCTACTCTCATTTTTTTATAGATATTAAATAATTAATGTGTTAAAATTATATTTAAGTTGCTTGAATTCTTATAAATGGAGATGATTTGTTTGAACGTGGGAGTTACAGGAAGTATTGCCTGTGGTAAAAGTGCAGTTTCAAATTATTTAAAAAAACTTGGATATATTGTTATTGATGCAGATAAAATCGGTCATGAAAAATTAAATAGTAAGGATGTAGTAGAAAAACTTGTTAAGATTTTTGGTGAGCAAATTTTAGATACTCATGGAGTGAATCGTTTAAAACTTGGCAGTTTAGTATTTGGCAATAGCAAGAACTTAGAGAAATTAAATGAAATAATACATCCTAAAATAAAAAATGAAATAAGGAAAATTGAAAAAAAATATTCTAAAGAAAAATTAGTTTTTATAGATGTTGCATTGCTTTTCGAAGCAAAATTTAGCGATTTAGTAGATAAAACAATAGTTGTTTATTGTGATGAGAAAACTCAATTGAAACGATTAATGAAGAGAAATAATTTAACTAAACAAAATGCTTTAAGAAGAATAAACAGTCAATTAAGTTCAAAAGAAAAAGCGAAACTAGGTGATTACATAGTGAATAACAGTAATTCATTAGAATTCACCTATAAACAAGTAGATAATATTATAGAAGAATTATTGAAAGGGGACGGATAATTAATGACAAATATACTTGAGATAAAAAATCTGACAGGAGGTTATAATAGAAAGAAAGTAATAGAAAATATTAATATAGAAATTCCCCAAGGAAGCATAACAGCATTAATAGGTTTAAACGGTGCAGGTAAGAGTACAACTATAAAACATATATTAGGGCTTCTTAATGCTATGGAAGGTGAGATAAGAGTAAATAATCTTACGATGGAAAGTGATAATGAAAATTATAGAAAGAGCATTACCTACATTCCGGAATCTCCTGTACTGTACGATGAACTCACATTGGAAGAACATATTAACTTAACTGCTATGGCTTATGGATTAGATATGAAGCATACTTGGGAAGTTGCTGATGAGTTATTGGAATTATTTAAGTTGAGTGATAAAATAAAGTTTTTCCCCGTTCATTTTTCAAAAGGGATGAAGCAAAAGGTAATGATTATATGTGCCTTTTTAGTAGAACCTAGTCTTTATATTATAGATGAACCGTTTTTAGGTCTTGATCCGATTGCGATTAATGATTTAATTAATTTAATGTGTAAAAGGAAAGATTCAGGTGCCAGTATTTTGATGTCTACTCATATATTAGCAACAGCAGAAAGATATTGTGATAACTTCGTTATTATTCATGAGGGAAAAATATTGGCAAGTGGAAATCTTGATAAATTAAGAGCGGAATTTAAAATGGAAGGTGCGTCTTTAGATGAAATATATTTGGCTTTAACTGTAAGAGGAAATAATGACTGATATTACGACTATTTTCAATGATAGGAGAAAAAAAGAACGAGAAAAAAGGGCATTATATAGTAAGTACATATTTAATTCGCACCTGATTATGTTTCTTATTATCGTGCTTGGGGCTGTAATGATAAATTACTCAAAATGGTTAGCTGTTGCTACTAAATTTGAGATGAGGGCAGTATTAATCATAGCAATTTTACTTTTAAGCTACCTGATTACTTTTACGAAAGCTAAAACATTTATAAAAGAAGCGGATTCGGTTTTCTTACTTCCGCTCGAAAAATACTACGTTAAAATATATAAAAATACTTTAACAATGAGTACAATAGGACATTTGGTAATTACGGTGATATTTTATTTTGGAACTAAACCTATTATCGACAGGGTAGGAGAATTTCAAAATAACTTACAAATTATAAATGTAGCAATTTTATTTTTAGCAATTATTGTTGTTAATGGAATGAAGTTGGGAGAAGCGGTTTATAACAAACCGAAAATAACGAGTTCTGTACTTCAATATTTAATTTTGGTATTATCTTTATTAAAAGTGGTATTACATAAAAATTATTATGATTATATGGTAATAACAATTTTTATTATTATGGTTATGGTAATGATAAAAACAAATAAGGTTTATACCAATATAAATTGGTACGGAGCGGCGGATTACGATAAACAACGTAAGGAAAATTATTTAAAATTCGTAAACATGTTTGTAGATGTACCGATGGATAATATAAAAGTAGCCAGACGAAAATATTTTGATATATTATTACCAAAATTAAAAGAAGATAATTTCTCTGTAGAAAACAGTTTTAAATACTATTATTATCGAGTATTTTTAAGACAAGAAAATACGATATTTTTAGCATTAAGATTAATGCTGGTTGCAGTAATGTTTATTTACAGTTTAAAAAACAGTTATGTATCAATGGTAATAATCGTATCATATAGCTATTTGACAATAATCCAGTTAGTACCCCTATATAAAAAAATAAATAATAGCATTTGGAGTCATGTACTTCCGGTAAAAGAAGAGATTAAAGTAAATAGTTTTAGACATTTGTTAACTGTTGTTATGTTGTTGACAACATTATTACTGACATTAATATCAATATTATTAACTAATATTAATATAAATAATGTAATAATAAATATAGTAGCTTTAATTCTGGCAAATTTAGTAGCAAGAATTTTTATAGTAAAGGTGAAATAATTTAGGAGAAATCATGAAGAATATAGCAATCATTGGGGGAGATTTATCCGGAGTAAGCTGTGCATACTTTCTTGATAAATTTTCAAGTATTAATTCAAAAAAATATAATATTGATATTATTGAGAAAGATTTAGAATTTGCCAAAAATAGATTTGGAAAATTTCAATATGGGCAAGAAATCTATGATAACGGTTGGCATAATGCAATATATGGACAAGGTATATTATTTTACTTAATGATTGAGCTTGGACTTCATAGATATTTAATAGAAAGTAGTAACACTAAAAAAGTTTTCTTTACAAAAGAGGGAGTAAAATACCTTCCTGAGAAAATGCTCTATGGTTATCCGTTGGAAAAAAGAGAATTGTTATTTTCAGATTTATTCGATTTTAAAGAAAAATTATCTATTGCTTATAATATGCACAAAACAATGGAAGAAGAAAATATAAAAAATATGACGGTAAAACGATTTTTTACTTCTAATATTAATTCTAAAATATATCATAATCTTATAGAGCCTTTACTAACAAGTCATTATGGAAGTGATGTTTCTAATCAGAATATGGTAAGTTTAATGCCGGAACTTTCGTTTTTAACTATTCAAAAAGAATATATTAACGAAGTGCTAGAAGATATGTATAATAAGAATGTTACTGATAATATTAGTATAGGAAGCAAATATAGGTTAAAATTCACTTTAAAGTCTTTTGTAGAAACATTAGAGTCAAATTTTTCGGATAGAGTATTTTTAGAATTTAATAGGAAAATAGAAAAAATAGAAAAAATAGAAAAAATAGATAATAAATATTTAGTTCATTCCAATGGAAGTATTTATCAATATGATTATGTAGTATTAGCTTTAAATCATAACAATTTTTTGCCATGGTTTAATGGAGATAAAGTGGTAGAACAATTTTTTGCCACTATAAAGTATGTATCTAACATAGTAGTAACTTTTGTTTATAAAAGAGAGGATTTACATATAAATAGAGAAATAGGAGAGATAATTTTTCCAAAAAATACCGGTAATTATGTGACGAAGTTGGAGTATGTTAGTAACGAGTGGATAGATATAAAAATGAGCGGAATACAAATAGTAAGAGCTTATATTAATCGGCAAAATAAAGTTAATGAATTATTTGAAAAAACAGATGAACAGATAAAAGAATTAATAGAAAAAGAAATTCAAATGGTTCACGGTTTTGTAGGGAAACCGGAAAGATATTATGTTAATAGATTAGAAGATAATTACAGATATTGTAATGGAAAGTATAATAAGAAAATTAACGGTTTTGTTGACTATATGAAAGAAAAATATCCGAATCTATATATAATAGGTGCATCAAAAAAAGCCACCAATCTCGAAAATACAATATTAGAAGCAAAAGAAACTGCAAAAGAAATATTGAAAAAATAAGATAAACGAAAGGAATATAAAAAATGAATATAGAAAAAATAAAATTTAATACAACCGATAAAAGCGGAGTAAAAGTAACACCTGTATTTGAGGATAAGGAATATAACAGCGAGTTATTAGATTATACAAAAGGAAAAGAATTATTCTCAGGGAAGTTAAATGAAATATTTAATAATTTGCCGTATAATGGAGAAAAAGAAATTTTATTAGGTTTAGGAAAATTCAAAGAATTAACTGAAGATGAAATAAGAGAAGCATTTTTTAAATTGGTAAAAAATTTATTAAAAGTAAAAGAATATGAAGTTAATATACAAATACCAAAAATAGATCATTTAACAGGCAACTTTGTAGTAAAAGCTGCGGTTGAAGGAAGTATACATGCTATTTATAATTTCGATAAGTATAAAAGTGATAGGGAAGAATTACCGGTATTAACAATAAATATTTCAACAGAAGAATTAATAACTACATTAGAAAAAGATATAAATGAAGCACAAGACACTATGGAGGCGATATTTTTCTCAAGAGATTTAGTTAATGAAAGAGCGGAGTATTTATATCCGGAAACATTGGCAAATATAGTTGTTGAAAAATTGGAACCACTGGGAGTAACGGTAGAGGTATATGACGAAAAGCAATGTGAAGAGATAGGCTTAAAAGGACTTTTAGCTGTAGGTCGTGCATCCGCTAGAAAACCTCGATTTATTGTAATGAAGTATTTAAACAATGCCGATAGCGATGAAGTAATGGGATTGGTAGGAAAAGGAGTAACTTATGATAGTGGAGGTTATTCAATAAAACCGACAGCTAATAGCATGGATATTATGCACTGTGATATGGGAGGGGCAGGAACCGTAATAGGGACAATGCACCTTATTGCAAAAAGAAAATTAAAAACAAATGTAATTGGAATAGTTGGAGCTTGCGAAAATATGATTTCCGGAAGTGCATATAAACCCGGAGATATTGTTGAAACATTATCAGGAAAAACAATAGAAGTTCTTAATACAGATGCAGAGGGAAGAATAACTTTGGCAGATTCTGTATATTATGCAACTGAAAAACTAAAAGTAAACAAAGTAATAGATTTAGCAACATTAACCGGAGCTTGTTTAATAGCTTTAGGGGAATTTTATACCGGAGCAGTTACTAATAACGATAATTTCTTTAATGAATTAAAAATTGCTTCATTAAAAGCAGGAGAACGAGTATGGCAACTACCTGTAGATGACAGTTTTAGAAAATTAAATAAATCATCGGTAGCTGATGTGAAAAATACCGGCGGTAGATTAGGAGGAACGATAACAGCAGGACTCTTTATAGAAAATTTTGTAGCAAATGATATTCCGTGGATTCATTTAGATATAGCAGGAACAGCATACTTATCAAATTCTGAAAGATATTTACCAAAAGGAGCAACAGGTGTTCATGTAAAAACGTTATTTAATTTATTAAATAAATAATGATAGAAAGATATAATGATTTATAAGCAGAAGGTATTAAAACATTTTTGCTTATAAATCATTTATTTTCTATAAATCGTAAAGTTTTCAAGTTATAAAACATAAGAATAAGTTGTGCTATAAAAATATAGAAAAAATGAAAATGCAAATAATATATTTTCTGCATAATGTATAAAAATAATAAATTTTATGATAACAATAAATTAATATTTACATAAATTTTAAAGACAAAAAAATATGATGAGAATAAATCTCACATTATGACTTATAAAAATCAAACATTATAAAATTTATATATTAGGAATAAAATAATTATTAAAAAACATTATACCAATATTATAAAATATTATCAAAATAGCTATTTTATGAAAATATAAAATCTGTTTTTCTGTATTCTTTTCTTAAAGAAAATAATCAAAAAAAGGCAAAAAATTCATTTGAAAAAATAAAATATAAATCCTATCATAGCAGGGAAATAATAAAAAATTCAAATTATTATAACACATCGGTATTTAAGGAAAATATTTACATAAAAACTTTCATATAAAAACGCTTTCATTTTGTATTTTTTTGTGATAAGATATAAATACAGAAAAAAAATTAGGAGGTAAGGGAAATGATTATCGGAGTACCAACAGAAATAAAAAATAACGAAAGTAGAGTGTCTGCAATTCCAGGAGTTGTTCATGAATTAGTATTAGATGGACACACTGTATATGTAGAGAAAGGAGCAGGGATTGCTTCAGGTATTTTAGATGAAGAGTATGAAAAAGTGGGGGCTGTTTTATTAGATAAAGCAGAAGATGTATGGAATAAATCAGACTTAATCTATAAAGTAAAAGAACCTATTCCTTCTGAATACAAATATTTCAGAAAAGGACTTATTATCTATACTTATTTACACTTAGCAGCAGATCCAGAACTTACAAAAGCTATGGTAGATACTGGAACAATCGGTATTGCATTTGAAACTGTAAAAGTGGGACGTTCACTACCATTGTTAAGACCAATGAGTGAAATCGCAGGGAGAATGGCTGTTCAAGAAGGAACAAGATTCTTGTCTAAAGTACAAGGCGGAAAAGGTAAATTATTACAAGGTGTACCGGGGGTACAACCAGGACATGTAGTAGTAATCGGAGCAGGGGTAGCTGGAACAGCTGCAGCAACAGCAGCATCTGGGCTTGGTGCACGTGTAACTATGTTAGATGTTAACTTGGATCGTTTAACAGAATTATCACACATCTTTGGCGGAAAAGTTGAAACTGTTTACTCTAACAAATTAAATATTGCTAATGCTATTAAATCAGCTGATCTAGTGGTAAGTACAGTATTAATCCCAGGAGCTAAAGCACCTAAGCTTGTAACTAAAGAAATGATTAAAGATATGCCAGATGGTGGTGTAATCGTTGACGTAGCTATTGACCAAGGTGGTACAACAGAATATACTGAAGGACGTCCAACAAGCCATGATAACCCTATCTTTGTAGAAGAAGGAGTGTTACACTATTCAGTAGCGAATATTCCGGGAGCAGTAGCTGAAACAGCAACTTATGCATTATGTAATGCAACTGCTAAATATGTTAAACTAATTGCTAAATTAGGTGTTAAAGATGCAGTAGTTAAATTCCCAGAATTAGTACCTGGTATAAACGTAGCAAATGGAAAAGTTACTTTCAAAGCAGTAGCTGATGATTTAGGATACGAATATACTCCGGTAGAAAAAGCATTGTAAAAAATATTACAATAAAATAGTAAGTAGTTTAGGAAGTGGAAAAAAGAATACTTGTACCTTTTTTCCACTTCTTTTAAATAGGGTGGGAGTAAATATTTGTGGTAAATGGTATATGACTGTGATATACTATAACGATATTATTTAATTGTAGATAATATTTGTTATATAATTTAAGGAGGAAATGATGAGTGTATTTAGGAAAAAATCAATTGATTCTATTTTAGCCGAATCTAAAAGTAAGACTTTAACCCCTACTATGAAAACATTGGATTTAGTTTTGTTCGGTATAGGTGCTATTATTGGATCCGGGATATTAGTATTAACCGGTAAAGCATCATCTGAAGCAGGACCTGCGGTAATATTCTCGTTTTTAATAGCGGGGCTTGCATGTTGTTTAGCTGCTTTATGTTATGCGGAGTTAGCCTCTACAATACCGTCAAGCGGAAGTACCTATACTTATTTATATGTTTCTGTTGGAGAGATAGTAGCATATGCAATAGGTTGGGTATTAATAGGAGGATATGTTCTTACATCTGCTACGGTGGCAAACGGATGGTCTAGTTACTTTTCACGTCTATTAGCAGGTTTAGGTGTTAATATGCCTAAAGAGTTCTACACATTGCCGTCAGCCGGTGGATATGGAAATATTCCCGCGGTAATTATTGTTTTATTAATAACATTTATTCTATCTAAAGGTACATCCAGCAGTAAAATGGTGAATAATTTAATGGTTGCTGCTAAAGTGGGTATTGTAATATTATTTGTTATCGTTGGTTCATTTTATGTAGAGCCTACTCACTGGACAGATAATTTTGCTCCAACAGGTTTTTCTGGAGTAATGTTAGCAGCAACAACAGTATTTTTTGCTTATTTAGGATTTGATGCCATTTCTACTTCAGCAGAAGAAGCAATTCATCCTGAAAAATCTTTACCTAAAGCAATTATTATTACTATGATAGTATGTACAGCATTTTATATTTTGGTATGTTTAGTTTTAACCGGAGTAGTACCTTATACTGAATTGGGAACTGGGGATGCACTTGCCTTTGTTCTTGAAACTGTAGGTCAACACAAAGTAGCCGGTATAGTATCGTTAGGTGCTGTTATCGGACTTATGGCAGGTATTTTATCATTTATTTATGCAGGTATTCGTATTACTTATACAATAGCACGTGATGGTTTACTACCTAAATCTTTAACAAAAGTTAATAAAAATAAAGTACCAAGTACTTTAACTTGGGGATTAGGTATATTAACAGCATTATTAGCAGGGTTCTTGCCTTTAGGGCAATTAGCAGACTTAGCTAATGTTGCATCTATTATTGCGTTTGCATTAGTAAGTTATACAACTATCGTGTTCTATAAAAAATATCCTAATTTGAAACGTGGATTTAGAGTTCCGGGCATGCCGATTTTACCGGCAGTATCAATAATTCTATTTGTAGCATTATTATATAGTGTAACATTGAAAACATGGATTATTTTTATAGTTTGGGTAGTAATTGGAATGATAGTATACTTTACTTTCTCGTATAGAAATAGTAAGTTAAAAGATGAATAGAAAAATCGTAGAAAAATCGGGCTGATAATACTATCAGCCTGATTTTTACGTTTTCAGATAATTATTAGTTACTCCATAAATTTCGTTTGTTGCTTTTTGCAATATTTTGTGCTTTTTTAAATTTGTTTAAGTATCGTGTGTCCGGTGCTTTTACATATTTTATTTCTGCTAGTCCTGATAATAGCAATTCTTCTTGAATTGATTTTCCGTCTGCATAGACATAACATAATGCACGATGGTATTTATCTTCCTTTTGATAAACATCAAACTCTATTTCTATATTTTGTGCATTTTTTAGTAATTTTTCATTTAATTCACTGGCTTCAGGCCCATATGGTTGAACAGCGACGCCACGTTTTACGGTTTCAGGTGTATCTATAAGTAAATATCTTACTTTTAAATTTTTCTTATTAAATCGCACGACGATAGTATCACCGTCAATTTTTTCAACGAAGTTAACTTTATATTTAGTAGTATCTCCCTTTACTTCTACATCATTTATTATTTGTTTATTATATTTTTCTTGAAAATGAGTATTAAATATAAAGAATAATATTAAAAATATAGTCGAGAATATTCCGATACAGATAATAAAAATTTTTTTGTTCATAGTTATCCCCCTCAATGCTATTGTATCACTTTTATATATAAAATCAATGTTATAATTGGAATAAAATGGTAAATATGATATTATAGAAGATATTAGAAAAATGAATTTCTTTTTTCACAGAGTAATGGTGTTAAATATAATAAACTGGTTAATTTTATCTTGATTTATAAAGAATAAAAAATTATTTTATAATATCTTCCCTGTAAAATGTTTTAGCACTCTACTTCTTTAACCATAAATATAGAAGTTAAGAATTTTTTAATTTAATGGTAGTGAAATAAGATAGTATATTAAAATTTGTAAAAAACTTATTAAAGGACATATTATGTTGGAAATAACTATAAAAAATTTACATGATACGGAGCGTTTAGCTCATATAGTGGCTGATAGCATAGATAATAAATTGTTACTTATGCTTAATGGGGATTTAGCTGCCGGAAAAACTACATTTACGAAATATTTAGCACAGAATTTAGGTGTGAAACAAGTCGTTAACTCACCAACGTTCAATATAATGAAAGAGTATAAATCAAATAAAGGAAATTTATATCATATTGATGCGTATCGGCTGGAAAATAGTAGTGAAGATTTGGGATTTGAGGAAATTTTTTACGAGAATAATATTTGTATTATCGAATGGGGGGAGTTTATTGAAGAATATCTTCCTATGGAGCGTTTAGTATTTAATATAACATTGCACGGAGATGACCGTGTTATTACTATTTTTAGTGACGATGAGTATCACAATCGTATAGTAGAAAGGATAAAAGAAGAATGGTCAGTTTAGTAGTGGAGGCATCAAATAGTTTTCTTTCGGTAGCGTGTCTTAAAAATAATAAAGTGTTGGCAGAAAGAAATATATCATGCTCTAATAATTTATCATCAATTATCTTAGCAGAAATAGATAGATGTTTAAATATGGCGGATGTAACCAAAAAGGATTTAACGGAAATAATATCAAGTAAAGGGCCGGGTTCTTACACAGCTATACGAGTTGTCGCTGCTGTTTGTAAGACGTTTTCTTATACACTAAAGATACCGATTAAAGTTATTTCCAGTTTGAAGTTACAAGCATTGGTTGAATATGAAAGCAATAAACTGATTGTGCCCATTATTGATGCAAGGCGTGATAGTGTTTTTGGAGCTATATATAAACGTGAAGGTGATGATTTAGTAGAGGTATTGGAAGAGAGTTATTATACACTTGTTGAATTAAATGACTTTATTTTATCACAAGATATACCTACTATATACGTGGGAAAAGATGTAGAAAAATTATCAGAGAAATTATTGAATAATACATTGATATCGATTAATACTAATGATATAAAAGCAGTAGATATATTAAAAATATATGATTATTTGGAAAAAAGTGATTGTTTTAATATGACACCACAGTATTTAAGAAAAACAGAGGCAGAGAGGGAATTAAAAAATGATAAAAGTAAATAAGGTAGATATAAAAAATTTAGATGTATTATCAAAAATAGATGTTGATAATTTTGATGATGCGTGGACAAAAAGTATGTTTAAAACAGAATTGGAACATGAAAATTCGGAGTATTTCGGCTTGTTTAATGATGACGAAATAATCGGTTTTTGTGGGGGATGGCTGGTTGCCGATGAGTATCAAATCAATAAAATTGTTATTGATAAACCACATAGAAACAAAAAATTAGGACAAATCTTTTTTACATATGTAATGCAATTTATGAAATTAAAAGGTGTTAAAAAAGCTCTAATAGAGGTGAGAGTTAGCAATATGCCTGCCATTACTGTTTATGAAAAAGCAGGGTTTCAGACGATTGATATGAGAAAAAATTATTATAAAAATAATGGTGAAAACGCTTATATAATGGTAAGGGATTTTAGCAATGAAAGATATTAATATATTAGCGATAGAAACCAGTTGTGATGAAACGAGTGTTGCTGTTGTAAGAAATGGTAAGGAAGTTTTGTCCAATATTGTAAGTTCCCAAATAGATACACATAAACAGTTTGGTGGTGTTGTCCCTGAAATTGCCAGTCGTCAGCATATAGAGGTTATAATCCAAATAGTTGAAGAAGCATTAGAAGAAGCGGAAGTAATTTTAGATGAAATAGATGCTATTTGTGTGACGCAAGGGCCGGGATTAATTGGTTCACTTTTAGTAGGCGTTAATGTTGCTAAAACATTGAGTTATACTCTTGATAAACCGTTAATTGGAGCACATCATATTGCCGGACATATTTATGCGAGTAATATTGATAATAATATTTCTTATCCATCATTAGCACTTGTTGTTAGTGGTGGGCATACAGAACTTGTTTATTTAAAAGATGTGCTTGATTTTGAAATTATCGGATCTACTCACGATGATGCGGTAGGAGAAGCCTACGACAAAGTTGCTCGCCAATTAAATTTAGAATATCCGGGAGGTCCAAAAGTAGATAAGTTGGCGAAGTTTGGAGAAGATAAATATAAATTTCCACGTGCAATGATTGATAGTGATGATTACAATTTTAGTTTTTCGGGAATGAAGTCTGCTGTAATAAACTTTGTTCATAATGCCAAACAACGCGGGGATAAGATAGTTTTTGCAGACTTGGCATGTAGTTTTCAAACAGCGGTGGTTGATGTCCTTATCACAAAAACGAGAAAAGCGATAGAAAATTTCGACGTAAAACAGTTAATACTTGCAGGAGGTGTCGCCGGCAATAGTGAATTACGCTTGCAAGTTTTAAAACTAGAGAAAGAATTAGGAGTAGAAGTATTAATACCTAAGATGAGTTATTGCAGTGATAATGCAGCGATGATAGGAGCGGTAGGATATTACTATTACAAATATAAACTATTTGCAGACCCATTAACATTAAATGCAAGATCAACATTAGACTTGGAAGAGGTAAGAAAGTAGAAAATAAATTTTAGTTATATTATATTAAAAATAAAATAACTATATGGAAGAGTGAATTAGTGAAATATTTTATTAAAAGCCATTGTAATAATTTTGTTGAAACTTTATCTCTAAAAAACAGAGAGATAAATTAAAAGTAGTTTTGATTTTATTTGACCTTTATTTATGTTACAATGGGGTGGATAGATATTAGGAGGCGGATGTTATGGAGAATATATATTTAGACTATGCAGCCACATCAAAAAAACATTTTGATATAATAGAAAAAAATTTAAAATTATTAAAGGAAATTTATGCTAATCCTAGCAGTAGCCATACCTTAGGGAAAAAAAATGCAAAATTAAAAAAAGAAGCACAGCAAAAAATAGCATCTTCAATCAACGCACAACCGGAGGAAATTATTTTTACTTCCGGAGGGACAGAAAGTAATAATACTGTATTTAATCATGTTTTTAACCGTTTTAAAAGTGGGGAGATTATTATTTCTGAAATAGAGCATCCATCGGTAAAAGCTAGTGCCAGACATTTAGAACAATATGGTTTTGTCGTTCATGAACTAAGTGTTGGGAAAAATGGTATGGTTAGTTTAGAAGAACTGGAAGATAAAATAACGGATAATACTGTGCTTATTTCTATTATGTTTGCGAATAATGAAACAGGTGTTCTAAACCCAATTAAAGAAATTTCAAAATTAATATCGGGTAAAAATATTTTATTGCATAGTGATATTGTTCAAGCATTTGCTAAAATTGAAATTGATGTAAAAGATTTAGGGGTGGATTTTGCTTCGGTATCTGCACATAAAATAGGTGCGTTAAATAATTTCGGTTTTTTATATGCTAAAAACGGTGTAGTAGAGCCTTTTATTTTAGGAGGCGGGCAAGAAAACGGTTTACGCTCAGGAACCAGTGACGTCTTAGGTGCATTAACACTAGCGGATAGTATTGATGAAACTTTAAAGACCGTTCAATACTTAAGAGATTTAAAAAATTATTTTATTGAAAAATTAGAAAAAAACAATGTAGAATTTGAAGTAAATGGGTCAATAGAATATTCATTACCAAATATATTAAATATTTATTTTAAAAATATTGAATCACAACGTTTGATTACTTATCTTGATGCAAATGAAGTATATATTTCCGGCGGTTCGGCGTGTAGTTCCGGTAATATTAAAGGTAGTAAAATAATTACGAAGATGTATAATATAGAGCGTGCGGCTCATTCTGTCAGAATAAGTGTGGGTTTTGACGTTGATAAAAAAATGATAGATAATGTTATCAACAAAATAGTACATCTTGAACGAAAAATTAAAGAAAGGAATAAATGATGAACGGAAAAAAAGTAGTTGTTGGTATGAGTGGTGGTGTTGATTCATCAGTTACAGCATACCTTCTAAAACAACAAGGTTACGAAGTTACCGGAGTTTTTATGAAAAACTGGGAAGAAAAAGATGACCATGGTGTTTGTGTTGCAGAAAAAGATTATAAGGATGTGATAAAGGTATGTGAGCAATTAGAAATACCATACTACTCAATAAATTTCGAAAAAGAATATTGGGATAAGGTGTTTACGTACTTTTTAGATGAGTATAAAAAAGGACGTACTCCTAATCCTGATATTATGTGTAATAAAGAAATTAAGTTTAAGGTTTTTTTAGAGTATGCTGAAGACTTAGGTGCTGATTATGTGGCAACCGGTCATTATGCACGTCTACAAGATAAAAATGGTGAACGATTGTTGCTTCGTGGTGTTGACAGTAATAAAGATCAAACTTATTTCTTATCGCAGTTAAAACAACATCAAATAAAAAATATATTATTTCCTGTAGGAGAACTTGAAAAAAAAGAAGTTAGAAAAATTGCCGAAGCAGCAGGACTTGCTACTGCGAAGAAAAAAGATTCAACCGGAATTTGTTTTATTGGTGAGAAGAACTTTAAAACATTTTTATCACAATATTTACCGGCTAAAAGTGGGAAAATGATTGATCTTGATGGTAATATTCGTGGAGAACATGCAGGACTTATGTATTATACTATAGGTCAACGTCATGGGTTAGGTATCGGTGGAACAAAGGATACAGATGGAGAAGCATGGTTTGCTTGTGGAAAAGATTTGGAAAATAATATACTATATGTTTGCCAAGGTTTTCATAATGAATATTTGTATTCAGATAGTTTGTTCGCTAGCGGGTTATCATTTACAACTAAAGAAGAACTACCAAAAAACTTTAGCTGTACGGCAAAATTCCGTTATCGTCAGCAAGATACCGCTGTTGATGTTGAAGTATTGGAAGACGGAAAGGTTAAAGTAACATATAAAGAGCCTGTAAGAGCGGTGACACCGGGGCAAGCTGTAGTCTTTTATGATGGAGATGTTTGTTTAGGTGGTGCAACAATTGATGAGGTATATAAAAACGGGAAAAGATTACAGGTGTAATGCAAAACAGAAAAGAGAATAATTTATAAACTAGCCTCCTAAATAGGTTTAGGAAGCTAGTTTTTTAATACATATTCTATCTTTTTGAGCAAATTCTATATTTTTATACAGTTTCCTATACCAATTTTTGCTGCTTTTTTTATTATTGCTTCAGAGGTAGCTACATCCAAAACGGCACTACCTACAGATTTAAAGAGTGTGATTTCGTCATTATTTTCTCTACCGTTAACTTTTTTTGAAATCAATTCTCCTAACTCACCGGTAAAAGATGACTTATTAATCATTTTTTCTTTTAAAGCCAATAAAATATCTCCGGCTTCGTTTAATACTCCATTATTTGTATCAAAGAAAATTTTATCAGCTTGGGTTATTATTTTTGTAGGAAGTTCAATCATTTCAGGGGTGTAAGAACCAATACCGTTTATATGAGTACCAAGTTTCACAAAATCTGAATTAAAAGTAGGTGTAGTAGAGGTAGTTACTGTAGTTATAATATCAGCATCAGTAATTGCAGTATTTGAATTTTCTAATGCAATTATTTTAGTGTTAAATTGTTTGAAGTCATTATTAATTAATTCAACAAATTTTTTAGTTTTTTCAAAATTTCGACCGACAACACGAAGTTCATCCAGTTTTCTAACGGTAAGCATAGCGTGTGCTTGTTCATATGCTTGTCCACCTGTTCCGATTAATGCAGCAATTCTACTATTTTTTTTAGCAAGTAAGTCTGTAGCCGCTCCTTGTAATGCAGCCGTACGTAGTTGTGTTAAGTAAGTGCCATCTAAAAGACCGGAGATAATACCGGTTTTTGAATCAAAAACAAGCATTATTGCAGGAACGGAAGGGAGATTATTTTTTACGTTATCAGGATAAACAGATACGATTTTTATACCGAGAGAATCGTTTTTTCCACTAATACTGGCAGGCATAAAAAGAGCTTGTCCGTTATATTTATCAATGTTTAAATTTGTTCTTAACGGGACGATTGCATTTTTATTTGAATAATTTTTAAGTGCTTCTTTATTAATTTCAATTGCCTCTTTCATTGTTATACATTTTTTAATATCTTCTTTTGTTAAAATAATCATATTAAAACTCCTAACTGAATTTTATACTTTATATAAATTAAATATATACTGAAATAACCTTTAGGTCAATAGTATAATTTTATTTAGCAAAAATTTTATATTAAATACAATTTGTTGCGAATAGAAAAGTAATACAAATAAGTTTTTTTAAGTATATATAATATGTTAAAAGTAAAATATA
>NZ_KI271813.1 GCF_000469465.1 Gemella bergeri ATCC 700627 | reverse complement strand
AACAAAAAATATTTTGTATATAAATATATAGTTAATTTTACATAAAATTATAACATATAAAACAGTGAATGTATATTGCTGTAACGACAAAAAAACCAGTATCGTTTAATACCGGTTTTATGGTTATCTTTTTGTTTTAAGATTTTCTTTCCAATCTTGTAGACCATTTTTTAGCATAAAGACATTAGTATAACCATTTTTCTTTAGTGTAAGGGCAGCACGTGGTGCCATAGTCCCGTTTTTATCACAAAGATAAATAGGTTGGTCTTTTCTAAGAGAAGTATATAAAAAATTGAATTGAGAAAGTGGCATATTTCTTGCTCCGTTAATATGAGCATATTTAAAATCTTCTTTTTCTCTTACATCAACTAATTGAACTTTTCTAAGATTTTGTCTAAATTCAACATAAGGTAGCTTGGTAACAGCTCTGTTCAATCTTAGATAATTAAATAATGCAATTAAGCCGATGACAAACAGTACTATTAGTGTTGATATCCAAAGTGACATAATAAACTCCTTTTACGTATTATTAATAAAAAAATTATATCATAGTTTGTAATTTTATTCAATATTGATTATAATGGTAAAAGCTAGACATCTAATTTGATAATATTATGGAGAAAATAATGATAACATCAGGAAATAATAAAAAAATAAAAGAACTTCAAAAATTAAAAAAAAATAGAAATATAAAAAAATATAATAAGTATTTGGTAGAAGGAATTCATCTGGTAAAAGAAGCATTAAAGGCTAATGTTGTAGAAGAAATAATAATTTCAGAAAATTTTAATAAAAAAGAATTGAATTATTTAAAAGAATTTGTGGTAGTTGCGGATAACGTTATAAAATTACTGGGAGAAACGGTGACTTCTCAAGGGGTAATTGCTGTATGTAGTATAGAAAAAAAAGAATTGGATATTAATTGCTATAATAGGGTTCTTATTTTGGATAGAGTACAAGATCCTGGGAATTTGGGGACTATTATAAGAACAGCAGATGCTTTTAGTTTTGATTGTGTAGTTTTGGGTGACGAAACGACAAGTTTATACGGGCAAAAAGTCCTTCGTAGTACACAAGGAAGTCAGTTTCACATTGATTGTTTTGAAAATATAGTTTTGGAAAATCTTATTGATGAAATGAAAGAATTTGATTTATATGCTACTTCTTTAAAAGGTAATAAATATTTGGAAGAGGTTAATGATGTAGGAGAGAAAATTGCTGTTATTTTTGGTAATGAAGGAGCAGGGGTTAGTAACAATATCTTGGAAAAGGTAAATAATCTTTTAAAAATAAAAATGACCGGGGAAGCCGAAAGTTTAAATGTGGCAGTTTCTGCCGGAATAATTATGAATCATATTGCAAATAATATTAAATAAAAATTTACTAATTTCATTAATTATGATATTATTGTAGTTGTGAAAATAATCTAAGAGAGGTGAGATCTAATGTTAAAAACACTAGCAGTAGATAAAAAAGGAAATATCTTAACAGATGTCAAACTGTCAAGACTTAATGATCAAGATATTGCTTGGTATTGGGTTGATTTTGATACACCGACACGAAGTGAGATAACCCTATTGTCTACATTTTTTAAGTTTCACGAATTGTTGATTGAAGACTGTATGACATTGCTTCAACGACCAAAAATAGAAATAACACGACAACAAATTTTTTTAGTATCTCATGTTTTGAAAAATATTGATGATGATTATGAAACAATAAATATGTTTGTCGGAAAAAATTATATTGTAACTTTTCACCTCTCACATATACGATATATTAATAAAATTATTCCAAAAATCTTACAGCGCGGTGAACAATATTCGCCACTGCATGTAATGCATATGTTGGTATCAGAAATAGTAGAAGGATACATTCCGATTATTGCAAAAATAGAAAATCGTCTTGATGAAATTGAAGAATATGACTCATATAATGCCGGTAGTAAAATAATGGACGAGGTTTTTGACCTTCGTAGTGACTTGTTAAAATTGCGACGTGGTTTATTGCCTATGCGTGAGTTACTCCATAGATTTTTAGTATCACGCCGTGTTGAAATGACCGATAACGACAGAAAATATTTTCACGATATTTATGATGACCTTGTTCAACAAACGGAAATTATTGAAGCAACACGAGAACTTGCCAGTGATATTAGAGAAAATTACATGACTTATAACTCATTTAGATCTAATAATATTATGATGATGTTGACCGTTATTTCAACAATATTTTTACCGTTGACATTTATAGTTGGTCTTTATGGAATGAACTTTAGAAATATGCCGGAGTTGGAATGGAAGTATGGCTACTTTTTTATCTGCGGTGTTATGTTGGTAATTGCTATTGGAATGTTATGGATATTTAAGAAAAAAGGTTGGCTTGATATGTTCAAATAGACATTAGATATAAAGGATAAAATATGAATTTTATAAAATTAACATTGTTATTTATAATGATTTTAGTTAGCAACTTTAGCTTACTGAAATTAGATTTTGGTAAATTATTTAAAAAAAATAGTACAAAGGAAATAAAAATTTTAATTAGTCTAATGTCGTTTGCTATAGGATATTTAGGTTATAATGCAATAATGACAATATATGAACTGTCATTACATTTAATAAAATAACGAAGGAGGATTTTATGAAAGAAAAGATTAAAGAAGAAATAAAAAAAAATAAAGAAATAGTAGAAAACTCCAGAGAAGATAGGTTATTGGCATTTTTAGGTGGAAAATTTATTTTATACATTTTAATAGTAATTATATTGTTAGGGATAGCAATATACTTGTATACTGAAATATCATATATCTTTTCACCTATAAAAGCCATAGTATCAAGTATTACAACTCCAATTATTTTAGCTTATGCGTTTTATTATATATTAAACCCGTTGGTAAATGCTTTTTCTAAAAAAATGCCACGCTTTATCGCCAGTTTGCTTGCTATATTTGTAGGAGTTTTGGTAATTTTAGTGGTAATTATTGGAGTAGTTCCTATAATCGTTGAACAAACTCAGGCTTTAGTAAACTCATTACCGAAATATATAGAAATAGTTCGGGGATATCTTGCGACTAATTCAGAAAATACTTATGTAAAAGCGGTAAATGAATATATTAGTTCTAACTTAAATACTGCGAAAATTAGTGCACAAGCTGTAACAATAGTGACAAATGTTGCTCAAAGTATTGCTTCTTCATTATCATCAACTGCTTCGGTGCTTATGACCTTTCCTTTTGTGTTATTCTTTCTATTAAAAGATGCTTCAAAATTTAAAATTTATTTGATAAATTCTATGCCTAATAGATTGAAAAAATCAATTTCAGAAACAATAGATGAAATTGATGATAAGGTTGGTTCTTATATCCAAGGGCAAATGACAGTTTCGTTATGTTTGGGAGTTATGCTTTATATAGGGTATAATATTATCGGTTTGCACTACGCTTTTTCATTGGCAACGATAGCCGCATTTTTAAGTATTGTTCCTTATCTAGGGCCTATTATGGCGATAATTCCTGCAATGTTGGTTGCAGCTTCAACCAGTGGTATAATGGTTTTAAAAATGTTGGTTATTTGGGGAATAGTGCAATTTGTTGAAGGAAATATTTTATCACCAAATATTATGGGGAAAAGTATGGACATGCACCCACTTACAGTTATTTTCGTTATTTTAATAGGTGTTAATATACTCGGAGTAGTTGGTGCAATTTTAGGAATACCGATTTATTCAATTTTAAAAGTATTAATAACTAGATTAATAAATACTCTTCGAAGTAGATATAATAAATATTATGAGTAAATAAAATAAAGAATCTTATAGTTTTAATCAGCTTTAAGGTTCTTTGTGTATTATAAACGAATATATCGGTTTAAAAATAATGAAAATTATGATATAATTATACAGTTAAATATAACTAAATTGAGGTTTGATATTATGAGTATGATAAAAAAATTTAATAATCTGTTTGTAAGCGAAGAAGATTTCGAAGATGATGTAAAAGGAAGAACAAATAATTCAAAAAGAACAACCAAAACAAAGAATTTCAAAGGAGAATTCAGTGAATAAAGCGACATCTAATCCAATAACCGGTAAAATGAATAATGTAATATTAACAGAACCGTTAGTATTTGCGGACAGCAAAGATATTATTGATGATATAAAAAAAAATAAAGTTGTAATTATTAATTTAAGCAAACTAGATGTAGAAACAGCTGATAGATTATTGGATTTTGTATCAGGTGGTATTTATGCGCTAAATGCAAAATTAAAAACCATAGGTGAAGATATTTATTTATGTGTACCTAACGGTATTGATGTATCGGGAGATTTTTACGAAGGAGAGTATTAATATTGATAAGTTTAACAGAATATTTTTGGGTATATAGATTCGTTAATTATTTATTTAATTTTTATGAATACTGTATACTGGCATATATATTATCATCGTGGTTTCCACAATTTAGAAATAATGTTATAGTGGAATTTTTGGAAAAATTTTGTGAACCATTCTTGAAAATTTTTAGAAAACTTATTCCTCCATTTGGAATATTAGATATTTCTCCAATTATAGCTTTTATTGCATTGGATGTATTAAGACGATTACTTTTAGGATTTATATTTGCTTAGGAGAATTATGAAAAATTTGAATTTTTTATATTCAGCATCAAAAGAAGAAATAGAAACGGCGGAAAATCTATTACAAACAATTGATTTCTCCAACAATAGAAATAGGGTTACCTTTTTTCTAACTCAATTTGAGCAAATTATTTTAGAAAAAATAATAATTTATAATTATCCGGAATTAAAAGTAGAATTTTTTGGTGGAGTTACTAATTTAGAAAGAAAAAAAGCCAAGTTGGTAGCAAACGAATATTATAATGTTGATTTTGAGATAACTTGCTTAAAAGCAACATATAATAATAAATTTAACACAATTAGGCATAAAGATGTTTTAGGTGCTATCCACAATCTTGGGATAAATTTTAATAGATTTGGAGATATTGTTGTAGAAGAGAATACACTTTATATTTTTGTGGATAGTAATATTTCAGATTTTGTTATAATGAATTTAACAAAAATCGGAAAGATTAATATAACATTAAAGAAAGTGAGTGTGCTAGATGTTAAGTTTGAGAAAAAATTTGAAAATTTTGAAATAGTCAGTTCTTCATTCAGGCTTGATAGTATTGTAGCAAAAATAACCAATAAATCACGCAGTAAAGTAAAAGAATTTTTGATGCAAGATTTTATAAAATTAAATCATGTTGTAACAAAAAATGGAGAAAAATCTTGTAATATAGGCGATATAATTTCCATTAGAAAATATGGAAGGTTTATTATAAAGGAAAAAACTCAAAATAAAAAATCTTTAAAGTATAGAATTACAATAGGTAGAGTAATTTAGGAGTAACGAAGAGTTATTCCTTTTTATATTAGATAAATATATTATTAATAACTGATGTTGAAAATTCATGAAAAGTATTATATTTTTTGTTAGTGGTAATAATAGCGATGTTACTATAACAAATAGATGCTGAAAATTATTTAAGAAAGTGTTATAATTGTAACAAGAAATTTTATCTTAAATTTTAGTATGGTGAGAAGTAAATGAGGTGATTTATTGGTTAACGAAGAAATAAAAATAGAGAATTTATCATTTAGCTATGGAGAAAAGAAAGTTTTGGATAATTTGAATTTTTCTATAAACAAAGGAGATTTTGTTGCAATAGTTGGCAAAAGCGGTGCAGGTAAATCAACACTCCTTAGGTGTTTGAATCTCTTAAATGTACCTAGTGGAAAAATAATAATAAATAATAATGATATTACAAAATTTAATAAAAATGAATTAAAAAAATTTAGACAAAAGATTGCTTTTATATTTCAAGATTATAATACATTAGATAATTTATACACAATAGATAACGTTTTAACACCATATCTTGCTAAAAAATCTTTTATTCAATTAGTATCCGGCTATACTAAGAAGGAATATGAACAAGGAATAACATATTTAACGCAGGTTGGTCTAAATGAAGAAATATTTAAAAAATCAAAATATTTATCCGGTGGACAAAAACAACGTGTAGCCATAGCAAAGGCTTTAGCGCAAGAACCGAATATTTTATTGGCTGATGAACCGGTGAGCAGTCTTGATGAAAAAAATACTAGTGTAATAATGGATAATTTTCAAAAATTAAATAAAGAAAAAAACATAACAGTATTGATAAATCTACATGATATAACCCTTGCTAAAAAATATAGCAATAAAATTTTAGGATTAAAAGATGGTAAGATTTTATTTTACAATTATACAGAAAGTGTAACGAATGATGAACTTAAAGAATTATATCATTAAAAGAAAAATAAAAAGTATTATTTTGTACTCAATATTATTGACCGGTATAGTTATTTCTATACTAAATTATGATGCTAAAAGCTTCTCTTTAGGATTTTCCAGAGTTGGAAATTTATTGTCAAGAATGTATCCATTAGATTTAAGTATACTTAGTAGTCTTTATGAACCGATTTTAGAAACTTTGAATATTGCGATATTTTCATCAATTTTAGCACTGTTTACAGCTTTGCTTATTCTCCCGTTGTTAACAAACATTTTGTTTAATATAAAAATATTACCTAAAATATTAAGTGCAGTGTTCTCAATTTTTAGAACAATACCATTTTTGATAGTAGCAGCTATATTAGTAAGTCTTTTTAGCACCGGGAATTTTAGTGGATTTTTAAGTATCTATATTATCAGTTTTTTGACCGCAGCTAAGCTCTTAAAAGAATATGCGGAGGAAGTGGATATAAAACATATAGAGGCTATGAAAAGCCTTGGAGTTTCAAGATTTGCTATTTATAAAACAGCTTTGTTATCTAATATAAAACCGGCGATATTTTCAATTTATTTTCTAATATTGGAATCCGGTATTCGTGGGGCGAGTGTTTTAGGTTTAGTCGGGGCAGGCGGAATTGGTCAAAGACTATGGACTGAACTAAATCATTTGCGTTATGACAGGGTATCGTTGATAATTATAATTTTGGTACTTTTGATTTTTATTATAGATTTAATTAGTTATTACTTCAGGACTATGGAAGATAAAAATAATTTATCAAAAAAAGAGTATTTCTTACGAAAAAAAATAGAAAAAATATTAATACCGGTAGTAATAATTGGTTCATTAATTTATGTAATAAATTTCTTAACAATAACGAAAGAGAGATTTATATTAGGTATAGGTCAATTAAAAGTATTATTTAAGGAATTATTTAATCCGGATATTTCTTATTTTTCAAAAATGTTCTCTGCATTATTGACAAGTATAGAAATAGCATTTGTTGCGACTTTGCTTGCAAGTTTAACGGCAATATTTACTTCATATTTGGCATCAACTAATTTATTTGGAAAATATAAAGCGATAATTTTTAAAGTTGTTATTAATATTTTAAGGACATTTCCGCCTATTATTATAGCGTTAATATTTTTTAGGGGCTTTGGTCCCGGAACGGTTAGTTCATTTTTTGCTTTGTATATTTAC
Organism: Gemella bergeri ATCC 700627; assembly: GCF_000469465.1. GTDB lineage: Bacteria > Bacillota > Bacilli > Staphylococcales > Gemellaceae > Gemella > Gemella bergeri. The sequence continues at coordinate 54,279 of NZ_KI271813.1, read as the reverse complement.
ACTGTAGGGGTAGTAACAAAAATGTATAGTGAAATATTAGAGGGAATAAATAGTAATATATTATTAGCAACAAAAAGTATAGGATTGGGTAATTTTACCGGTTATATAAAGATAATTTTTAGCGGTTATTTACCGGAATTTGTAACAATTAGTTTATATAGATTTGAAATGAATATAAAAAATTCAACAATACTTGGTATGGTTGGAGCAGGCGGAATAGGCCAGTTATTGGTTAATAATATAGAATATAGGAATTGGAACAGAATATCAACATTATTAATTGGACTTTGTACAGCGATAATTATAGTAGAAAATATATCATCTATTATAAGAGAGAAAATAAAAAAATAGTATTATGTTGTGGCAGCTATGTCATAGGTAGCTATTGTAAAAATATTATTTAACATTGATATAATAAATATTAAAGGAGATTTTAATGCGTTTAAAAGTAGGAAAAATAGTAAATACTCATTCACTTAAAGGAGAAGTTAAGGTTATTTCTTCTACTGATTTTGAAAAAAGACGTTTTTCAAAAGGAAGTGAGCTTCTCATCACCCAAGGTAATCGGGTGATTAGGGAGGTTTTAGTAGAAAACTATCGAAATCATAAAAATTCACTTTTAGTCAAATTTGAGGGAATTGACACAATAGAAGAAGCGGAAAAATTAAAAAATATGCAAATAAAAATTGATTCTGAAAATATTGATGAGTTAAAAGAAAATGAATTTTATTTTTATGAAATAATAGGTTGTGAGGTATATGATGAACAAGGAGAAAAACTAGGAGAAATATCCGAGATTTTAACTCCGGGAGCTAATGATGTTTGGATAGTAAAAGCAGAAAACGGAAAAGAATTTCTTATACCTTATATTGAAGACGTAGTAAAAAATATTGATGTAATAAATAAAAAAATTGAAATCGAATTAATGGAAGGATTAATTGATTAATGAAAATAGATATATTAACTTTATTTCCGGATATGTTTGATTCATTAAATCATTCAATTTTAGGAAAAGCAAGAGAAAAAAATTTAGTAAATATAAATACAGTTGATTATCGAAAATTTTCCGGTAATAAGCATAATCAGGTAGATGATTATCCATTTGGCGGAGGGCAAGGAATGGTATTAAAACCGGAACCGATATTTAATGCTGTAGAAAGTTTAAAAAAACATTCTAAAACTAGGATAATATTACTTTGTCCACAAGGAGAAAGATTTAATGAAAAAAAAGCTGAAGAATTATCAAAAGAAGATCACTTAATATTTATTTGCGGACATTACGAAGGATATGATGAAAGAATTAGGGAATATTTAGTAACTGACGAACTATCTATTGGCGATTTTATTTTGACAGGTGGAGAATTTGCAGCTATGGCTATGATTGACAGTATAGTTAGATTAGTACCGAATGTATTAGGTAAGGAGGAGTCGCATAAAGATGACTCATTTTCAACAGGTTTATTAGAATATCCGCAATATACCAGACCAAAAGATTATAAAGGTATGTCAGTGCCGGACATATTGACATCAGGACATCATAAAAATATAGAAATATATCGTAAAAAAGAAAGTCTAAAACGAACTTATTTAAGAAGGCCGGATTTGTTAGAAACCTATGAATTAGATGCTGAAGAAGAAATACTTCTTGAACAAATAAAAAAAGAATTAAAAAATTAACGTAAAAAGAATGACAATAGTTTAGTTTTGATGTATAATATAGGATAGTATGTATTGTAAGCACAGGAGGATTAGAAGTAATGACAACTTCATTTGAGGAATTATTAAACAGTTCAGAAATGTTAAAAAAAGGAGATAAAGTAACTGGTACAGTATCTAAAATTGATGAAGATAAAGTGTATGTAGATGTTGCAGGAGCACAGTATGACTGCGTTATTTTACGAAATCAGATCACTAGAAAACCGTTTGAAAATATTGAAGAAGTATTATCAGTTGGCGATGAAATAGAAGCACAGGTAACAGGTATTCGTGTCGATCGTGAAAAAAGAAAAGAAGATGTACCGGGAGTAATTTATTTATCTCATCGAATTTTAGAAAATGCTGAGTATAGAAAACTTATAGAGTTATCATGGAAACAAATATTAGAAAAATTCGAAAACGGGGAATATGTTACTGCAACTGTTTCTGCACAAACTAAAGGTGGTTTATTGGCTGAAGTAGATGGACTACGTGCGTTTATTCCGGGTTCTTATATTGATATTAGATTTAAAAGAGATTTATCAGATTTTGTTGGAAAAGAATTTACTTTTAAAATTGAAGAAGTGGATAAATCTAAAAATAAAATTATCTTAAACAGAAAAGCTATTTTAGAAGAGGAAGCAGCTAAAAAATTAGCAGAAGCATTTGAAAACTTAAAAGTGGGCGATGTGGTAGAAGGAACAGTGAGAAGACTTGCAAGTTTCGGTGCATTTGTTAATATTGGAGAAATTGACGGGTTACTACATATTTCAGAAGTATCGCACAAACGTTTTAATGAATTATCAGAGGTAGTAAGCGTTGGTGATGTTATAAAAGTAGCGATTATTTCACTTGATAAAGAAAAAGGTAAAGTTTCTCTATCAGCAAAAGCATTATTACCGACACAATGGGAAGTTGCGCGTGGTACAATAAAAGTAGGTGATGTACTGGAAGGTATTGTTCGTAATACAACTGATTTTGGTGCATTTGTTGAAGTGATGGAAGATGTGGAAGGTTTAGTACATATTTCACAAATTTCGCATGAAAGAGTAAATAATGTGACAGATGTATTGAAAGCCGGTGATAAAGTAAGTGTTAAAGTATTAGATGTAGACTTTGAAAATGAGAGATTATCTTTAACAATTAAAGATTTAATAGAAAAACCGGTTGCACCTAAAGAAGAAAAAGAGTCGGAATTCGACACTTCATATTTAAAAGATGAGGATACTTCATTCAGCGTTGCAGATAAATTTAAAGAAATTGAACTTTAATTTTAACAAGTATGATTAAAAATAATGGCAGTAGATTAAAAATTTGTCTATTGCTATTATTTTTTGAATGGAAGATATTTTGTAATAAAAAGTTAAGGAGGAATTGTGTAATGGCAAAACCAACAGTAGCCATTATTGGAAGACCGAATGTAGGAAAGTCTACTATTTTTAATAAAATAATAGGTGATCGTCTTTCGATAGTAGAGGACGTTGCGGGTGTAACTCGTGATAGAATATACTCAAAAGCAGAATGGTTAAATTATTCGTTTTTTATGATTGATACAGGTGGTATTGAATTGGAAAACACACCTTTTCAAAAACAAATTAGAGCACAGGCGGAACTAGCGATAGATGAGGCGGATGTTATTATTTTCTTAACTAATGGACGTGATGGCGTTACTGCCGACGACGAAGAAGTAGCCAAGTTATTATATAAAACCGACAAACCCGTAATACTTGCTGTTAATAAAATTGATAATTATGACATGAATCACATGATTTATGATTTTTATTCATTAGGATTTGGAGAACCTTTCCCGATTTCAGGTTCACACGGTTTGGGTATAGGAGATTTACTTGATGAAGTTTGTAAAAATTTCAAAGTAGTTGATGAAGAAATAGAGGACAAAAAAATCAGATTTTCATTAATAGGAAGACCAAATGTGGGAAAATCAAGTTTGATTAATGCTATTTTAGGGAAAGAACGTGTTATAGCTTCTGAAATAGCAGGAACTACACGTGACGCAATTGATACCGATTTTGTTCATGATGGTGATGAATATGTAGTAATTGATACAGCAGGAATAAGAAAACGTGGTAAAGTATATGAAAATTGTGAAAAATATTCAGTATTACGTTCTTTAAAAGCTATTGAGCGTTCTGATGTTGTCTTGGTAGTTTTAAATGCAGAAGAGGGAATAATTGAACAAGATAAAAGAGTAGCAGGATATGCTCATGAATCAGGTAAAGGTGTTATTATTGTTGTTAATAAATGGGATGCAATAATTAAAGATGATAAAACTATGAACGAATTTAATGAAAAAATCCGTGATAGCTTTGCATATTTAGATTATGCTAAAATCATTTATGTTTCAGCAAAAACTAAACAACGAGTGTTTAATATTTTTCCATTAATAAAAGAGTCTTATAAAAATAGACAACGCCGCATTCAGTCTTCAACACTTAATGAAGTTGTTGTAGATGCAGTATCTATGAATCCAACTCCAATGGATAAAGGAAAACGTCTAAATATTTTTTATGCTTCTCAAGTTGCTATTAACCCACCGACATTTGTATTTTTTGTTAATTATCCGGAATTAATGCACTTTTCTTATGAGAGATTTTTAGAAAATAGAATAAGAGATTCATTCAACTTCGAAGGGACACCAATTAAATTATTAACAAGAAAACGAAATTAATTGAATTTAGAAAGAATTTTCATAAAAATTGAATACTAAATGTCAATATTAAAATTAGACAGAAAAAATTTATAAAGCTATATTGTTAATTACTTGAATGAAGACAATTAACAATATAGCTTTACTGTATATATTTAATTAATTTTTAATTTCTAAATGTCCTGATTTAAGAGAAATATTATCTCCTTCTTTTACTTTATCATATTGTTCTTTTGTAACTGAGATGTATTTTGTTTCTCCTTCTTTTGTTTTTATTTCTAACATATAAACAGGAACTTTGCTATCTTTTACATTATCAACAAGTTCTTTTTGTTGATCGCTGGCATGAACTTTGGTGTGTGGAATTGTTGAATGGTGGAATAAAGTGTACCAAAGTAGCATATTTGTTATACTATTGCCGGAGAAAAATCCGCTAGAACGATAGTTATTGTTTAGATAATCTGTATATTGTTTTTTATAATTTTGATTATTATAACTGTTGTAATTATGGTTGTAACTTCCTTTAGAGCTTTTAGAAAAATTTCTTTTTGTGGAAGTGGTAGGTTTACTTGAAGTATTAGCTTTTGGCTTACTATTTTTAGAATCGCTGGAAGTACGTGGTTTACTACTGGATTTAATAGAAGATGATTTAACGGTGCTGCCTTTTGCTTCAATAATGTTAGTTGTAAAAGTGTTAACTGAAGAAAAGATAAGAACACCGGTTAATAATACTCCACATATTTTTTTAAAGTCAATTTTCATATTGTAAAACTCCTTTTAATTATTTTCTGTACTACGTTTAGCAACAACAGTACCCTCAACATCTTCTTGTGAATTTGTTTCGTTTTTTACCGTTGTTTCAATATTAGTTTTATCATCAACAGAATTATTATCTTTTGAGCTGTTATTTATGTAGTAGAAAATCCCTAAACCTATAGCAGTGATAATGGTTAGAGTCATAAAAATTTTTAAAAATCGAGTCATAATTATTATAATCCTCCTAAAACATATCCTTTTAAGTCTAAAGCACGTTTTATTCTATCATATTCAGAAGCGGGGATTTCTATATCATCTCCATTAACCTGTGATAATGTTGCGTATTCGGCATCATAATCTTTCCAAATATCAATTACATTGTTTAAATTTATCAATCCGCAATTTCCGTCTATTAAAATTATCTCAAACCATTTCATAATCTAACCTCCTAAAATATTTTCTTTCATTATAGCATATTTCATAAAAAAGATATATTAATAAAATAATTTATGCTAAATAGTAATGATTTCTATATTCAAAAATAAACTTGAATGTTCAAAAAAAATATGGTAGAATATATTCAAATAGAATTTTGAATGTAGAGGTGTATTATTTTGAATTTAGAAGAAAGAGACAAAGTATACAATTTTTTAAATCTAATAGCTGATAAAAGGAGAATTGATATTATTTATTTAATAATGAAAAAGAGGCTTTGTGTTCAAGATATAGCTGAAATTATAAATGAAACGGTGGCTAACACTTCGTATCATCTTCAGCAGTTAAAAAAGGGGAATATTGTAAAAGTTGAAAAAGAAGGAAAAGAAGTATTTTATTCACTCAGTGATAAACATGTTTATGAAATATTAGAAAATGTTTTAGAACATATTAGTCATAAATAAAAAATTAATAAGTGAGGTGGCTGTAATGAAAAAGGAAAGGAATATTATAAAATTTTTAATGTCCTATAATGTATTGAGATTCGTTGTGGGGATATTAATATTTATAACAGCGGAGTTATTTATTAATAATAATTACAATTTATTATTACTACTTTTATCATATTTTATTTTAGGATATGATGTTTTATACAAATCAATAAAAAATATTATTAAAGGTAATTTTTTTGATGAGAATTTTCTAATGGCGATAGCAACAATTAGTGGAATTTATATAGGAGTATATTCAGAAGCGGTAGCGGTTATGTTGTTCTATCAATTAGGTGAAATATTCGCCGATTATGCAAGTGAGCAATCTCGAAATTCAATTAAGAGTTTATTAAAATTAAGACCGGATATTACTAATTTAAAAACAGAAAATGGAGTAGTTTCGGTAAAACCGGAAGATATAAAAATAGGAGATGTTATAGTAATAAAAGCTGGAGAAAAAATTGCATTAGACGGTATTGTTGTTTCCGGCAGTTCAAATGTTGATACTTCTTTTTTAACAGGAGAATCAATGCCGTGCAATGTTAAAGAAAATGATAAAGTTTTAGCAGGATATGTTAACTACCACGGTGTTATTGAAGTAAAAGTAATAAATACTTTTCAAAATTCTTCTATTATGAAAATATTAAAATTGGTAGAGGAGGCAGCGAACAAAAAAGCTCCGGCGGAAAAATTTATTACAAAATTTTCAAAAATTTATACACCGCTTGTTGTTATTGGGGCATTGTTATTAATTGTGATACCTTTGTTAATTTTAGAGGATTTTAATATTGATACTTGGTTGTATAGAGCATGTATGTTTTTGGTTATTTCCTGCCCTTGTGCTTTGGTAGTATCTATCCCAACAACTTATTTCAGCGGATTAGGGTTATCTTCAAAAGAGGGAATTTTAGTAAAAGGAAGTAATTATTTAGATTTATTGACAAAAATAGAAACAGTTGTAATGGATAAAACGGGAACAATAACCGAAGGAGTTTTTAATGTAGTTGCAATTACTGTAAAAAATACAACAAAAGAAGAGTTGTTAAAATTGGCAGTAGCAGGAGAATATTATTCTAATCACCCAATAGCAGTATCAATAAAAAACTATGCTGCATTAAAAATTAATGAAGATTTAATAAAAGATTATACAGAGTTAAGTGGTTATGGCGTATCGTTATCGTATAATAGTGATAACATACTAGTTGGTAATGATAAGTTGATGATTAAAAATAAAATTGTCTTTGAAAAAAATAATTCATTAGGCACAATAGTATATATTGCTAAAAACAATGAATTTATCGGTAGTATAGTTATAGCTGACAAAATAAAAGCAGACACCAAAAAATTCATAGATTCTTTGAAGGCTAAAAAAATAAAAACAATAATGTTAACCGGAGATAATAAAATATTAGCTGAAAACGTGTCAGAAAAGTTGAATATAGATGAAGTTTATGCTGAATTATTGCCACAGGATAAGTTGGAAATATTTGAAAAAATAAAAATTAATAATGGAAAAAAAGTTATGTTTATTGGAGATGGTATCAATGATACACCAACTTTAGCACGAGCTGATATAGGTGTCTCAATGGGTAGTTTAGGGAGCGATGCTGCCGTTGAAACTTCAGATATAGTGTTAATGGAAGATAAACCGTCAAAAATTATTACAGCGATTAATATAGCGAAAAAAACACGTCATATAGCTTACCAAAATATTATAGCAATTATATTAGTAAAAGTTATATTTTTAACGCTTGGTGCATTTGGTATTGCAACGATGTGGGAAGCAATAATTTCTGATATAGGAATGACGGTAATAGCGTTATTAAATTCATTTAGATTATTAATAAGAAAATAAACTAAAAAGTGAAAAACTTTTTCCCTATTATATAATCATATTTAGTTAGTGATTAATTTCATTTTTTCTGATATAATAAATTTAATATAAAAGTTATTGAATAAAATTAGTGAGGAAAATAATATGAAAATATCAGTAATAGGTTCTGGAAGCTGGGGGACAGCATTATCACAAGCGATAGTTGATAACGGACATGAACTTCGACTGTATTCAAGAAATGAGAAAACAAAGGATGAAATAAATACTGAACACACTAATAAACGATATCTAAAAAATATAAAGTTACCTGAAAATGTTATTGCCACTAGTAATCTTGAAGAAGCGGTAAAGTTTGGTGAAGTATTAGTAATAGCAGTCCCAACAAAAGCAATGAGAGAAACAATGAAAAAAATAAATGTTTATTTAAATATTCCAAAGTATATTATTCATGTTTCAAAAGGTTTGGAGATGGATACTAATAAACGTATGTCGGAAGTAATAGAAGATGAAATAGACAGTAATTTGTTAAAAGGTGTCGGAGTTTTAAGCGGACCGTCACATGCGGAAGAATTAGTTTTAAGAAATCCTACCGTTGTGGCTATAGCTTCTAAAAATGATGAATTAAATAAATTAGCTCAAGAAATTTTTCATAACAAATATTTTAGAATTTATGTCAATAAAGATATTATCGGTGTAGAAGTGGGCGGAGCTTTAAAAAATATTATTGCAGTTGGTTGTGGAATAATAGACGGAATGAAATTAGGAGATAATGCTAAGGCTGCTTTACTTACACGTGGTTTAATAGAAATAACACGTCTTGGGACAAAACTAGGTGCAAAACAGATGACTTTCTTAGGACTTGGAGGTATCGGAGATTTAGTTGTAACGTGTACTTCAAAACATTCAAGAAATTATAATTGTGGGTATTTAATTGGCAAGGGATATACATTAGAAGAAGCAATTGCTAAATTAGATATGGTGGCAGAAGGAGTTAGAACTACAAAAGTTTGCTATCAACTCGCAAAAAAATATAATGTTTATATGCCTATAACGGAGAATATTTATAAAGTATTGTATGAAGATTTATCAATAAATGATTGTGCTAAAAATTTAATGAAAAATGTAGCTAGTGAAGAATTAAATAGATTTGAATAATTTTTTAGGTATAAGAAGTGGGATTTAATGAAAATTTATTAACAAATAAAATAAAAAATGATGTCGAATTGAATAAAATCATGCAAAAACATATTTTTCGCCATTTTTCTTTAATAAAAACTTGATTATTACTTGGTAATATGGTAATATTTAATAAGTGAAGCGGGAAACCGCTACTCAAAAACGGAGGTAAAGGATTAATGAATAAATCAGAATTAATTTCAAAAGTAGCTGAGAAATCAGGACTACAAAAAAAACAAGCAACTGCAGCTATCGAAGCATTCGTAGAAACAGTTGAAGAAACTCTAGCTAAAGGTGAAAAAATTCAAATTATTGGATTTGGTAACTTTGAAGTAAGAGAAAGAGCTGCTCGTAAAGGTCGTAACCCACAAACTAATGAAGTAATTGAAATTGCAGCTAGTAAAGTACCTGCATTCAAAGCTGGTAAAGCACTTAAAGATGCAGTAAAATAATAGGAAATAAATAAAAAGGTCTAAGATAGTTTGTATTTTAGGCTTTTTATTTTGTCAAATTAGCAACCTTACGGTTTATGAACAGAAAATATTTTTCTATAGAATTAGCCGTTTTTGTGGTAAAATAATGTTATCATAAAAAATTTGGAGGTTGGTTTTGAAGAATAAAGAACAGTCAATGGAACTTATAAAAACTTTGTTAGAAAATTTTGGAGAAGATCCTACAAGAAAAGGACTTATTGATACACCGAAACGTTGTGTAAAAATGTACGAAGAATTGTTGTCAAAGACGAATGTAGATCCCAAAGAAGAAATTAATACATTTTTTGAATCAGATAACGATGAACCGATATTAGTGAAAGATATTCAATTTTATTCACTATGTGAACATCACATGCTTCCGTTTTATGGAGTATGTCATATAGCATATGTTCCTAAAAATAAAAAAATAACAGGACTTAGCAAATTAGCACGTCTTGTTGAAAGTGCGAGTCGCCGCTTGCAAATTCAAGAGGATATGACCCTTATGATAGTAAATGCAATGGAAGAACAACTACAACCTAAAGGCGTCTACGTTGTTATAGAAGCGGAGCATATGTGTATGGCTATGAGAGGAATAAAAAAAATAGGTTCTAAGACGGTAACCAGTAAAAAAACAGGGGTATTTTTAAAAGATAACAATTTAGTAAAAGATATTCAATATAAAATTAAACTGTAATAAGGTGAAAATATGAAACAAGCTGATTATATAATAATAAGAGCCGAAGTGGATAATGTTAAAGTTATTACCAAGAAAATAAACAACGAAGAATCTTTGGAGATTTTAAATAAAGGCGAGGTAATTATTTTGAATATTTTTGATAATATTAAAAATTTCAAAATAAAAGGTCGAGCAAGAATAGTATCAACCCTTGATCAAGTAATTTCAGAGTAGTTAAAATTTTTATAGTGTAGAAATTACAATGATAAAATGAGACTAACTTAAAAATTAGGATTTAATATTTTTCATTATGATGAAAATATTTTTGGTGAATGATTATGTTTAAATTTAATATAATTCACTATTCTTATTATTTTAAGATAGTCTTTTTATAGTAATAGTTTTATAAAAAATTAGAATAGAAAACAAAATGGGATTGTTATTGTATCTAAATATAGTTTGTAATAATTAATAAAAATAAATTTTATAAAAGAGGATAATAGATGAAAAGTGTAGTATTGTGTGAAAAGCCATCAGTGGCACGAGATATTGCCAGAAATCTCGGTGCTAAAAATAACAAAAATGGTTGCTTGGAGGGAGATAAATATGTTGTTACTTGGGCTTTAGGGCATTTGGTAACACTTCAAACACCGGATAAATATAAAGAATTTAATAATATCGGGTTAGAAAAGCTTCCTATGATTCCAAAACATATGAAAACAGAAATTATAAAAAAAACTTTTAAACAATATAAAACAATAGAAAATGCACTAAATAGAAAAGATGTAAGTGAAGTAATTATTGCAACTGATGCTGGACGTGAAGGAGAATTGGTTGCAAGGTATATATTAGAAAAAGCTAATTTTAAAAAAAATATAAAACGTCTTTGGATTTCTTCGGTTACTGATAAAGCAATAAAAGACGGTTTTAAGAATTTGAAAAATGGTAATGACTATCTCGGATTATATTATTCAGGGCTGGCACGTGCTAATGCTGATTGGTTGGTCGGAATCAACGCTTCAAGGGCATTAACTTTAAAATATAACGCTTCATTAAACTGTGGACGTGTTCAAACTCCTACTCTTCAAATGGTTTTAACAAGAGAAGAAAAAATAAAAAATTTTAAAGCAAGAGAGTTCTATACTTTCGAATGTAGTGTAGAAGGTATAAAATTTACTTGTAATGAAAGTGAGTTTAATTTAGAAAAAGCAGAACAGTTTGTGAAAGAAAACCGTAATAAAGCAATTTATTTTGATAAAGTGGAAATAAAAGAAAGAAAATCTTCGGCAAAACCTTTATATAACCTTACAGATATTCAACAAACAGCCAGTAATTTATTTGGTTTATCGCCAAAACAAACGCTAAATATAATGCAAAATCTTTATGAACGTCATAAAATTTTAACTTATCCTAGAACAGATAGCAGATACCTAACAACAGATATGAAATCTACTATTGCAGATAGATTAAAAGCAATAGGTGGAGATTATAAAGAAATAATTTCTAAAATATTAAAAGAAAAAAATTTTAATACAAAAAAAATAATAAATAATTCAAAAGTAAGTGATCACCATGCTATAATACCAACAGAAGAAAGGCCAAACTATATAGTATTAACGGATATGGAATTAAAAATTTATAACTTGGTAGTGCGAAGGTTTTTAGAAAATCTACTACCGGATTATCACTATGAAGAAATAGCATATAGTTTTAGATTAGCGGGGAAAAAATTTCAAACGAAGGGTATAAAAACTATCAACTTAGGGTATAAAGTGTTAGCAAGCGATGAAATATTAGATAAAAAAATAACTATTAATGAAAAAAACGTAAAATTGGAAAATTTAGTGTTTGTAAAAAAAGAAACAACACCGCCTAATTATTATACTGAAGGCAGTTTGATTTATGCAATGGAAAATCCTTTTGAATTTGTTGATGATGAGAATGAGAGAAAGATTTTAAAAGAAACTAATGGTATTGGTACTGTAGCAACAAGAGCGGATATATTGGAAAAATTATTCTCCAATGATTATTTAATACTTGATAATGGTAGAATAAAAACTACAAATAAGGCAAAACAATTACTAAATTTGGTTCCTAAAAAATTAAAAAGCCCGTCTTTAACGGCAATATGGGAAAAAGAACTTGATAATATTGCAAAAAATAAATTATCAAAAGATAAGTTTTTACATAATATTAAAGAATATACTAAAGAATGTATTACCGAAATAAAGGAAAGTGAAGATAAATTTAAACATGATAATATTAGCGGGAAAAAATGTGAAGAATGTGGAAACTTTATGCTTGAAGTCAATAAAAAGGGAACTAATATGTTGAAGTGTTCTAATCGAAATTGTCGAAATCGTAAGGTTATTAGTCGTTTAACAAACTTACGTTGTGATATTTGTCATAAAAAGATGACATTATATGGGAATGGAGAAAATGCCACTTATCGCTGCATATGTGGAAATTCTTTAAAACAAAAGGAAGTAGATAAGAGAATTAAATCCAATAAAAAAGATAGGGCAAGTAGGGTAGATATGAAAAAATATATGAAACAGGAAAAATTAGAAAACAACTCACTAAAAGAAAAATTAGCAGGATTAAAATTAGAATAGAACTGTTTAATTTATAGTTGATAATAAAAAAATATTATTTTTTAAGTAAAGAAAAATATTGTAAATATGTTATTTGGAGAAGTATTGAGATTAATATTTTGTATCTTAAGTATAATGATAAATTATTGAAATTAAATATTTAGTAAAATATGAGAGTATGGTATAATCATTTATAGAGTACATTAAAGGGGGATTAACTCATGAAAAAAACTATTAACTATATTACAGAATTAACCGGTATTCCATCACCGACCGGTTACACAAAAAATGTAATGAATTATTTAGCTGATGAGATAGAGCAGCTAGGTTATAGTGTTACTAAAGCAAATAAAGGTGGGGTTAATGTTACAGTCCGCGGAAAAGATGACAGTAAACATCGTGTAATAACGGCACATGTTGATACATTAGGGGCCATTGTAAGAGCTATAAAATACGATGGTCGTTTAAAACTTGATAAAATAGGCGGTTATCCTTGGAATATGATAGAGGGTGAAAATTGTCTGGTTCATATAGCGAGCAATAATAAAACCGTCAGTGGAACAATTTTAGTTCATCAAACAAGTTGTCATGTGTATCGTGAGGCAGGTACAGTAGAGAGAACTCAAGATAATATGGAAGTCAGACTTGACGAAAAAGTAAAAAATGCTGAACAAACACGTGCGTTAGGAATAGAAGTAGGTGATTTTATCAGTTTTGACCCACGAACAATAGTTACTGAAACAGGTTTTGTGAAAAGTAGATTTTTAGATGATAAAGTTAGTGCTGCAATACTTCTTGACTTATTAAGAAAATATAAAGAAGAAAAAATAGAACTTCCATATACTACGCATTTTATGTTTAGTTGTTTTGAAGAAGTTGGACATGGTGCTAACTCCAGCATTCCAAAAGAAGCGGTTGAGTATTTAGCTGTTGATATGGGAGCAATCGGTGATGACCAACAAACTGATGAATACACCGTATCTATCTGTGTGAAAGATGCAAGCGGACCATATCATTATGAATTTCGTCAGCATTTAGTGGCTCTGGCAAAAGAGAAAAATATTCCATTTAAGTTGGATATTTATCCATTTTATGGAAGTGATGCTTCATCAGCGATGAGAGCAGGTGCGGAAGTAAAACATGCTCTGTTAGGAGCAGGGATAGAATCCAGTCACTCATATGAACGTACTCATATTGATTCAATAAAGGCAACATATGATATGGTGGATGAATACTTGAGAAGTAGTTTGGTAAAATAATTCTAATTTAAGATAGAAATAAAGGATTGAATTCTGTAATTAGCGGAACTCAATCCTTTTAATTTAGTATTTTGTATTGTAATAATTAACAGTATTAAAAAAACTTAAAATGCTGTTGACTTGGAGTGAACTCTAAGGTATATAATAAAAATACAGTTAAGTTGGTAAACTTAACAATAAAATACAAATATAAACGGAATACGGTAGTATTAACAGATGCGAGGGGATGTATGTAGCAATAATAAAAATATCAATAGGAAAATATGTTTGATATAGCGGAGTTATAATTTATTAAGGGGAAATAATAATGAATATTAAAAAAGCAAGTGAATTATGTGGTGTCAGCACTGATACAATACGTTATTATGAGAGAATTGGTATTTTACCGCCAATACCTCGTAATGATAAAGGTATTCGTGAGTTTGGTGATGAAGAAATTCGTTGGATTGATTTTGTTAAACACTTTCGTAATGCGGGAATGAGTATTGAAAAATTAGCAGAGTATATTAATCTTTTCGGACAGGGTGATTATACAATACCTGCACGAATAGAGTTATTGGAAGAAGAATATAATAGATTACTTGAGAAAAGAGAAGAAATTCAACACAATTTAGATCACTTGGAATATAAAATAAAAAATTATAAAACTCATGTTGTTCCAGTGGAGAAAAAATTAAAAAAATATAACAAAGAATAGAGGTGAGTGTAATGGGAAAATTTGAACCATTGTTTAATTTAGGTACTCAAAATATTAATTATAAAGAATTCTTCATAGGAGAAAGTTATATAAATATGCTTGTATCGGATAAAGATATAGATGTTAAAATAGCGAATGTTACGTTTGAGCCGGCATGTATAAATGATTGGCATATTCATCATGATGGGTATCAGATTTTGATGATAACAGACGGCGAGGGTTGGTATCAAGAAGAAAATAAATCTGCACAAAAATTAACAAAAGGAGATGTTATCGTTATAAAAGACGGCGTAAAACATTGGCACGGTGCAACAAAAGATAGTTGGTTCAGCCATGTTGCTATAACAACAGGTACAGCTGAATGGCTAGAAAAAGTGATAGATAGTGAATATAATAAATTATAATTTAGGAGAAGTTACTATGAATAATAATTACAGAGAACAAATGCTATCTAATTTAGAAACTACTGATAAAGAGTTTGTGGAATTATTTTCCAATTTCGCCTTTAATGAAGTTATTCATGAAGCTAATATTGATTTGGATGAAAAAAGTAGATTTTTATCAATAATAGCTATTTGTTTAGGTTGTGGAGCAAAAGATTTATATAAAAACACGTTATCTATAGCTTTAAATATATTACAACCCGAAGAAATAAAAGAAATTTTATATCAGGCAACTGCATATTTAGGGTTAGCAAAAACATTAAGATTTTTTAATATCACAAATAAATTTTTTGAAGAAAATAGTGTAAAAATAAGCATAAAAATAAGAACAATTTCAACTAAATATACACGTCGTAAACTAGGAGAGGAAGCACAAATAGGAATATTTGGAGAGCAGATGAAAAATTTTGCCAATAAAGGTAGTGATGATGTTAAACATATTAATCATTGGCTTGTTGATAATTGTTTTGGAGATTATTATACAAGAAAAGGCTTAAATTATAAAGAACGTGAATTGATAACCTTTTGCTTTTTGTATGCACAAGGTAATTGTGAAAATCAATTAAAAGCACATATTCAAGCAAACTTAAGACTAGGGAATACACGTGAATTTTTAGTTTCTGTAATTTCTAACGGTATTCCATATATTGGGTATCCTCGTAGTTTAAATGCTCTCAATATCTTAAATGAGGTAACAAATTTCAAAAAGGAGAATTAAAATATGTCAAATAGTAAAGTAATTGTAATAACAGGAGCAAGCAGTGGAATAGGAAAAGCGACGGCACAATTTTTGGCTAAAGATGGACATAAAATTGTCTTAGCCGCACGTCGTAAAGAATTGTTGGAAAAGTTAGTTAGTGAGATAGAAAGTTTAGGCGGGAAAGCAGTTTATCAGGTAACAGATGTTACAAAAGTAGATGAAGTAGAAAATTTAGCTAAATTAGCAATTGATACTTTTGGAAAAATTGATGTTTGGTTAAATAATGCCGGAATTATGCCTCAGTCATTGTTGCAAAAAAAATTAATCAAGGATTGGGATAAAACAATTGATATTAATATTAAAGGTGTATTATATGGTATTGGAGCGGCATTGCCATATATGATAAAGAAAAATTCAGGACAATTTATTAATATTTCATCGGTAGCAGGACATGTTGCTCATGCGGGTGGTGCTGTGTATTCTGCTTCTAAATGGGCTGTTAGAGCAATTAGTGAAAGTTTACGTGATGAAATGGCACAAAGCGGATTAAATATTAGGGTAACAGTTATTTCTCCCGGAGCAATACACACAAATTTGTTAAATAGTGTAACGGATAAAGAAATGAAGGCAGGTTTTGAAGATTTTTATAATACTTATGCTATCCCGGTAGAACGTGTTGCATTGTCAATAAAACAAGCAATTGATTTACCTGAAGACAGTGCATGGAATGAGGTGATTATTCGTCCGACAAAACAGCGTGTGTAAAGGGAAAAATTTAGTAAACAGTTAATGGAAATGATATTCATTAGCTGTTTTTATAATATGTAATAAATATAATAAATAATGTAGCTTTCACAAATAAGTGCAGTGCAGTTAAATAAAATACGAGAATACTGTTGTTTTAAAAGACCGGATATTAATGAAGTAAGGCATATTCCAATAAGACCGCCTGTTGTATTTGTAATAATATCTGTAATATCGGCATAGCCAATTGCAAAAATATATTGAAAAATCTCATATATTGAACTTAATAATATAGCATAAAATGTGCCTAAAATAATACCGCTATGAGGATATAGAGTTTTGATAAACATACCTAAGGGGATAAAAAATATTACATTTAGTATTGGTTCAATATAATCAATATGACCGTTAACCATTGCTGTACCGGCAAACGGTACAAGATTAATATCAGTCCATGTCACACCCGGATGCAGTAAAGTACGTGGAGAAGAAATCCATGATAAATTAATTTTTTCTAGAAAACTCCAATTCATTTTAGCTAAAATAACCCATGTTAATATTATCAAATAGATACCCAACAATATCCATGTTATTAATTTACTGTTTAAAAATTTTTTCATGTATTATCTCCTTGTATAAGTTTGAAAATAATATATCATAAATATTTTAAAGTAAGTTAAAATAATTTTTCAACTTAAATAAAAAGTGTTATAAAAAATAAAATGTAATATATAATTTTAGTAATGGATGTGTTACATTTTGTTTCAAAATTTTTAATAAGATATGAATTAATAATGTTTTATAATTTACATAATATTTTATATATGTTATATGTTATTTAATAAATTGTATTATTATTTTATATTATAGTGAATAGTCTATATCTGACAAATTAGGGGATATTATATTTTTTATTTGTAAAACTGTTATATATAATTTTTTTTAACTATTTCACTTTATTTTTTATGAAAAATAATATATAATATAATCGCGTAAAGCGATTTCATAAAAAATTAAAGGAGGTTTATATTATGAATGAATTAAAAAAAAACAATAGGATTTTTACCGGCATTTATGCCGGTAATAGGGTCGGTAATAGGAGCAGGGGTATTTTTTAAAGCTGCTATTATATATAAAACCACCGGAACAATGAGTTTAGGGTTACTCGCATGGATTTTAGCAGGGGTAATTACTATCTGTGCGGGATTGACTGTAGCTGAACTTGCCGCATCTATACCCGAAGTTGGTGGAATGGTTGTTTGGATAGAAAGAGCATATGGAAAAACAGCCGCCTTTTTACTAGGGTGGGCACAGTCGGTTATTTATTTTCCTGCAATGATAGCTGCCCTTTCTGTTATTTTTTCAACACAAGTTTTAAACTTATTAAATTTAGATAAAGTGTGGCATATTCCTATCGCATTTTTGGTAGCTGCTTCTTTGATGTTTTTGAATTTTTTAGGTGGGAAAACAGGTGGTATTATTCAAACGGTAGCAACTATTTGTAAATTGATACCATTAATTGCAATTATACTTTTTGGACTTTTACAAAAGGATTCACAACCACTACAATTATTTCCGGTAGAAGCAGGAAAAGATATTTCCTTTGCCGGAGGATTAGGTGGTGCTTTACTTGCAGCTATGTTCGCTTATGAAGGATGGACGAATGTAGGTAGCATGGCAGGAGAAATGAAAAATCCTAAAAAAGATTTACCAAAAGCAATTTTTTTAGGATTAGCTGTTGTAATGGCTATATACGTACTTATTAATGTTGCATATTTATTAAGTCTTCCGTTAGATCATATTTCAGGAAATCAAACAGTAGCAAGCGAAGTGGCAGCCAAATTATTTGGCGGTTTGGGTGGTAAGATTTTAACAATAGGAATATTAATTAGTGTTTACGGAGCGATTAACGGTTTTACGATGGCTGGGATTCGTGTTCCATATGCTATGGCAAAAAGTGATCAAATTCCTTTTAAAAATATTTGGACAAAGCTGAATAAAGAAGCTATACCGGTAAATTCAGGAATATTACTTTTAATTTTAGCGGGGCTTATGATGTTAACCGGAAGTTTTGATATGCTAACAGATCTTTTAGTCTTTGTAATGTGGTTTTTTTACACTGCAACATTTCTTGCGGTAATAATTTTACGAAAAAAAGATCCCGATTTGGAACGTCCATATAAAGTACCGTTATATCCGATTATTCCTATAATTGCTATTTTAGGTGGTGGTTATACTTTAATAAGTACCCTTATTTCTCAAACTACATTAGCATTGGGAGGAATAGGACTTACAGTTATAGGTTTATTATTCTATAAAGAATTACATAAAAAATTTAAAAAATAGTTTAATTGTGTTATAATTTAATAAAAGATAGGAGTAGAAAATGATAAATGATAGACCCACAAAATTAATCGTTAATTTAGACGCTGTTTTAAATAATTATAAAAAATTTGTTGAATTAGCAGGTGATAAAAAAGTTATTGCTGTAGTAAAAGCAAATTCATACAGTTTAGGAGCTGATAAAATATCAGAACTTTTATACGATAATGGAGCAAGATATTTTGCTGTTGCCACATTAGAAGAAGCAATAGAATTAAGAAAAAAAATAAAAGATGGACTTATTTTAGTATTAGGTGTAACTAATCCTTTAAATGTAAATTATGCTATTGAAAATAATGTGTCATTATGTTGTCCTTCAGAAGATTGGTTAACACAAGCTATATCTGCTGTAAAAAATAATTCAAAATTAAAAGTACATGTAAAACTGGAAACAGGAATGAATAGAATCGGAATTTTTGATAAAGAAGAACTGAGACACGTTGACAATCTTTTAAAATCTGAGAAAATAATATTTGAAGGAGTATTTTCTCACTTTGCACAAGCAGATGGAGAAAATAATATCTATGATAACCAACAAATAGATAAGTTTAATGATTTACTATCTACTTTTACAAAAAAACCTACTTATATCCATTTAGATAACTCAGCAGGTACAATAAAATATCATAATTGTCACGCTGACTATCAACTAGTAAGGGTCGGTATATCTCTTTATGGTGAATATCCAAGTAGTAATATAGAGAAATTATATGGTATAAAATTAGAAACAGTTGCAAGTCTTGTTAGTAAAGTAACTCATGTTAAAAAAATTAAAAAAGGAAGTAAAGTAGGGTACGGTTCTACTTATGAAGCTAAAGAAGATGAATATATAGCAACTATTCCAATAGGTTATGCTGATGGTTTGCTTCGTTGTGCTCAAGGGTATAAGATAATAGTGGGCGATGAGCTTTGCGAAATTGTTGGACGAGTATGTATGGATCAATTAATGGTTAGATGTTCGGAAAATATAAAGGTAGGAGATGATGTATTATTCTTTGGAGAATGCAATAATAAAAAATTATCTATTGATGATTTTGCAGACTATCAAAATACTATAAGTTATGAAATATTATGTGCTATCCATACAAGAGTTCCACGTGTATATTTGTCAAACGGTAAAGAAATATAGTATATAACAATTGCTCCCCTAAAACATAAATTAGTTTTAGGGGAGTTAATTGTTAATATGTATTTATTCACAAAAATATTTTTAATGGTAATAAAGAAGAATTAGGATTAGTTTTCATAAAATAATATAAATATTTTATTTTTGTTACAATTAAGTTGTCTTCTAGCAAATTTTTTTATAAAATGTTATAATAGTATGAATGATGAAATAGGAGGATAAATATGCCGACCGTAGCAGATGTTTATAATCATTTAAATAAATTTGCAAATGTTAAACTGGCTGAAAAATGGGATAATGTTGGTTTAATGTTGGGAGATTATAATAATGAAGTTACTAAAGTATTAGTTTGTCTTGATGTGACGACACAAGTGGTAAAAGAAGCGATTGAAAAAAAAATAGATTTAATTGTTTCTCATCATCCGCTTATTTTTAAACCGATAAAATCATTAAACTTTTCGGATGATTTTAAATCAAATATAATAAAACTATTAATTCAGAACGATATTTCAGTAATTTCATTTCATACAAATTTGGATTCAGCAAGTTTAGGACTTAATGATTATTTAGCTAAAAAATTGGAGTTAAATAATATTAAAGTTCTTTTTGAACACAAATTAGATACCGATGCCGGACTAGGAAGATATGGTGATTTAAAAAAAGAAATTTCTTTTGAAAGATTTATTTTTTATTTAAAAGAAAAATTTGAATTATCTAGTGTTAGTGCTGTAATAGGTAATAAAAAAAATATAAAAACAGTAGCATTATTAGGCGGCAGCGGTGGTGATTTTATTTATGACTTACCGGAAGTAGATGTGTACTTAACAGGTGATGTCGGTTATCATGTAGCACTTGATGCTATTGAAATGAAAAAAAATATAATAGATATTGGTCATTTTTCAGAGCATTTGGTAAAAGAGTTATTGCAAACTTATTTATTGAAGTTAGAGGTTGAAGCTTTAAAATCAGAAGTTGAAAAATCACCATTTAAAATTTTATAGGAGGTAAATATATATATATGGCAAAAGCAACTCCAACAATGGAAGATTATATTGAGATAATATATTCGCTTGTACAAAATAAAGGATATGCACGATCTGCAGATATTGCAGAACATTTGAATGTTTATCCGTCTACAGTGACAAAAATGTTGAAGAAATTAGACGTTGAAGGATATATAGTTTATGAAAAATATCGTGGAATAGCTCTTACTAAAAAAGGACATGATATGGGAGAGTATGCTCTTACACGACACGAACTTTTGGAAGATTTTCTTCGAATAATCGGTGTTCATGAAGAAAAAGTGTATGAAGAAGTAGAGGGAATTGAACACCATTTAGGGCGTGATTCTTTGGAGAAAATAAAAGAGTTGGCGACGTACTTAAAAGAAAATAATTATAAAGCATAATGGAGAATAAGCGTGGCAGATAGACAATATTTAGATTTATGTAAAGAAATTTTAGAAAAAGGAACGCAAAAATCGGATAGAACCGGTGTAGGGACAAAAAGTATATTTGGTTATCAAATGAAGTTTGATTTGACAAAAGGATTTCCGTTACTCACAACTAAAAAAGTAAATTTTAATTTAGTATGGTCGGAACTTCTTTGGTTTATAAAAGGTGATACTAATATTAAATTTTTATTAGAGAATAAAAATAATATTTGGAATGAATGGGCATTTAAAAAATGGGTGGAAAGTGATGAATATAACGGCCCGAATATGACGGATTTTGGGCATAAATCACTAATTGATACGGATTTTAATAAGCAATACAAGGAGCAAATGTCTTTATTTAAAGAAAGAATACTTAATGATGAAGAATTTTCTGATAAATATGGAAATCTTGGGAATGTATATGGAAAACAATGGAGAAATTTTAATGGAGTAGATCAGTTGAAAAATGTTGTGGAACAAATTAAAACAAATCCTAACTCTCGCCGGTTAATTGTTTCATCTTGGAATCCTGCAGAAGTAGATACCATGGCATTACCGCCGTGTCACTCTTTATTTCAATTTTATGTGAATGATAGAAAGTTGAGTTGTCAACTTTATCAAAGAAGTGGTGATGTTTTTTTAGGAGTACCTTTTAATATTGCTTCATATTCGTTACTAACTATTTTAATTGCGAAAGAATGTGGATTGGAAGTTGGAGAATTTGTTCATACGTTGGGAGATGCTCATATTTATAATAATCATTTTGATCAAGTAAAAGAACAGATGTCAAGAACACCCTTTCCTTTACCAAGTTTAGAAATTGCTGATTTTGAAAGTATTTTTGATTTAAAAATAGAAGATGTTAAAGTTGTTGATTATGAAAGTCATCCATTTATAAAAGCACCTATTGCTGTATAGAAAGGGGAGTTATCATGATATCATTAGTAGTGGCATATGATAAAGAAAAAGGTATTGGTAATGAAAATACTATTCCTTGGCGAATTAAAAATGATATGCTGAGAGTTAAAGAGTTGACAACAGGTCAGACTATTATTATGGGAAGAAAGACACTGGAAAGCATAGGACGAGCCTTACCTAATAGAGTTAACAGGGTTTTAACAAGAAATCCGGAGGTACTTGGTGATTATAAAAATATAGAAGTTTTTAGCGATGATAAAAAAATTCTTGAGAATATAAAAACAAAAAACGTATTTATCTTTGGCGGCGGAGCAATATATAATAAATATTTTGATATTTGTGACGAGATGTTTGTGACGGAAGTAGAAACAGTAGCAAATACTGATACGAAGTTTCCGGATTTTTCTTTAGAAGAGTGGGAACTTATTGAAAAAAAAGATTTCAAAAAAGATGATGATAATGAATTTGACTATTCATTTTTACACTACAAAAGAAAAGAGGGAAAATAGATGGAAAAGGTAAAAATAGTTATTGACTCAACAAGTGATTTAACCTTTGACGAGATTGATAAATATGATGTTGAAGTTGTGCCTTTGACAATGACTATTGATGGCGTTGACTACAATTATAAAACAATTGCCAATGATGAATATATAGTAAAAATGAGAACGGCAAATGAATTTTCTACCAGCCAACCGGCACTTGGAAGTTTTTTGAAAGTATTTGAAAAATGGACAAAAGAAGGATATAAATTATTAGTTCTTACCATATCTTCGGCACTTAGCGGAACATACAATACGGCATTATCAGCAGGAGCAGAATTTAAAGATATTTATGTGGTTGATACAAAAACAACGACAAGGGGTATGGTTTATCTATTAGAAGAAGCCATAAAAGAACTTTCAGAAAATATTCCTCTGGAAAAAGTGGCTGCAAAACTTAGAGAAAAAGCGAAAAATATATTAACCTTTGTTACTATAGATAATTTAGATAATCTTGTAAAAGGAGGAAGGCTTAGCAAATCAGCAGCCCTTATTGGAGGTTTATTAAATATAAAAGTATTGACACAGTTGAAGGAAACGGAACTGATTGCGGTTGACAAAGTTCGTGGTAAAAAAAAATTAGTACACGCTTTAATAAAAAAAATAATAGATGAAAAAGGTGAACGATCTATTAAGAGAATAAGCCTACCTAATGCTTTGGCGGATGAATATGTTGAATTAATAAAAAAAGAAGTTAAAGATGAGTTAGATTATGTTGTAAAAGATGAAGATATAATGACTACAACGCCTGCTATTTCAACTCATACAGGAGAAAAAGCAGTAGGGATTATTGTAGAGTTAGTATAATCGGAGGTAGATTATGACGAATTTTGATGAAACAAGACTATTTGACAACAGTCTGTATGATAAAAAAGATATCCATTCTATTTTGAAAAATGTTGTTCTTACAATAAAATCGAAAGGTTATGATCCTATAAATCAATTAATGGGATATATTAAAACGGGAGATCCGATATATATTCCAAGGGATAATCATGCACGTGAGCAAATTAGATTGATAGAGATGGATGATCTATTAGAATATTTATTACACTTTTTTATTCAGGAGTCATAGATGCTAGATAAGAGAATAATGGGACTTGATTACGGTTCTAAAACTATTGGTGTTGCGGTAAGTGATTTATTAGGCTTTACCGCCCAAGGTGTTGAAACTATAAATATTAACGAACAAATAAAAGATTTTAAAATTAAAAGAATAAAAGAACTGGTAGCTGAGTATAATGTTGGAAAAATTGTAGTTGGTTTACCTAAAAATATGGATAACTCTGTTGGATTTCGAGGAGAAGCAACTTTATATTTTGTAGAGGTGTTAAAAAAGAAAATAAAAAATGTTGAAATTATACTTCAAGATGAGAGACTTACTACTATGGGAGCTAATAGAGTACTGTTAGAGGCGAATGTTTCCAGAAAAAAAAGAAAAAATGTTATCGATAAAATGGCAGCAGTATTGATATTGCAAACCTATTTGGATAAATTAAATTAATAAAATAACGAGGTAATTATTATGCAGGAAAAAGATTTTAAAAAAATTAATATAGACAATACGGAAGAAATTTATACATTAAGTACATTAGAAGGTGAAGAAAAAGAATATCGTAAAATTTTAGAATTTACTAATCCAACTAATGGAAATCTTTATTATATTTTTGCAGAAGAAGAAACTATTGATGAGGAAGAAATTAGCATTTTTCCTATGATTTGTGTGGAAGATGATGATAATGTAAGATTTGAACCTGTTGAAACTGATGAAGAATATGATATGATTTCTGAAGTATTCGATACTTTCTACTATGACGAAAGTGAGTAAAAAATGAGAGAAGATAAAATAAGACGCAGGAATGAATTAAGAAAAAAAAATAAGAAAAATAAAAAAGGGGGAATACTTTCTGTATTTTTCACATTATTATTAGTCGCTGCGGTTGCTTTTCTTTCATATTTTTATTACGGATTAACACCTGTAGATAAAAGCAATAATAACGATATTCAAATAGAAGTAAAAGAGAGTTATGGAAGTCAAAAAATTGCTGAAGAATTAAAAAATAAGGGATTAATAAGAGATGCTGCCATATTTAAGTTATATGCAAAGATGAAACCGAGTTTATCGTTTTATGTAGGTACGTTTAACTTAAAACCAAGTATGAGTGTATCGCAAATAATGGAAGAATTAGGAACTAAAGATAAAGCACGTGCAGGAAATACTTTTGCTGTAATAGAAGGTGATAGTATTTTAAAAATCGCTCAGAATTTGGAAAAAACTAAGAAAATAAATGCAGAAGAATTTTTAGAAAAAGTAAACGATGCAAAATTTATCGGTAAACTTAAAGAGAAATTTCCTGAACTGATAACGAACGATATTTATGGAAAAAATATAAAATATGCTTTAGAAGGTTATTTATATCCTGCTGTTTATACTTTGGATGATAATGAAACCGCAGAAACTCTAATTACCAAAATGGTAAGTGTAGCTAACGAGAAAATAGTTCCATTATATAAAGAAAATAAACGTGTTTGGAATATTGCAGGTAAAGATAAACAAATATCTATTCATGAATATATTACAATGGCGAGTATTTTGGAAAAAGAATCTACCAAAGATGGAGAGAATACTAAAATAGCAAGTGTATTTCTTAATAGGTTAGCAAAAGGTATGTTGCTTCAAACAGATCCGTCAGCCAATTATGCAGCAGATAAATTAACAGGAGCACCTACGCAAAAAGAATTAACGCTTCAATCACCATATAACACTTATGTTACTAAAGGGTTACCACCGGGACCTATCGCCTCTGTTGGTTCGGTATCGTTTAAGGCGTTAAACAATGCTGAGGATACAGAGTATATATATTTCCTTCATGCCTCAAAAGATGGAAAAGCCTATTTCTCAAAAACTTATGAAGAACATGAACAATTAGCAAAAGAACATATAGATGGTTATATTCCAACTAGTAGATAATAAGTATGAAAGCTGCATCTCTTCGATGTAGCTTTTTTGGCTGTATATTATAATAGTGGTGTATAGGATCGAGAAAATTATACTTTTGTACAATCTTCTTTTGCGTTGATTATCATAAATCAATTAGTTATTATGATTTGCTTGATAGATGAAATGAGATACAGTTTTCCTTATTTCCTCGTCATGCCCGACTAAAAGATGACCGCCGCTATTAAATACTTTTAATGTGATATTATCGAATCTCTTAACAGAATCAATAAACTTATCATATTTTGTTAGCTTGTCATCTTTAGCTTGGAGAACCAATATGGGAACTTTTATTGTTTCAACGGTATAATCATCATAGTTGATCGCCATATCAGGGTTTGTGATCTTACCATCTATTTTAACTCCTGTGCTTCTTTTATTAATTGGTAACATCGTTTTAACTACACTGCTGTCCATACCCATTGTACTTTTAAAAAATGGGCTGACTAAATACATGGCTAAATTATTACACAAAAAATCAGGCGGAGCTTGATGTAAGTTTATTTTTTCCGGTTTTTTAGTTTCAGGCATTGCAGAGCTATATAGAATGAGTCCCTTACATCTATTAGGATAATCTAGGGCAAATCGAATAGCTACAGTTCCTCCGGCAGATTCCCCTACGATAAATACCTTTTCAATATTTAATTTATCTAAAAGTTCTACATATGCTTTACATTGCTCTTTTGGGGTACCGTTTCCTAATATGTCACTATTAAGGTATCCAAATCGTGAGGGGGAAATAATTCTGTAATTATTAGAGAAATTTTTTACACTTTCATAGCCTTGATCAAAACCTCCAAATATTCCATGACAAACAAGCAGGGTTTCTCCGGCTCCAATATCAAGATATTCAATATTTCCATAAGATAAGTTCATTTGGTTAGGACGGTAGTTATCTAGCTTTTTCTTAGCTTCCTTTAGGTCACTTTTTAAGCGTAATGATGTACTAAGTACATATAAAATTCCTAAAATTACAATAAATAGCAGTGTGATTTTTAACCATTTCATTCTTTTATCCCCCAAATATTACAGAATACATTTATAAATATCTCAATTTCCTTCTTAGCATCTTCTAATTTTTCTTTTTTTTCGTCATATTTTTGAAGTAAAAAATAGATTTGTGAGTAAAATGCGTTTGCCATATCCGTTGCGTTTCCAAACTTTACTTTATTTGACGATAGTAGTAGAGAAAACACTTCTATCTGATAGGAGATAGGGTCATCAATAAAAATTTGTTCATATAGACGATTGATGTTGTGATCTTTGTAGCGGTCAATAAGAAGCATTTTTCTAAAGTTTGAGGCAATCTCATCTAATAGATAAAATTCAAATAATTCTTGTGCGATATGAATGATATCCGTCCGACTTTTATGTAAATATATTTCATTATCGACAGAGTTTTTCGGTAAAAGAAGTGTATTTCTCTTTTTATTCATCTTTTCATAAAAGGTTTTAATGCAATTATCGAAAATTTCCTGCTTATTTTTAAAATGTTTATATAAACTTGGTGCCTTAATATTGACCATCATCGCAATATCTTTGACATAAACGTCAGAATAACCTTTTTGGGCAAAAAGTTTCAAGGCTTCGGAAAGTATTTTTTCTTTTGTATTCATGTCCTTCTCCTTTTGGCTAATCAGAATTAACTAATTATATTATAAGCTAATTTAAATTAGCCGTCAAGTTAAGGATAAAATTATTATATTGCTTTAAATGTTATAATGGAGTAAAATTGTACATATAGAGAAAATTATCAGGAGAAGTTATGCAACAATATTTTGTAGATGAATTATTTGATGAATATGGGAGATATACTTTATCTAAAGATGATAGTAATCATATTGTAAGAATTATGAGAAAAAAAGAAAATGATAAGGTTTATATTGTATTTAAAGAAAAAATAAAGTATATATGTAATATTATAGATAGTAAAATTGATGGTGTGGTGGTAGAACCTTTTGAAAGAATATATACAAGTAATGAATTAACGGTAGAAATTACAGTTGCCATACCACCATTAAAAAGTGATAAAATAGAATACTTAATCCAAAAATTAACGGAGTTGGGAGTTACTAATATTGTATTGTTTAACTCCGAAAGAAATATTGCCAAAATAAAAAAAGATAAAATTGAAAATAAGATACAACGCTGGGAGAAAATTATAAAAGAAGCAGCAGAACAATCAAAAAGAAATTTAATACCAAATATTATCTATGTTGATAGTTTGCAAGAATTAATTAGCTATGGTAAAAATATGGATTATAAGGTAGTAGCATATGAGAAGGAGTCGACTAATATTGACAATATTAATTTAAAAAATTTATTATGTAGCGACCTAAATAAAAAATCTATTCTTGCCGTTTTTGGTAGCGAAGGTGGTCTTTCTGAAAATGAAATAAGTAATTTTAGAAATGCTGATTATAAAACTATAGGATTAGGGAAAAGAATTTTACGTGCTGAAACAGCTCCATTATACTTGGTTAGTTGTGTTTCATATTTTAATGAATTTTATAATTAAAGGAGATAAAAGATGAGTGTAGAACTTAATTTGACAGCGAAAAATATTTACGAAAAAGAGTTCAAAAAAAGTCGTTCTAAAGGATATAGTGAAGACGATGTTAATGATTATTTAGATTTAATCATTGAAGATTATATGAAATTGGATAAGTTATTGACGAAGATAAAAGAGTTGGAAATAGAAAATCAAAATTTGAAAATTAAAATAGAAGCCATTAAAAACACCAATAAAGAGGAGCGACCGCAACAAGTAACAAATCTTGATATATTAAAACGATTATCAAAATTGGAATTGGCAGTATTTGGCCCTGGGCATAGTAAAGAACAAGATTTATATTAAAGATATTTTTATAGGAGAGCAAGATGAATATATTATTGATAGTTTCGGGTGGAATTGCTGCTTATAAAGCAATTGATTTATCAAGTAGTTTAATAAAAAAAGAAAATAACGTAAAAGTTATTCTAACGAATAATGCCAAGAAATTTGTCACGGAGTTACCTTTTCAAACTTTGACAAAAAATAGAGTTTATAGTGATACTTTTGACGAAGTTAATGAGAAAGAAATTCAACATATAGATTTAGGGAAATGGGCTGATAAAATTATTATTGCTCCTGCAACGGCGAATATTATTTCTAAAATGGCTAATGGCATTGCGGACGATCTGGCAACGTCTTTAATTCTTGCGGTAAAAGATTCTAGTAAGGTATATATAGTACCTGCGATGAATACAAATATGTATACAAATCTTATTATTCAGGAAAATATAAAAAAATTAAGTAATCTTGGTTTTAATTTTATTGAACCTGATTTTGGACTTCTTGCGTGTGGAGATATCGGTCGTGGAAAGTTTCCGGATATCCAGAAAATACTCCAATGTGTTTTTTCAGAAGAAAAAAAAATAAATAAAAAGATTTTGGTGACTGCCGGACCTACTAAAGAGTTTATTGATCCGTTTCGTTGTATTACCAATCCTTCAAGCGGTAAAATGGGTATAGCCATTGCAGAAGCGTTTGCTAAGCGCGGTGCAGAGGTTTTACTAATTACCGGAGTGAATTATGTTCCTATAAATAAAAATATAAAAATAATAAAAATAGTTAATACTCATGATATGTTTGAAGCCGTCAAAAATAACTTTTCAGAATATGATATAGTTATAAAAGCAGCGGCAGTATCCGATTATACACCTGTGGTAACTTATGATAAAAAAGTAAAAAAACAAAACGGAAATTTAACTATGGAGTTTAAAAGAACGGAAGATATATTAAAGTATGTCGGAGAAAATAAAAAAGATAAACAGGTTGTTGTTGGTTTTGCTGCCGAAACCCATAATATATTGGAGTATGCTAAAGAAAAAATAATAAAAAAACATCTTGACTATATTGTTGCTAATGATATTTCAAAAGAAGGTATTGGTTTTGCTTCAGATAATAATGAAGTATATATAATTGATAAATTTGAAAATATAAAAAAAATAGATATGACTTCAAAAGAAAATATAGCACAAGAACTTGTTAATATACTTGAGTAGTAAATTAAAACACTGGGTAATTTATTTTTTGCTCGGTGTTTAATAATCAAGAAAGGAGGTATATATGTTTGCAGAAGTAATAGTAGATATTAATGCTTATAATGTAGATAAAACTTTTTATTATTTAATTCCGAAAGAATTACGTGGAGAAGACATTATAGGTTACAGAGTAGAAGTCCCTTTTGGTACGAGAATAGTTCAGGGATATGTAATAAATATTTTTGAACGGTATAACGGGGAAATTTCAGAGTTTAAATATATAAAACGCTTGAAAGATAATTTTCCTATTTTAACTAAAGAAATGTTACTTCTTTCAAAAGTGATGGCTAATGAACTTTTTTGTACCAGAATACAAGTTATTGAAACTATAGTGCCAACTATTTTAAAAAATAAATATATAGAATATTATGAGTTATTAGATGCTAATAAAACCCTTTTAATAGATTACGAAAAACATTTTAAAGATAATTTGATAGAAAAGAAAAAATTTGAAAAATTATTTTCCAAGCAGGAGATAGGATATTTACTGTCGGTAAAAGCTATAAAATTAATTAGTAAAATAAAAGAAAATAACAATAAAGAAATTGAATTATTTTTGGAGTTAGCAGATTATCATGATAAGAAACTTACTCAAAAACAGAAAATTTTAGTAGCATATTTAAAACAAAATAAAAAGATTAAAAAAAATAAAGTAAAGGAAATCTTGGATATTGGAGTTTCGGTAGTTAAGAAACTTTTAGATAATAATATTATAAAAATAGTTGAAATTGAAAAAGAAGAAAAAATGGATGGCAACTATACAAATCTAAATAAATTAAGTATTTATCAAAAAGAAATTTTTGATAAAATTCAGTGTAATTTAGATAAAAATAAATTTAATGAATATTTACTCCATGGTATCACCGGTTCAGGAAAAACAGAAATTTATTTGAAATTGGTTGAAGAAGTTTTAAATCTTGGGAAAGAGGCTATAATCCTTGTTCCTGAAATTATTTTAACACCACAGATTGAGAAAAAATTTAAAAAAATTTTCGGAAATAATGTTGTGGTAATTCATTCAAGATTGACAGCACGAGAAAAATTTTTAGAATGGAAGAAAATTAAAGACGGTAAGGCAAAAATTTGTCTTGGAACCCGTTCGGCGATTTTTGCACCGTTTGAAAAATTAGGACTTATTATTATTGATGAGGAACATGAGAATAGTTATAAACAGTCAGATAATCCACGTTATGAAGCAAAAGATATTGCAAAGAAACGTGCGATTTATAATAAGTGCAGTGTAGTGTATGCCAGTGCTACACCATCTATTGATTTATATTATCGTTTTGAAAAAAATAACCCCAACAATTTATTAACATTAACACAAAGATTTAATAATGTATTGCCTAAAGTAGAGGTACTTCATGTTCATGATAAAGAAGAGGTAATTTCTAAAAAATTATTGAACAAAATAAAAGAAAAAATTTCAAAGAATGAACAAATTTTACTTCTTATGAATAAGCGTGGATATACAAACTATATTCGTTGTTTTTCTTGCGGTCATATGTATACTTGTGAAAATTGTGATATAAGTTTAAACTATCATAAACATGATAATTCATTGAGATGTCATTTTTGCGGTTTTCATAAAAAAATAGCAAATATAAAAAAATGTTGCGACAATCCGGAACTTGTATCCGGGAATTATGGTATTCAACGTGTTGAAGAATATTTAAGGGAAAATATAGAAGATGTTAGAATTACAAGAATGGATTCAGATACTACGGGGAAAAAAGGTGCTTACGAAAAACTCCTTACGGATTTTAGAGAGCATAAATCGGACATACTTTTAGGTACACAAATGATTTCAAAAGGATTGGATTTTCCAAATATAACTTTAGTAGGAGTTTTATCAATAGATTCTCTTATCGCTATTCCCAGTTTTAAAGCAAATGAAAAACTATTCCAACTTCTTGTGCAAACGGCAGGAAGAGCGGGGAGAAGTGAAAAAACGGGGGAAGTAATTTTTCAAACTAATGTTTCCAGTAGTATTATTGACTTTGCTATAAAACATAGTTATAAAGATTTTTATAATTACGAATTAAAAAGGAGAAAATTAATAAATTATCCACCGTTT
This sequence comes from Gemella bergeri ATCC 700627, assembly GCF_000469465.1. GTDB lineage: Bacteria > Bacillota > Bacilli > Staphylococcales > Gemellaceae > Gemella > Gemella bergeri. The sequence continues at coordinate 22,071 of NZ_KI271813.1, read as the reverse complement.
TGTAATATTTCGTTTATTACCATAAAAGGATACGACGAAGAAAAGGTGAGTTTTGTTGCGAAATCAATTTATAATTTTTTAAAAGAAAAATACGGTGATAAAAATATTCTTGGACCAAATAAAAGTATATTTTATAAAATAAATAACGAGTATAAATTTAACATAGCTATTAGATTTCAAGAAGTTGATTATAAAAAACTTTATCCACTTTTGAAATATATTAATAATTATTTTGAAGAAAGCTATGCTACACAAAAAATAACAATAACGATAGATAATTCAGCGTTAGATTATATGTAAATATATAGCGATTAAAAAATCGTAATTTTATTAGAAATCAGTTTTTTAGAATTGCTTCGCACAGTTTATTAGATTTAGGAAAAGTTCTTTAAAGTAAATTCCCAAATCGATAAACCGCTACGCATAACAAATTCTATTAAAATTTTTAATTTTTAGATTAAATTTATTAGCTTTATGCTTTTAAACAAAATAAGTTATCTAATTCCTCTATTGCTTCTTGGAAATTATATACTAATTTACCATGTTTTAATATCCCGCCGAGAACATAGTGATTCATAGCGTAGCTGGGGATACTGTATTTATTTGAAGATTTTAGTCTTATATCCGAATTGATTGCAATAATTTTTTTCTCTAGGGCGATTGCTAAACCGAGTTCAACCATTACACCACTATCCTCATTTGTAACGTCGGCAAGAAAAATATCACATTCTTTTACTGCTATAGTATCCCCTGTAAAAATATCTTGTGGCGTTGGTAGTGATTGTTTATTTTCGTTAAAGGGCTGTTCAATAGGGTTGTAAATTGTTAGTTTATTTTTAAAATGTTCTTTTAGTAAACGTCCTTCTTTAAGACGTTGAGCGACTTCCGCTTCATTGAATAATGCACCTGCCAAGTATAGTTTCATTATAGTTTACCTCCAATAATTATTATTTATAATTATAATACGATACTAAAAATCTTACAATAAAAAATATATAGCATTTGATAAAGATTAATTTTTAATAAAGGAAAAATTTATAATAATATTATAAGGATATAAAGTATTTTTTGGTACAAATATTAAAAATTATAGAATAATGAATAGTTTATTAATTATGTGTAGAATATATAAAATTAGTAGAAAATTTCCAAATTAATTGTTTATTTTCCATTGAAAATTTTTTCAAAAAAGACTAATGAAACCAAAATAGATATATGCTATAATTATGGATACATTATTATTAAAAATTACGTAGTTTAGAAAATATTAAATATTTTATAAGTTATTATTAGAAAGTTCAATTTTCAAATAACTTAGTTTAAAATGATCTTTTTCATAACTAAAATACGAAAGAAATGATGAAAGTATCATTATTGAAAGGAATTATATGAATTTTGCAAAACGTTTAAGCTGGTTTTTTAAATTAGAAAAGAAAAGATATATAATCGGAATATTATCTCTGGGATTTGTTAGTATTTTTAATTTAATTCCTCCTAAAGTGATTGGAAATGTAGTAGATTCAATAGGGGAAAAAACATTAACGTCTAATGAATTAATTGTAAATTTAATTTATCTAATCGCTTCCGCTTTTATTATGTACGGATTAAGATATGTATGGAGAATATGTATTTTTGGTGCCGCTAATAATCTTGCAAGAATTTTACGTTTCAGATTATTTCAGCATTTTACAAAAATGTCACCATCATTTTACCAAAAATATCGTACTGGGGATTTGATGGCTCATGCAACAAATGATGTAAATGCTGTATCTATGGCGAGCGGTGTAGGTGTTATGTCTGCCGTTGATGCGAGCATAACAGCACTTGTTACATTGTTTTCAATGTTTTTTATGTTAAACGCTAAATTAACACTAATAGCGATTATTCCACTCCCGTTTTTAGCGTATTTCACAGGGAAATTGGCAAAAAAAAGTCATAGGAGTTTTAGGGATTCACAGGAAGCATTTTCAGACTTAAATAATAAAGTACAAGAGAGTGTATCCGGTGTTAGGGTGACAAAATCTTTCGGTTATCAAAAAAGTGAGAGCATATCTTTTAATAAAATAAATGCTGTAGTATTTGATAAAAATATTACAGCAGCCAGATATAGTGCTTTGTTTAGTCCAATGGTTTTGATATTTATCGGTTTTTCTTATATGCTAACTTTGGTATTCGGAGGAATTTTTATTCATCGTGGTAATTTAACCGTTGGAGAATTGATAACATTTATAACATATTTAGATATGCTTATTTGGCCGCTTCAAGCAATCGGTTATTTATTTTATATAGCGGAACGAGGAGAAGTTTCTTATTCTCGTATAGAAAATTTACTTGCTGAACGAAGTGAGGTTGTAGAAACAGAGAATGTACGTTATAAACCGCAAGGTATGAGAATAGAATATAATATAGAGAGTTTTTCTTATTCAGATAAACAGGTGCTATCTAATATTAATTTTACTTTAAGTAAAGGGCAAACGCTTGGTATTGTTGGTGTGACGGGTTCAGGTAAGACGACTTTACTAAAATTACTTCTAAGGGAATATGATGTAAAAAAAGGTGAGATTAAGATAGATGATATTAATATAAAAAAATATAAACTGAGTGATTTACGAAGCCTAATGGGTTATGTTCCTCAAGAGCAGATGCTTTTTGCCATGAGTATTAAAGAAAATATTCGTTTTGCGGATAATAATTTTACAGATAAACAAGTAGAAAATGTTGCAAAGTTGTGTGGAGTATATGAAGATATAATAAATATGACTGATGGTTTCGATACAATTATTGGAGAAAAAGGAATTTCACTTTCCGGTGGACAAAAGCAACGCTTGGCAATGAGTAGAGCTTTAATAATGAGTCCTGAGATTTTGATATTAGATGATTCGTTATCAGCGGTTGATGCTAAAACGGAAAATATAATTTTAAATAATTTAAAAGAAGAACGAAAAGGTAAAACGACGATAATTACAGCTCATCGTTTATCAGCGGTAGTTCATGCTGATTTAATACTGGTTATGAGTGAAGGTGAAATTATTGAGCGTGGTACACATGAAGAACTATTAAGTAAAGATGGTTGGTATAAAGAAACGTACAACAACCAGCAACTAGAGGAAAAACTGAAAGGAGAGTATCTATAATGAAAACAAAATCAGTATTTTTCAGATTGCTTGGTTATATGTTAAGATATAAAGTTTTAACATTAGTAGCATTATTTTTTATATTATCTACGACATTGATAACAACCGCAATTCCGTTGATTGCTAGATATTACATAGATAACTATATAACAAAAACTTTAGCCGGATCAGGGATTTATCTTCTAATAGTTTATTATGGATTGTTTTTACTTCGTGTTATTTTATCTTTTATTGGTGAATATTTCTTTGCAAAGGTGGCTCAAAGTGTTGTAAGAGATTTAAGAAATGAAAGTTTTGAACATCTTCAAAAACTTGGGATGGCTTATTTTGATAAAACACCCGTTGGGGCTGTGGTATCAAGAGTAACGAATGATACTCAAGCTGTAGCTGATATGTTTGGAACCATTTTTTCTAATTTTTTGAATTCGATATTAATGTTTACTGTAACAATTACCACTATGTTGACATTAAGTGTTCAACTTACCGTTTTGATGATTATATTTATTCCGATAATGTTAGGATCAATATATTTTTATCAAAGAATATCCGGTAAATTAGTGGCCATTACAAGGGAAAAGTTAAGTTCTTTGAATAGCAGATTGTCTGAAAGCATAGAAGGAATGAGAATAATTCAGGTTTTTAATCAAGAAAATAGATTATTATCAGAATTTGAAGAAATTAACAGAGAACATTTATATTATACAGATAAATGGTTAGTGGTAGACACTTTGTTTCTACGTCCGGCAATGGCGCTTTTTAAAGTGTTGGCTTATGCGGTAATTTTATCTTATTTCGGTTTCACATGGCAAAATTCAATTTTTAGTGCAGGGTTAATTTACGCTTTTATACAATATACTAATCAGTTGTTTAATCCTTTAATAGAACTTATGCAAAACTTTTCTGTTCTTCAAGCGTCAATTATTGCGGCTAAACGTGTATTTGAATTAATTGATAATGAAGATTATGAACCCAAACAACAAGATAAAGATTATAAAATAAAATGTGGGAATATTGAATTTAGAAACGTAAGTTTTTCTTATGACGGTAAAAAAGATGTTCTTAAAAATATTTCATTTAAAGTTAATAAAGGAGAAACAATTGCCTTTGTCGGTTCAACAGGTTCAGGGAAGTCATCAATAATAAATTTATTTTTACGTTTTTATGAATTTAAACATGGAGAAATACTCATTGATGGACAAAATATAAAAGAATATTCAATGAGTGAATTGCGAAAAAACATTGGTTTAGTGTTGCAAGAGCCTTTTTTATATCATGGAACAATAGAAAGTAATATAAAGATGTATCAAGATAATTTAACAATTTCTGATGTACAAGAAGCGGCTAAATTTGTAGATGCCGACGAATTTATAGAAAAACTCCCTGATAAGTATCAAAACAAAGTAGCGGAACGTGGTTCAACTTTTTCAAGCGGGGAGCGTCAATTACTTGCTTTTGCAAGAACAGTTGCTCTTAAACCTAAAATTTTAATATTAGATGAAGCAACAGCTAATATTGATTCGGGAACAGAAGAAACAATTCAACGATCACTTGCAAAAATGAGAAAAGGTCGTACTACTATAGCAATAGCACATAGATTATCAACTATTCAAGATGCAAATTGTATCTATGTGCTTGATAAAGGTACAATTATTGAATCTGGTACTCATAAACAACTGTTGGAAAAACAAGGAACATATTATAAAATGTATCAGCTACAAGCAGGTATGATGAAATAAAAAGAAAGTTTATAATGAATAAGGAATGGGTTGGTAAAAAATTTGATAAAAGACAACCCATAATTTAGTATTTTATAATTATGGATGAAATATGGTGTTGGAAAGTGGTGTTAATATTTAGTAAATAAATTTTTATACTTACTAATTATAGTAACGTGTTGCGAATAGTTATAAAATTTGATATAATGTTACACAGCGTAGATGATTTAATATGATTGGAATATATAGACTTATAGATTATACTGTGTTATAATTTATTAGATATGGAAAATTTCTAAAAGGAGGAGTGCAATTAATGGTAAGATTTCTAAAAAATGTAGTTTCTGAAATGAAAAAAGTTAGTTGGCCGACGTTAAATGAACTTGTTAGAAAAACATTGATAGTTATAGTTGTAGTTGGGATATTGATGATGTTCAGCTACATAGTTGATTTAGGAATAACGGCTGGAATTAGACATTTTAGCAGATAAGAGAGGTTGTTATGAGCGATACAGTAACAAAAGAATGGTATGTTATTCATACATATTCAGGATATGAAAATAAAGTAAAAGACAATATAGAAAAACGTGTAGAATCTTTAAATATGGAAGACAAAATTTTTAGAATAGTTGTTCCGGAAGAAAAAGAAATTATTGTTACACCGACTGGAAAGAGAAAAGAAGTTAATAGAAAAACTTTTCCGGGATATGTCCTTGTAGAACTTGTAATGACAGATGATTCTTGGTTTGTTGTAAGGAATACTCCGGGAGTAACAGGTTTTGTCGGTTCACATGGTGGAGGGACTAAACCAAGCCCATTATTGCCGGAAGAAATTAACTTTATTTTACAACAAATGGGATTATCTAGCGTAGTAGATGTAGATATAGAAATTGGAGATCATGTTCGTGTTATTTCCGGGCCATTTGTAGATATGGAAGGAAAAGTAGTTCATTTGGATTTATCTAACTACAAGGTTGATGTTATGATTGAACTTATGGGAAGAGAAACTAAAGTTGAATTAGAACTTTATAATGTGGAAAAATTCTAGGAAAGGAAAAGCTATCTTTTGATAGTCGCTAAATAGAGTGGAAAAAATAGCAATTATGATGGACTCTACGGCATATCTTCCGGAAGAAATAAAAAAAGAATTGGATATCCGTACAATTTTTCTTAATATAATTATAGATGGAACTTCTTATAAAGAAATTGTGGATATGCCTGTGGAAAAATATAATGAGTATTTGAAAAATCCTAATAACGCATTTCCTACTACTTCACAACCTGCGATAGGAGAAGTAGTAGCTTGTTTGGAGAAATTAAAAAAAGAGGGATATACAGATGTCATTTCGATAGCCTTGTCAAGCGGTATTAGTGGAACATTTTCTTCTTACTCAGTGGCAGGATTAATGGTTGATGGCATTAATGTTTATCCATTTGATTCAGAGATATCGTGTTTACCTGAGGGATATTACGCCATAAAAGCAGCTAAACTAATAAAAGAAGGTAAAAAACCTAAAGAAATAATTAGTGCATTAAATGATATGAAAAAAGTTTCTAAGGCATATTTTATGGTTGATGATTTATCACATCTTCAGCGTGGTGGTCGCTTGAATGGAGCGCAAGCTTTGGTGGGGAACTTGTTACAAGTAAAACCGATTTTACATTTTGAAAATAAGGTGATAGTTCCATTCCAAAAAATTCGTACTTATAAAAAGGGAGTTTCTAGAATATTAGAACTTTTTGATGAATTTTATAGGGAGAATAAGGGAGAGAATATTCGAGTATGTATTCTCCATATTGATTCTCCAAATAACGCAATAGAAATAAGGGATTATATTAAAGATAATTATGTTGGTGTAGAAATGGAAATAGCTGAAATTAGTCCTGTTATTTCTACACATTTAGGAATTGGTTCGATTGCTTTAGGATGGACAATATTATAATAAAAGGAGTATTATCATGGTACAAACAATGATTCATACTTGTTACAGAGTCGCTGATTTGGAAAAATCAATAAAATTTTATGTAGAAGCATTTGATTTTAAAAAGAGTAGAGTAAGGGATTTTCCGGAATATAAGTTTACATTAGTATATCTAACTTTACCTAATTCCAACTATGAATTGGAATTGACATATAATTATGATCACGATTCATATGATTTAGGTAACGGATATGGACATATTGCTATATCTGTTGACAATCTGGAAAAATTGCATACAAAGCATGTTGAAGCTGGGTATGATGTTACTGATTTAAAAGGATTACCGGGATTCCCGCCGAGTTATTATTTTATAAAAGATCCGGACGGGTATAAAATTGAGGTCATACGTGCAGAATAATATATAAAAATTTGATTTTTGTATATTATTATGTTACAATTATATTTGTATTGAAATAAATTACCGAAAGGGTGGTGAATTTTGAAAGTTCTCCGCTCTTTTATATTGGATAAAAAACTATATTTATTTCAACAGTATTATTATATAGTGAAAAATTATTAAATGAAGATTGAGAGGTGTTTATTATGAGTATTGTCGAAAAGGTAAAAGCAATTTCCGACGAACAAACTAAGGATACTGAATATTCTCTTTATGATGTTGAATATGTTAAGGAAGGTAATGAGTATTTCTTACGTGTTTATTTTGATAAAGACGGTGGACTTACACTTGATGATTGTGTAGTATTGAGTGAACGGCTTGCACTTGAATTGGATAAGGAAGATTTTATTAGTGATAAATATTATTTAGAAGTATCTTCTCCCGGTATAGAAAGAGATTTACGTAGTTTAATAGAAGTGGCTAATTCTGTAGGAAAACATGTTTATATTAAAACTTACGAAAAAATTGATAATCAAAAAGAGTTTTATGGTGACATATTGGAAGTCGTTGATAATGAAATAGCGATTGAGTATAAGGATAAAGCTCGTGTAAAAAAAACAAAGATTAATTATGAAAAAATTGCTAAAATTAGATTAGCTGTAAAATTTTAATAAAAAAAGGAGAATAAAAAAATGAGCAAGGATTTGCTTAAAGCTATAAAATTAATTGAACAAGAAAAAGGAATTTCTGAAGATATATTAGTAGAGGCTATTGAATTAGCGTTATTATCAGCATATAAGAAAAATTTTAATGCAGCAAAAAATGTTAGAGTAGATTTTAACAGAACAACCGGTGACTATAAATTTATTATAAGAAAAGATGTTGTTGAAGAAGTATATGATGATAGAATTGAATTTGCATTAGAAGATGCTTTAAAAATAAATCCAGCTTACGAAGTAGGGGATATTTATGAAGAAGAAGATTTTCCTAATGATTTTGGTAGAGTGGGTGCACAAGCAGCAAAACAAGCATTACTACAAAGATTACGAGAGGCTGAAAAAGAAATTTTATATAAAGAATATAGTGAATATGAAGGAGAAATATTATCGGGAACAGTCGATAGAATTGATACACGCTATGTTTATGTGAAGCTTGGGAAAATCGAAGCTATTTTAGGAGAGAATGAAAGGGTAAAAGGTGAAATTTATGTTCCTCAATCTCCAATTAAAGTATATATCGCCAAGGTAGATAATCCAACACGTGGAAGTAAACCGCATGTTCTTGCATCACGTTCGCATCCAGAATTTATTCGTCGTCTATTTGAACAAGAGGTACCGGAAATTTACAGCGGCGTTGTAGAAATTAAAAGTATTTCGCGTGAGGCAGGAGATAGAACAAAAATCGCTGTTTATACTGAAGATAAGAACATAGATCCGGTAGGATCATGTGTAGGAAATAAAGGTGAACGTGTAAAAATAATTGTTGATGAATTAAATGGTGAGAAAATAGATATTATAACTTGGGATTCGGATCCTATTAAATTTATTACTAATGCTTTAGCTCCGGCTAATGTTGAGGAAATTATTATTGATGAAGAGGAAAAAGTTGCTAATGTTAAAGTAAATGAAGATCAATTATCGTTAGCTATTGGTAAAAAAGGGCAGAATGTCCGTTTAGCTGCAAAATTAACAGGATGGAAAATTGATATAAAAGCAGTTGAATAATTGAGGTGGTACTATGAAAAAGAGAAAAATTCCAACAAGAAGATGTATTTTAACAAATGAAATGTTCCCCAAAAAAGAGCTATTGAGAATAGTAAAAAATAAAGAAGGGGAAGTTTCCGTTGATCCAACAGGTAAAAAAGCCGGACGTGGCGCATATGTTGTATCAGATTTAGAAGTAATTCAAAAAGCACAAGAAAAAAAACAATTAGAAAAATTTTTCAGTGCAACCTCGGAAGAAATGGAACCAATATATAAGGAAGTTATTAGATTAATATATAGAAAGTCAATACCACAAAAATAATGAACAAAGTATTTAATTTATTAGGTTTAATGCAACGTGCAGGAAAACTGGTTACCGGAGAAGATTTAATAGTAAAAAATCTTAAAAATAAAAAAATAAAATTATTAATTATTGCCAAAGACTGTGGGGCAAATACTAAAAAGAAATTAGAAGATAAATCAAATTTTTATAAAATAGAAAACGTAACTTTTTCCACAGTAGAACAAATTAGTGCTGCTATTGGTCGTGATAATAGAGTAGCTGTAGGAATAACAGATGACGGATTTATAAAAAAGTTTAAACAATTATTGAAAGAAGGAGGACGACAGTAATGAAAAAAGTCAGAGTATATGAATATGCCAAAGAAATCGGAAAACAATCAAAAGAATTAATAAATATACTAAAAGAGGCTAATATCGAAGTATCTAATCATATGTCAATGTTAACACAAGAGGGGTTAGAGAAATTAGACAGTATTTTTAAAAAGAAAACAGATACTAAAAAACAGATTAAAAAAGAAAATAAGCCTCAAAAGAAAAATAACAAACAAAAAAATATTAACCAACAAGTAGAACAAGAAAGTAAAAAAAGTAAAAAGAAAAAAAATAAAAACAAAAAAGAACGTATAAAAAAATCTCAAAAACAACAACCGGCTATTATAGAAGTACCGACAGAAGAAACAATTTCTGAAGATACAATTTTAGTAAAAGACGGGATGACAGTTGGAGAATTATCAACAATACTAAATATTAATTCAACCGAATTAATTAAAAAGTTATTTATGGAACTTAAAATAATGGCAAACATTAATCAGTCATTAACATTGGAACAAATCGAATTAATTGCCATTGACTATGGTAAAGAAATTCAAGAAGAAGTAGAAATTAATAAAGAAGATTTAGATTTATACTTTGAGGCGGAAGATGAAGAAAAAGATTTAAAAGAGCGTGCGCCAATTGTTACAATTATGGGGCATGTCGATCATGGTAAAACCACATTACTGGATACTATTAGAAATACTCATGTAACAGCAGGAGAAGCCGGTGGTATTACTCAACATATTGGAGCATACCAAGTTCGAGCAAAAAATAAAAAAATTACATTTTTAGATACACCGGGACATGCAGCCTTTACAACTATGCGCGCAAGGGGAGCAAAAATTACAGATGTGACTATTTTGGTAGTAGCCGCTGATGATGGTGTTATGCCTCAAACTATTGAAGCCATAAACCATGCAAAAGCAGCTGATGTGCCTATTATCGTGGCTGTTAATAAAATGGATAAACCGCAGGCTAATCCGGATCGCGTAATGAATGAATTAGTTGAATATGGTCTAATTCCGGAAGATTGGGGTGGAGATACTATCTTTGTACCTATTTCTGCATTAAAAGGTGACGGTATTGATGAATTGTTAGAAAATATTTTATTAGTAACAGAAATGCAAGAACTAAAAGCAAATCCGAACCGTCTTGCACTAGGTACGGTAATTGAGGCAAAATTGGATAAAGGACGTGGTGCAGTAGCTACGTTATTAGTTCAAAACGGAAGTCTGAACGTTGGTGACCCGTTGGTTGTCGGTAATACTTTTGGTCGTGTTCGCGCTATGATTAATGATCGCAATAAAAATATTCAAACAGCAAAACCGTCTACACCGGTAGAAATTACAGGGCTTCAAGATGTCCCGAATGCCGGAGATAGATTTGTTGTGTTCGGTGATGAAAAAACTGCTCGTCATATTGGTGAAATTCGCCAACAACAATACATTGAAACAACACGTCAAGCAAATTCTGCTGTATCATTAGATACCTTGTTTGAACAAATGAAACAAGGTGAAATGAAAGATCTTAATATTATTATTAAAGCGGATGTGCAGGGCTCTGTGGAAGCCTTAGCCATGTCACTTGCAAAAATTGATGTAGAGGGTGTTAATGTACGTATTATTCACACAGGAGTTGGAGCTATTAACGAATCTGATATTACATTAGCAATAGCTTCTAAAGCTGTAGTAATTGGCTTTAATGTACGCCCTGATAATAATGCTAAACAAATGGCACAAACTGAACAAGTTGATATTCGTTTGCACAGTATTATTTACAAAGTAATTGAAGAAATTGAGTCTGCTATGACCGGTCTTTTAGATCCAGAGTTTGTAGAAAAAGTAATTGGGCTTGCTGAAGTAAGACAAGTATACAAAGTATCAAAAGTTGGTACTATTGCGGGAGCTTATGTGACAGAAGGAAAGGTATCACGTGATGGGAAAGTACGTGTTATTCGTGATAGCGTAGTTATTTATGAAGGAGAAATTGATACATTAAGACGTTTTAAAGATGATGTCAAAGAGGTTCAAAGTAGTTATGAATGTGGTATGACCGTAGAGAACTTTAATGATATTAAAGAAGGGGATGTCTTTGAAGTATATATAATGGAAGAAGTAAAAAAATAGGAGGTAATAGTATATGTCAGAAGTAAGGGTCAATAGACTTGCCGAGCAAATCAAAAAAGAAATTACTTATGTATTAACCACAAAAGTAAAAAATCATAACTTAGGATTTGTAACTGTAACAGAAGTTGTTTTGACAGGAGATTACTCCCAAGCGAAAGTTTACTACACCGTATTAGGCGGGGAAAAAGAGAAAGAAAAAACAAAAAATTCTCTTGCGAAAATTAAAGGTTTTGTAAAAAGTGAAGTAGCAAAAAAAATAAAAATAAGAAAATTTCCAGAACTTATTTTTGAATACGATACAACAAGTGAGTACGCACTCCACATTGAAAATTTAATTGCAAGTGTTAGTAAAAAAGAAGAAAATAAATAATAAAGATTGATAAGCTCATCAATAATTGTGGTGAGCTTGTCAATTATTAATAAAGGAGAGAAGAATGTTACAAGTAACAAATTTAAGTTTACGTTTTGCAGATAGAAAACTGTTTGAAGATGTTAATATTAAATTTACAAATGGTAATTGTTATGGTCTTATTGGGGCTAACGGAGCGGGCAAGACAACATTTTTAAAATTACTTTCGGGAGTGCTTGATTCTCAACAAGGGTATGTATCACTAGGAAAAGGAGAACGCCTTGCGGTATTGCGTCAAAATCACTTTGCTTATGAGGAAAATCAAGTTATTGATGTTGTAATGATGGGTCATGAGAAATTATGGAGTGTTTTGAATCGAAAAAATGAAATTTATATGAAAGATCCATTTACTGAAGAAGATGGTATTATTGCGGCGGAACTTGAAGGAGAATTTGCGGAGATGGACGGTTGGAATGCTGAAAGTGACGCCGCCCAATTATTAGAAGGTCTTGGAATTGGTGTTGAATATCATCATATGCTGATGGGGGAATTGGATAATGCGATTAAGGTAAAAGTATTATTGGCACAGGCGTTATTTGGTAATCCGGATGTATTGTTACTTGATGAGCCGACCAACGGTCTTGATATCAGTGCTATAAAATGGTTAGAAGAATTTTTAATTAATTTTGAAAATACGGTTATCGTAGTCAGCCATGATAGACATTTCCTAAATAATATCTGTACTCATATTTGTGATTTAGATTTTGGTAAAATTCAACTATATGTTGGTAATTATGATTTTTGGTACCATTCAAGTCAATTAGCACGTCGTATGGCAGAAGATTCTAATAAGAAAAAAGAAGAGCAAATTAAAGAACTTCAAGATTTTATCGCCCGCTTTTCTGCAAATGCTTCAAAATCAAAACAAGCAACCAGCAGAAAAAAAATGTTGGAAAAAATTACACTTGAGGATATTAAGCCAAGCAGTCGACGTTATCCATTCGTTCGCTTTACACCGGATAGAGAAATTGGTAATGATCTATTAATTGTTGATGGTGTTAGTAAAATAATTGACGGCAAAAAAGTATTAAACAATATTAGTTTTACAGTAAATCCGAATGATAAAGTTATTTTATTAGGTGATGAGATGGAGAAAACTACGTTGTTAAAAATTTTAGCCGGTGAATTAGAACCGGATAACGGGACTGTAAAATGGGGTATTACGACATCACGTAGTTATATGCCAAAGGATAATACGGAATATTTTGAGGGGTTAAAGCTTTCGTTAGTCGAGTGGTTACGACAATATGCCTCACCGGAAGAGGAATCAGAGGCTTACTTACGTTCATTTTTAGGAAGAATGTTGTTTTCGGGTGAAGAAGCATTGAAAAAAGCTCATGTGTTATCAGGTGGAGAGAAAATGCGTTGTATGTTATCTAAAATGATGTTATCAAAAGCTAATGTTATTTTACTTGATGAACCAACCAATCACCTTGATTTGGAATCAATTACAGCGGTTAATGAGGGAATTATACAGTTCAAAGGTTCTGTAATTTTTACATCACATGACTATGAGTTTATTCAAACGATTGCTAATAGAGTAATAGAGTTAACACCGAATGGAGTAATTAATAAAGAGATGGATTACGAAAACTACTTAAGATTCAAAGGTATAATAGAATAAAAATTTGTATTAAATAAAAACTACAAATAATTAATATAAATATTTTGTTTATAAAATTACTGCAATTACTTGAAACTTTAGTTAATAAATGGTAAAATATCTATATTAAAGCGAGTTGATGATGGTGAAAGATCAATAATTTAAAAATGGCATTAATAAAATTTAATACTAAAAATGAGTTGAGTTTTTACTAATCAGGGTGGAACCGCGGAGAATTTTCGTCCCTAGATATGCCTAGCATATCTAGGGTTTTTTATATTTAATATTTTAATTTTAGGAGGAAATAAAAATGGAAAAAATATTATCTTTAGCAAAAAATAGAGGTTTTGTATTTCAGGGTTCTGAAATTTATGGTGGTCTAGCCAATACATGGGACTATGGTCCGCTAGGTGTTGAGTTGAAAAATAACATAAAAAAAGCATGGTGGAAAAAATTTATACAAGAATCATCATATAATGTGGGATTAGATGCTGCTATTTTCATGAATCCACGTACTTGGGAAGCATCAGGGCATATTGGTAATTTTAGTGATCCGATGATGGATTGTAAAATTTGTAAATCAAGATTACGAGCTGATAAATTAATTGAAGAATACTACTTTAATGAAAAAAATGAAGATGTAATTGTAGATGGATTACCATTTGAAGAATTGGAAAATATTATAAAACGTGAACAAATTAAGTGTCCTGAGTGTGGTGGACATGATTTTACAAATATAAGACAATTTAATCTTATGTTTAAAACAAATCAAGGTGTTGTAGAAAATGCTACAAGTCAAATTTATTTGCGTCCGGAAACTGCACAAGGAATCTTTGTTAATTTCAAAAATGTTCAACGTAGTATGCGTAAAAAACTTCCGTTTGGTATCGGACAAATCGGTAAATCATTTCGTAATGAAATTACACCCGGTAATTTTATTTTCAGAACTCGTGAGTTTGAACAAATGGAACTTGAATTTTTCTGTCAGCCCGGTGAAGATTTAGAGTGGCACTCTTTCTGGCGTAATTATTGTGAAAAATGGTTACTAGATCTAGGGATGACAAAAGAGAATATTCGTTTACGTGATCATGAAAAAGAAGAATTATCACATTACTCAAATGCAACAACCGATATAGAGTTTAAATTCCCATTTGGTTGGGGAGAACTTTGGGGTGTTGCCGATAGAACAGATTATGATTTAAAACAACATATGGAATATTCAGGTCAAGACTTGTCATATCAGGATTTATCAACAAAAGAAAAGTATATTCCATATTGTATTGAACCATCTGTCGGAGTTGATAGGGTTTTATTAGCATTTTTATGTGATGCGTATAATGAAGAACAGGTTGGAGAAAATGATACTCGTACAGTGCTTAAATTTCATCCGGTGTTAGCACCGTTTAAAGCGGCTGTATTACCACTTTCTAAAAAATTAAGTAATAAAGCTGAGGAAATATATAAAGAATTATCAGCTGATTTTATGGTGGATTTTGATGAAACGGGTTCTATAGGTAAACGTTACAGACGACAAGATGAAGTAGGAACTCCATTTTGTATAACATATGATTTCGAATCAGAAAATGATGGAATGGTTACAATTCGTGATCGTGATACCATGGAACAAACTCGTCTTCCAATAAGTGAACTTAAAGAATATATTTCTGAAAAAATAAAATTCTAAGGATTTATTATAAAGGTTAATCAGAAATCTTGTAGGAGCGGAATAAAAAATGTATTTTTTTAACCGTCTCCTATATTTAATTTAAGATAAAATTATTATTAAACTAGAGATTAAATGTGGTATATGTTATAATATTAATTGTTTAGATTTCTAATTAATTTTAGGAGAAATAAAAGTAAATTTTCGTGAGGTATAAAATGAAATATATATCAGTAGCTGTTGATGGGCCGGCAGGATCGGGGAAAAGTACAATAACTAAGTTGGTTGCTGACAAATTAGGATTTAATTATGTTGATACTGGTGCTATGTATAGAGCATTAACATATAATTTTTTAGAAAATAATTTAACTGAATTATGCGAGGAAAAAATAGTTGAATTATTAAAACGAGTTAATTTTGAAGTTAAATTTATAAAAGGAATTCAGCATGTTTTTATAAATAACGAAGACGTAAGTGGTAAAATAAGAACGGCAAAAGTATCGAAATATACATCTTTATTTTCAAAATCTCCCGCTGTACGTAGTTTTCTAATTGATAGTCAAAGAAATTTATCAAAGGTAGGTAATATAATAATGGATGGTAGAGATATTGCATCTGTTGTCTTACCTAATGCCGATGTGAAAATATTTTTAACGGCAAGTGTAGAAGAACGAGCGAGACGAAGAGTTCTTGATTTTAAAAAACAAGGTATTACAGACGTTGATTTTAAAAATGTTATGAAAGACATTGCAGCACGTGATTATCAAGATGAAAATAGAGAAATCGCTCCTCTTGTAAAAGTTAATTCTGCAATTTTAATTGATACAACGGATTTATCTATAGATGAAGTTGTAGAGAAAATAGTTTCACTTATTAAAAATGTTTTAAATTAGAGGAAGTGTATTTATGTATAAATTTATAAAAATATTACTGTCGATTTATTATAGGATATTTTACAAGGTAACAATAATAAATGGTTCAAAAATTGAAAATGCTAAAGGAATAGTTATTTCCGGGAATCATTTGAGTAATCACGATCCGCTTTTATTTCCGGCATTTTTCACGAAAAATATTCGTTTTATTGCAAAAGAAGAATTGTTTAAAATATTTTTTGTAAAGCAGGCATTAGAGTCAACAGGTGCTATACCGATTAAAAGAGGAACATTTGATAAAACGGCAATAAATAAGAGTATAAAATTATTAAAAGAAGGAGAAGTAGTCGGAATATTTCCGGAAGGAACTCGTTCTAAATCTAAAGAGCTTAGTTTGGGTGAAACACATAACGGAGCATCATTTATAGCGACAAGGGCAAAAACAAAAATATTACCGTTTGCTATAATACCTAA
Source organism: Gemella bergeri ATCC 700627 (assembly GCF_000469465.1). Taxonomy (GTDB): domain Bacteria; phylum Bacillota; class Bacilli; order Staphylococcales; family Gemellaceae; genus Gemella; species Gemella bergeri. The sequence continues at coordinate 5,436 of NZ_KI271813.1, read as the reverse complement.
TAAGAATTTTAGATTATTTTCTAGGATAAAGATAGTTGTGGGTGATGAAATAGATGCCACGGCATTAAAAGAATCTGGTAAAACTCATGATGAAATAACAGAGATTTTAATGAACTCTATTTCTAATTTAATCGCTAAGGAGAGATAATATGTATGAAAAAATTATAAAATTCAAATTGGAAAAGAAATTTTTTAATAAATCGGGATATTTAGATAATAAATATATTTATGAATGGCTTAATCTTGCTAAAAAACATTTTTTTAGTAGTTTAGGGATTAATATTGATAGTCTTATAGAGTATGATTTATATTATGCCGATATTGAAGTAAAATATTCAATAAGAAAAAATATTAAATTTGAAAACCAAGATATCTTTATAAAAGTATGGATTGATAAACATAACGGTGTTAAAACGATTTTTTCCTATGAATTTCTAATCAATGAAGAAGTTATTATTCTAGCTTCATCTTCACATAGTATTTTAAAAATTAATGGTGAAAGAGCTATTAGAATAGATAGAAATCTTCCTAAATGGGATCAAATTTTAAAAGATGTTGTAAATAATGAAAAATAGCTTAGATAAGATAGCACATAGATTATTGTTCCTAGTGCTATTTTATTTTATGATTTATGTTTTTTGATAATAAAAATTTAATTTTATAAAAAATCTATATTTATATAGTTATATTTGTTTTAATTGACTACTATTGATAAAACGTATTATTTGTTATATACTTTTATAGTAATTAATGAATTAGTAAAGAAATATATTGAAAGGAAATAATATGATATATTTAGATAATTGTGCAACAACAAAACCATATGAAGAGGTTTTAAAAACATTTGTTGAAATTAACAGCACATATTTCGGCAATCCTGCCAGTATTAATAAATATGGAAAAACTGCTAATAAATTATTAACGGCTGCACGTGAACAAATAGCAAGTTTGTTGGGTGTTGATAGCGATACTTTATATTTTACATCATGTGCAACGGAGAGTAATAATATTGCTTTATTGGGAAGCGTAGAACATAAAAAAGATTTTGGTAATCGTATTATTGTTTCTAAAATTGAACATCCATCTGTATTAGAAACGTTTAGAGAATTAGAACATCGAGGTTTCGTTCTTGATTATGTTGATGTTGATAAACATGGATTTATCAATCTTGAGCATTTTAAATCTTTATTAACAAAAGAAACAATTTTAGTGAGTGTTATGCATGTTAATAATATCTTTGGTGCAGTGCAACCTATAGAACAGATAATCAAGATATTAGAAGATTATCCGAAAGTACATTTTCATGTTGATGGTGTACAAGGGGTTATAAAAGAAAAAATTAATTTGACCAAGGTTGACAGCTATTCAATCTCTGCGCATAAGTTTCATGGTTTAAAAGGTGTTGGACTACTGTATTTAAAATCACGTCGTACAGTACATAATATTACATTCGGAGGGGGACAAGAAACCGGGCTGCGAAGCGGGACGGTTAATGTAGCCGGTGCAGTATCACTAGCTAAAGCATTAAGATTATCGTTTGAGAAAATAGATATTGTTAAAGAACAACATAAAGTTTTTAAAAAGAAAATTATTGATGAACTGGGACAATTAGAATATGTAGTTTTAAATTCTCCATTAAATGATAATTATGTTAATTCAATATTAAATATAAGTTTACCGAAGATAAAAGGGGAGGCAATAGTTAATGCTCTTAATGAGCATGATATAATGGTATCAACAACAAGTGCTTGTTCATCGAAAACATTCCATTTGAATGAAGCCTTATATGCACGAGGATTATCAAAAGAAAATATTCAAGGAAGCATTAGAGTCAGTTTTTCTTATATGACAACTTTAGAAGAGATTGAAACATTTATTAGTATATTTAAAGAAGAATACAAAAAATTTAAAGAGGTAATAGAGAGTGGAATATAGTCATATTATAATCAGATATGGAGAACTTACTCTAAAATCTGGTAACAGAAATGAATTTTTAAAAAAATTAACAAAAAATATTCGATATAACTTACAAGGGTTAAAAGGATTTCATATTCAAACCAAACGAGATAGAATGTATATTCATTTTGATAATAACGATTATATAGATAAAATCATAGAAAAATTAAAACATATACCCGGAATTCACAATTTTTCACCGGTATTACGTGCTGATTTGAATATAGATAAAGCAAAAAAAATAATAGATAGTTTATTGAATACAAAATTAGATAAAAATTATACATTTAAAATCCAAACTAAAAGATCAAATAAACATTTTGATTATAATACTAATGAATTAAATAATATTTTTGGAAGTTACGTATTGGTAAACTACCCAAATTTAAAAGTAAATGTAAAACAACCGGATTTTATTATTAATGTAGAAGTACGAAGTGAAGGGATTTTTATTTTCACAGATTTTATAAAAGGTGTTGGAGGTTTTCCGGTAAATACATCATCAAAAGCATTATTATTGCTTTCTGGTGGTATTGATTCACCGGTGGCAGCTCATACTTTGCAGGTAAAAGGTGTTGAAGTAGAAATGATTCACTTTCAATCTCCACCATTCACATCCCAAGATGCTTTGAATAAAATTTTTGATTTAACAACAAAACTTAGTGAAGTAGTAGGAAGAGTAAAATTACATGTGGTAAATTTTACAGAATTACAAACAGAAATAGTAAAGAGAATACCATCTAATTATACTATGACTTCAACACGCCGTTTTATGTTGCGTATAGCGGAAGAAGTTGCGAAAAAAGAAAATTGTCTTGCTATAGCAACCGGCGAATCACTAGGTCAAGTAGCTAGTCAAACACTGGAATCAATGAACTGCATTAACGCCGTTACCAATATTCCTATATTACGTCCGCTATTAACAATGGATAAAGTTGATATAATAAAAATTGCAACTGATATAGGCACTTTGAAAATTTCTAATTTACCGTTTGAGGATTGTTGTACTATTTTTACACCAAAATCGCCGAAAACAAAACCGAAATTAGAGAAAATAGTAGAGTATGAAATGCGTGATGATTATTCAGAACTAATTAAAAAAACTTTAACAAGTGTGGAAACTTATTTATTTGATAAAAATGGAAAAGTAACAACTAAAAATATGGAAATAGAAAAAAATTTACAAAATAAATTTTCAGAGTTATTATAAGAAAGAGAGAATTTGATGGAAAAAAAAGTAATCGTAATTGGAGCAGGATTAGCCGGCAGTGAAGCAGCATGGCAATTAGCAACACGTGGCGTTAAGGTAGATTTATATGAAATGCGTCCTAAAAAAATGACTCCGGCACATAAAACGAAAAATTTTGCAGAGTTGGTGTGTTCAAACTCATTAAGAGCGAATAACATAACAAATGCGGTCGGATTGTTGAAAGAAGAAATGAGAAGACTGAATTCTATTATTATAGAATGTGCCGATACTACTCAAGTTCCGGCAGGTGGTGCTTTGGCGGTAGACAGAGATCGCTTTTCAAAGATGATAACAGAAAAAATAAAAGAGCATCCGAATATCAATATTATAGAAAAAGAAATATCAGCAATACCTAAAGGTGATGTACCGGTAATCGTCGCTACAGGTCCTTTAACTACAGATTTATTAAGTGAAGATATTAGAAAATATACAAACCAAGACGGTTTATACTTTTATGATGCGGCAGCTCCAATTATTGAAAAAGACTCAATAAATTTTGAAAAAGTATATCTAAAATCACGTTATGATAAAGGAGAGGCTGCATATCTAAATTGTCCTATGACAAAAGAAGAATTTTATACTTTTTATAATGAATTGATAAATGCCGAAGTAGCACCGCTAAAAGAATTTGAAAAAGAAATTTATTTTGAGGGATGTATGCCATTTGAGGAAATGGCAAAACGTGGCGAAAAAACACTGTTATTCGGTCCATTGAAGCCTGTAGGTTTAGAAGATCCGAAAACAGAAAAAAGACCATATGCAGTAGTGCAGTTGCGTCAAGATAATAAAGAAGGGACACTTTACAATATTGTAGGGTTTCAGACTCATTTAAAATGGGGAGAACAAAAACGTATTATTAATTTAATACCGGGGTTAGAAAATGCAAATATTGTTCGTTACGGCGTTATGCACAGAAATACTTATCTTAATTCACCACAACTGCTGGAAAGAACATATCGTCTAAAAAAAGAAAAAAATATTTATTTCGCAGGGCAGATGACAGGAGTAGAGGGGTATGTAGAAAGTGCGGCTTCAGGAATTGTAGCAGCTTTAAATGCAATATATAATACTGAGGATAAAGAAGTAATTTTTCCAACAGAAACAATGATTGGAGCGATGGCGAATTATATTGTTGATAATACAAATAAGAATTTTCAACCTATGAATGCAAATTTTGGAATAATTAAACCACTGGAAGAGAAAATAAAAGATAAAAAAGAAAAATATACAAGATATGCTAAAAGATCGTTAGAAATTTTAGAAAATTTCAAAATTAATTAATTAAATTTCAAAAAAAGTCTTACAATTTTGTAAAATAGGTGTTATAATAAGCAGGGAAGTATTTTTGTAAGGAGAAAAAAATGGCAAGTTTATTACAAAAAACAAGAAAAATAAGCACAATTTTACAAGAAGGAAGACATGACAACGTTGATTTCGAAGCAATGGCAATGCGACTTAGCCCAATATTAGACTCGGTAGTTTACATATTAGATGTTGAAGGGAATATATTAGGTTATGATTCTATTATCGACTACTCTAATGAAAGAATGGAAAGAATAATTCAAGATAGAAAGGTTCCCAAAGCATATCTGGACGCTACAATGAAAGTTTATGCAACAAAAGTAAATATTCCATTTAAAAATGAACTTTCTATTTTTCCTGAAGAAGAAGAGGAAAGATTTGAAGGTAATACCTATACGGTAATTTTACCAATTCGTGGTGGTGGTGAACGCCTAGGTACACTGGTAATCGGTAGAATGGATAGTGATTTTAAAGACGATGATTTAGTCCTTGCTGAATATGCTTCAACTGTGGTGGGGATAGAAATCATGCACGAAAAACAAGATAAAGAAAAAAATCTGGCACGTGATAAAGATATGGTTAATATGGCGTTAAATTCTCTTTCATATTCAGAAAAAGAAGCAATTGAACATATTTTTAAAGAATTAAATGGAACGGAAGGATTGCTTATTGCCAGTAAAATAGCAGATAGAGTAGGGATTACACGCTCAGTTATTGTCAATGCACTACGTAAATTAGAAAGTGCAGGTATTATCGAGTCAAAATCATTAGGAATGAAAGGAACATATATAAAAGTGTTGAAAGATTACTTCCTAGAGTTAATTTTTTCTAATGAATATTAAAATGTAAAATTGTTATAAACTCTCACATAAAAGGTGAGGGTTTTTACTTAAAAATAAAAGGATCTACAAAATATAGGACTGATAGGG
>NZ_KI271812.1 GCF_000469465.1 Gemella bergeri ATCC 700627 | reverse complement strand
TAATAAATATTATTAGTAGCCTTCCACTTCCTTATTTATCTAAGATAATTATTGATGATATAATAATACCAAAAAATTATAAAATGCTATACAAAGTACTATTAATATTTTTAATTATTATTATACAGATGGTAGGTAATTATGTTTCCAACTATCTATCAATTAAATTAATACCGAAAAGTAATTTATATGAGAATACTTATACTCAATTATTTAAAATAAAAACAGGTAATGAGGAGCCTACTCCGCAGTCAGTTGTCTGGCTTGTAGTATTTGCTGTTGGTGTTGCAGTATATGGCGTAATTGTGCATAGTGCCGGAGCAGCTGTTAATGTAGGTGCAGGTGCAAATTTATGGGTGCAGGTTAGTATTAAATTTGATGTATATGAATATAGTGTAAGAAAACAGGATGAAAGAGTTAAAAACGTAGCATACACTTTATTTCCTGATTTAAAAATATAGATAATTTATTAAACGAATTCTTCGATAATAATGAAAAAATAGAATTGATGAAATATATATTGACTGAATCATCAAAAAAACTTAAATCAGAATTAAGAAAAAATGATGAATGTTTTAAGGGTATAGAAAGGTGGATATTAATTTAAATATGAAAAGAAAAAGCTATATAGTTATTATGTTAGTTATAATGTTTATAATATGTTTATTAGCAGAAACGCTGGGATATAATAAATATGAAAAAATTTTTATATTCAATTCTTCTTTGTCAATATGTTTTTTTTATACAGGCTATTTATTGATAGTAAAAAAAGTTATAATTTATTAGCAGGTATGACAGAAGAAAAAGCGATCGAAATAAAAAATAATTCTGAGGAAGAAAAAAAAGTAATAAAAACAGCAAAAATTGTAGGATATGTAGTTATTATTACAGCATTAGTATTGTTAGTGTCAGCATGGACTTCAATTAGATAGATTAATTTTATGGAGGTAGAAGAAGTATAATTTAAGTCCTTCAAGTGTATATTTATAAGATATAATTAGGTAGGTGATAACTAATGACTAAAAAAAAATATATTTATTTAACGGCAATGGTAGCAGTGGTTAATTTTGTATCATATTTTTTTATAAGGGATATCAATATTTGGGCGATGGTAACTAGTCTTTTATTAGGTATATTCTTTATATATACATCGTATCTTTTGCTATTAAAAAAAAGCTATAACTTATTAGCTGGAATGACTGAAGAAGAGTTGGAACGTATCCAAGAAAATATAGAAGTTAAGATGAAGTATGATAAAGGTTTAAAAATAATAGGATATATAATTTTTATTGGGGGGGATAGTAGCTTTATTTCTAGGTTTAAGTTATTTATTTTAGTAGAAAAGATAATAATCCATAAAGAAAAAAGAGTAGAAAAAAGGAAAAGTCATATCAATATGGTATGATTTTTTCTTTTTTACTATGAGAGATTAAGGTTATCTGATATAATATATTGAGTAAACTAGGGCTAAACAGATTTGTAGAATATGATTTAATAAAGGATAGAACAAATCGTTTGGTAGTGGCAACTAATAATCTTTTCCTCACTTTGTTCGTTAAGATTAAAGTTGCTTTTGCATACGTTGTACCTAAGTGTTTTATGATCGCTTCGCTTCTTAAAAACCCTAATGTACAACGCATAGTGATAAAAAAAGGAGCTTTTGTATGATAAAATTAGTTGTTACAGATGTAGATGATACATTGCTGAACAGTAAACATGAAATTTCTAAAAAAAATAGAGAAATAATCAAAAGATGTAAGAAAAAAGATATAAAAGTAATTTTGGCATCAGGCAGACCGGATTTCGGAATGTTGCCAATGATAAAAGAATTAGGTTTGAACAATTATGATAATTATTTATTATCTTTTAATGGTGCAAGAATAACCAATATAAAAACGAAAGAGCAAGTGTATGAAAAATTTTTATCAAAAGAGAGATTAAAGTTTTTGGTAGATGTAGCTTTAAAAAATAATTGTGATATTTTAACTTATCAAAATGGGAAAATACTTACAAGTAGTGATAATAAATATGCAAGAATAGAATCAGAACTTGTGGGAGCTGAGCTTTTGATAAAGGCAAACATGAAAGATTATATTAATGAAAGTGCAGCAAAAGTAATTATTTTAAAAGAACCGAGTGAAGCACTAAAAATAAAGGAAAAATTAGAAAAAGAGCTTAGTGATAGTTATGAAGTTGCGATGTCAAAACCATTTTTTATAGAAATTAATGATAAAGGAATATCGAAGGGTGTTTCTCTTAGTTCTTTGTGTAAAAAGTTAGGATTTAAAAAAGAAAATGTTATCGCACTTGGTGATGGATTAAATGATTTAAGTATGATTGAGTTTGCAGGTATAGGTGTAGCGATGTCAAATGCCGGTGATATAGTAAGGGAAAAAGCGGATTTTATTACAAAATCGAATGATGAAGATGGTTTTGCCTATGCAATAGAAAAATTTGTTTTCGAAAGAGAGTAAAAAATGAAAGTAACATTGTTGTGTGTTGGAAAGGTAAAAGAAAAATTTTATAGAGAAGCTATAAAAGAATATGAAAAACGCCTTAGTGCATATGTTAAGTTAACAACGGTTGAAATACCGGATGAAAAGGTTAAAGTTGAAAATTCATCAGAAATAGCAGTTGCGATGGAAAAAGAGGGAAACAATATTTTATCTAAAATAAAAGATACGCAATATGTTATTACCTTGGAAATACTTGGTGAAAGTATTTCAAGTGAGAAATTTTCAGAAAAAATCAATAATTTAATGATAATAGGAAAGAGTGATGTGGTACTTGTAATAGGTGGAAGTTACGGATTATCCGATAGTGTCAAAAAACGAAGTAACTATGCACTGTCATTTAGTAAAATGACTTTCCCACATCAAATGATGCGTGTTATTTTGCTTGAACAAGTATATAGGGCATATCGTATAATTACGGGAGCAAGTTATCATAAGTAAAAAGTAAATTTTTTGATAAATTTTAACAATAATTGATAGTGATATGGATATTTGGAGATGATCCGAAAGTTTTAATTTTTGATAAAAGTGTTTATAATTTAATTTAGACGCAGGTAGTTTGCCGGTGTTCAGATTTGCGTTATAAAAATTTTTGAGTACCTCTAGTAAATTTTGAAGATACGGCTTAACAGAATCTCGGTTTAAGAAATTTAGATTTTCGAGTTGCATTCGAAATTAATATCACCATCAAGTTTAATTATTATTTATATTTATACACAATTTTTAATAAAAAACATAAAAAAGGAGATGGGAACAATGAATTTTACAGATTTTACGGATTTTACAACAGGATTGCTAGTAGCAATAGCCATAATTGTAGGAATAATACTATTAATGGCATATATTATAAATGTTGTTTTTTGCGCAATTTTATTTGAGGTACTTGGAGTAAAAAAAGGACTTGCCTTTATACCTATTTATAATACATACCGATTATACAAAGAGTACAAAGGAAGAGTGTGGAAAAGTAATTGGGGAATAGTATATATAATAGTTACGGTAATATCTTTTTTATTATATGTATTTTTAGTAATAACATTTTTAGAATTTATTCCAATGTTAATGACAGATGTAGTAAATGGTGTAAGTGCAGAAGATGCTATATTAGATATTATTCCAAGATTATTTTTATGGTTAATAGTGATTATGGTGCTGGGAGTAGTATCAGCTGTTTTTAACATTATCCTTTCTATTATTCTATATTGGCCTCTAATGTTAACTACAGCAAGAAAGGTTATTTTAGTATTATATTTAATTTTCGGTGTATCACAAATCGCCGGAATAATGAACATCACAGCTGAGAATAATCCGGATTTAAAATCGACTGTTAATTTAATTACGATAGCTATAACAATAGTATTTATCGTTGTCGCTTTATATTCAGCAGGGGATATAAGAAGGCAAGTACAAAGCGGTAAGAAAATACTACACGATAAGTTAGATTATAGTTCATTAGATAGCATACAGATAAATGAAATATTAGAAAGTAGAAAACGCTGTCTAGTAGGGGATAATAATCAAGTGCAGTATAATAATATTCAAAATATGGAATATATCTAACAAAAACATATAAATAACCTTGGGAATTTTTAGAAAAAAATTAATTCCGAGGTTATTTTTATATCTAATTGTAATAAAATCTAACGTATATTTAGAAAAATAATCATTAATAAGTATAATAGTAAATATAAAAATTTATTAAGGAGATTATAGAATGGATAATTTGTTAACATGGTTAACTAATTTAAACGATTTTATATGGACATATTTTCTAATAGGGCTTGTCGTGGTGACGGGAGTATATTTTACATTAAGTACAAATTTTATACAGTTCACTTATATAAAAGAAATGTTTAGATTAATTACGGAAAAACCGAAAATAGGAAAAAATGGAGAAAAAAAAGGAGTATCAGCATTTCAAGCATTTACAATATCTGCAGCATCACGTGTTGGAACGGGAACTATAGCAGGGGTTGCGATTGCGATCGCAATGGGAGGCCCCGGTTCTGTATTTTGGATGTGGATTGTTGCACTTTTTGGTGGTGCTTCTTCATTTGCGGAGTCAACATTAGCTCAAGTATATAAAGTAAGAGATAGAAAAGGTGTTTATCGTGGAGGACCGGCTTATTATATGGAAAAAGGTCTTGGGCAAAAATGGATGGCGGTACTGTTTGCGATTGTTATTTCAATAACTTACGGAATTGCGTTTAACTCAGTACAAACCAATACAATTGCTCAATCGCTGGCGGTCTATAATATTAATCCAAAAGTAGCCGGAGGCGCGTTGTTGGCACTTACTGTTTTTGTTATTTTTGGTGGAGTAACTAAGGTTGTAAAAATAACGCAGTGGCTAGTTCCGATTATGGCAGTTATTTATCTTTTTATTGTTTTAATAATAATGGTTATTAATTATGATAAACTCCCAACAGTGTTAGGGCAAATTGTGAAATCAGCTTTTGGTATTGAACAGGTTGGTGGTGGAGTAATTGGAATGGCGACTTCTATCCTTCTTGGGGTAAAACGTGGAATGTTCACCAATGAAGCGGGATTGGGATCGACACCGAATGCTGCGGCGACCGCAGACAGTTCACATCCGGCGAAGCAAGGCTTTATTCAAACACTTGGAGTATATTTTGATACTTGTCTGGTTTGTACCGCAACAGCATTTTTAATTCTTTTGTATCCGGGAGTAGAATACGGCAACGATAAACTTCAGGGTATTAAATTAACGCAAGCTGCATTAACTTCTCAAATAGGAAGTATCGGAACAATATTTTTAATTGTTGCAATTTTCTTATTTGGTTATAGTTCAGTAATTGGAAATTACTATTATGGAGAAACTAATATTCAGTATTTAATACCTAAAAAATGGGCGGTAAATATATATCGTGTTATTGTTTGTATTTTTGTTTATATTGGAAGTGTCATGGATTTGAACTTAGTTTGGGGACTTGCCGATGTAACAATGGGGGTAATGAGCTTGCTTAACTTAATTGCTATAATAGGCTTATCATCGGTAGTTTATGTGGTATTAAAAGATTATGTTAAACAACATAAGCAAGGGAAAAATCCGGAATTTTATCTGGATAATTTACCGATAAAAATAGATAATGCTGATTGTTGGAAAAATAAAAAAGAAAATTAAAAATTTTTATGGTAATTAGTTTAAAATTTGGTGAAATTTCAGTTGATTTATAGAAGATGGAATAAAATAATGGATATATAATAATTAGTATGGACAGTAAAACCATACTAATTATTTTTATAATCGTAAGTTATTAAAGAAGAAAATATCCTTAAAATGAATTGGTTTAGAAGATTAGTTCATTTTAAGGATATAATAAATTATATTTTTTCTATTTTTTCAATATTTCTCATGTATGGGCGTAAAACTTCCGGTACTGTGATAGAACCGTCTTCATTTTGATAGTTTTCGATAATTGCTGCTAAGCATCGACCGACAGCTAAACCTGAACCGTTTAGCGTGTGTATAAATTCTATTTTTCCGGTATCTTCACGTTTGAAACGCATATTAGCACGTCTTGCTTGGAAGTCGGTACAGTTAGAGCAAGAACTTATTTCTTTATAAGCATTATAGCTTGGTAACCATACTTCAATATCATAGGTTTTTGCACTAGAAAATCCGGTATCACCTGAACATAGCGTGATAACACGATATGGTAGGTTTAATTTTTTTAATATGTTTTCAGCATGTGAAGTCATGATTTCAAGTTGTTCATATGAATTTTCCGGTTTAGCAAAACGAACCATTTCAACTTTATTGAACTGATGAAGACGAATTAAACCTCGGGTATCACGTCCTGCACTTCCGGCTTCTGAGCGGAAGCAAACACTAAATGATGTAACTCCTTTCGGCAACATATCTTCGCTTAGTATTTCACCGTTGTAGTAGTTTGTTAAAGGAACTTCAGCAGTTGGAATAAGCGTTAAGCCTTCTGATTCTATTGTATAAACGTCTTCAACAAATTTAGGGAATTGTCCGGTACCGAATAATGAATTACGATTAACTAATTGTGGAACCATAAATTCTTCATAACCATGTTCAAGAACATGAGTATCTAACATAAAGTTAATTAAGGCACGTTCCAGTAATGCACCGGCTTTTTTATAGAATACAAAGCGGCTACCGGCTATTTTAGCAGCACGTTCAAAGTCAACAATATCCAATTCTTCAACAAGATCCCAGTGTGCTTTCGGTTCGAAGTCAAACTCTCTGACCTGTCCAATTCGACGTACTTCGATATTTTCGTCTTCATCTTCACCTATTGGTGTTTCATCAGAAATTAGATTAGGGATACGAATAATTTTTTCGTTGATTTCATCAGAGATTTGTTTTACTTCAATATCCAATGCAGTGATTTCATCAGATACGTTTTTCATATCAGTTATAACATCACTGGCATCTTCACGTTTTCTTTTTAAAATAGCGATTTCTTCACTTTTTTTATTACGAAGTGCTTTTAGGTCTTCTACTTTAACAAGAAGAGTACGACGTTTTTTATCAAGATCGATTAATAAATCGACAACATCTGTTTCAAGGTTACGAGCCGCTAATTTTTGTTTAACCATTTCAGGATTTGCTCTAAATAGTTTAATATCTAACATAAATATTTCTCCTTTTTTATTTACTAGTGGCTTAAATGGTAAAATAAAAATCCCCTGCGTTTATTAAAACGCAAGGGACGATTAATTTTCACCGTGGTTCCACCCAAATTTAATCCGTTGGATTCTTTAAAACATCAATTTGATAAAAGTTATAGTAGAATTTTAAAATATAACTTAGATATTTTCACCAACCATATCCTCTCTGCAAAGTATTTAGATTAAAACATGTCTATAATCAAATTATATATTTACTTAGACTTATTTTACTGCATATTTGTAGTAAATGTCAAGTGTTTTTAGCCATTTAATTGAGTTTTTTCGAAAGTAGCCAGTGCTTGTAAATATCCATCGGTTGCTGTTACGTGCCAAGCTAGGCTGACTTCTCTGAAATTATTAAGCCATGCTAAAACTTTTCTTAATTTAGCGGGATTTTTAGCTAAAACAACTTTTGCTTTGTTTTCCAATTCGGTTATTTTGTTATTAACAACGGCCTCATCAATGGTTCCTTTTACTTTTGGAATCTCAATATAAGGTATTTTATTTTGATTGTATAATCTCCATCCCGGACTTTTTATCGGGTAGTAATGGTTGTGATCGCCATGATTAACTATCATTTGTCCGTCTTGAACTTGAATGTGTTCAACCGTTGTGTTCATGCTGGTAGCCAGTGCGGTAATTTCTTTTTCAAAATCCGCTTCTATATCATCGCTCATCGCCGGAACGGTTATGTCACTAAGTACCAATCGTTTAACAGTTCCTTTGTAGTTAAAGACCAATGTATTATTTTCTACTTTAATGTCAGTTTCTTTTATTCCATAGAATAGGGCGATATAATTTTTCTTTTTAGCTAAAGTTTCTTTATCAGTAGAGGTTGAACCGTTTTCTTTATTTGCCAAAAATTTCTTAGCTTGTTCTAATTGTTCAGCAGTTAAATCTGATTTTTTAACAAAATGATTGTGATCACCGTGTTTTACAATATAGCCGTCACCTTCTTCACGAATTATATTATTAACATCAAATTCAAATTTATGTTCTTCGTTTTCATCATGGTGAGAGTTTTGACTTCCTTGATTATCATCATTATGTGATGTTTGATTATTAGCTAAATGTTCTTTAACATCTTTACGTATTTCATTAAGTTGTTTTTCTAAACTAATTAGTTTATTTTTACTTTTATCTATACTATATGTAATATCAAGCTCAATTATACGTGCTTTTTGTTTTAATTCATCAGCAACTTTAGAGTTTAATTTTTTCTCATTTTTAAGTTTTAAAATTTCTTCTTGAAGTTTTTTCGCTTCATTAGTAATATAATCAGCAGATAGTGTGTAGTTATCTTTAACGTCGCCGCCATCAACTTTTTCGAAATTATCTGCTATACCTTTAGGAATTTTTTTCCCGCTAGGGATGGTTAATTCTTCTTTTGATATATTGTTATGACTAATATCTAAATATTCAAGTATTTTATTTTTTTCTTTTAGCACTAGTGTTGATACATAATTATTAGGCATTGTTAAATATTTTAATGCAGTAAGGTTATTCACATTTTCCAGTGTTGTGATTTTGTTATTACTTAGCGTTAAATTAACCAGTTTGTTGTGTTTATTTGTTGGAAGTTCGCTAATTTCATTATCACTGGCATCAAGATTTTCAAGTGAGGTTAATTTATGTATGTTATTAATATTATCCAGTTTGTTGTTTTTAATTTCCAAACTTGTAATAGTATTGTTCTCAAAGTCTAAACGATCAATATTATTGTTATTTACTTCAACCGAATCTAAACTTTTAGCATTTGTAAGGTGTGAAAGGGTAGTGATTTTGTTATCATTTGCTACTAAATTTTTTAATTTAGGTAGGTTAGAAACAACGCTTAAATCACGAATATTACAGTTATTTACCGTTAATTGTTCAAGGTTATTATTTTTAAGTGTGGCAAGTTCTAAACCGCTGTTATTAGATAAGAATAAACGACTTAGCTCGGATTTGTTATTTAAGGCATCAAGTTTTGTAATATTATTATTTTCTAAACTTACCGCTTTTAAGTGTGTTAAATCTTTTAGAGCAGAAATATCGCTAATCTTATTGTTGTCAAGATTTAGTGATTCTAAGTTTTTAAGATTTTTAAGAACATCAATATTTTTAATATTATTTCCGGCTGCGGCTACTAATTTTAGATTAGGATAATCTTTTAAGAACGAAATGTCTTGGACATCATTTTCAGAAAAGTCAATTCCTTCCAATGTAGGTATATTTTTAATAAATGAATAATCTTTAATACCGGTTTTCGATACGTATAAGTGTCTTAATTTTTTAAATTTGTAAACAGGTGTAATATCGTCAATTGGTGTATATCCTATACCAAGGACTTCGATGTTAGGCATAAGGTCAAGACCTTTACGTTTCAGAGGGTCTTTATTTTGTCCTATATTTAGATATTTGACCGTTTTTAGCCATTCTTTCATTTTTTCTGTATCAGTTTCATGAGTAGGGAAATCGGTATCTGCAGAAGCGTGTTGAATATCATGGATAATATCATCGTCAAAACCTAGTTTTTTAAGTGTATCAGCACCGGCATTGTGATGTGGATCTTCTATCGGTTTAGAAGTATCAATATCTTTTGCTAAGATGGTATGAGTGTGATCACCGTGCGGATATACTAATGCTTTTCCTTTGTCGGTATCAATAACTTTAATAGTAGATGGATCGATATTTAACGATTTAGCTAAATAATTAATTTTTTCCTGTAGTGATTTGTCTTCATCTGCGTCACTAGGTTTTGTGTTATCTGTATTGTCAATGACAATATCTTTTAACAACGTTGTTTTACCTTTAAATTCAATTGCATTACCCTCATTTGTCACAACAAAATGAAATTCTTTAGCATCAGCATTGTTTTTATGTGCAAGGTAGTTAATTTTTTTAGTTACTTCTTGCTCCAGTTTTGCGTATTCATCTTTTGCTTTTTCTTTGTATTCATTAGGAATTAAGTTTTCAAATTTACTATTAACAAGTTGGTAATAGTAGATAAAATGTTCATGGTTACCATGTTTTACTGAAATTCCGGAAGAAGTAGTAGTGATTTTATCATTTTCACTCAATAAAAATCCGTCGCTTGTGGTAGAATGGATTCCCGGGAATTTTAAGATGCCGTTAAAATCTTTTTTGTCATCTTGTGCGGGGGTATTCGGTTTAGGTTTATTCGGTGTTTGTGTACCGTTATTGGAATTATTATTTTTTTTAGGAATATAATGATAATGATCGCCATGTTTAACGATATAACCATTTTCATCTTCGGAAACAATATCTTTCGGATTAAAAGTATAGTTATCTTCTGTAGAAGGTACAGAAGGTGTGGTATTATGATTATGAGATGGCGTTGAAGGTGAAGATAATAGATATTCCCATTTTGTACCACGTAATTGACTATAAGGAATAAAGTGTTGGTGATTACCGTGACGAACGATAAAACCTAAACTATTTCTTCCTATAATATCGCGTTCGCCTTTAAAAATATAACCGTCACTTGTTGGTGTGGTAATACCGGCAGTAGACGATGCTAATGCTGTATTAATCCCATGTTTTCTAGCCTGTGCTAATTGTTGTGCGGTTAAATCACTTTTTTTAATATAATGGAAGTGATCACCATGTCGAACTACATAGCCGTCAGCAGTTTCACTGACAATATCTTTTGGATTAAAAGTATAGTTATCTTCTTTTTCACCTTCGGAATGGCTATGATGATGAGAATGTGCTGTTATTTCTCTTGCAGTTTTTTCATCAACAACATTTGTTTGAGTTACACCCTTTTTAGGATAGTAGTAAAATTTATCATTTACTTTAATAACATAACCTTGCGCTAATTCGTACTGAATATCTTCATCTTTAAGAACATATTTATCATCTTTATAAACAAGAGATTCCAAAATTTTAGCATTATATGGTACAAGACCTTTTACAAAATGGCTATGGTCACCATGTAAAGTAGCATAACCGTCTTCAGTTATTTCGCTTACAACGATAGTGCTAATTTTATCAGCATAATTTATTTTTTTCGCTTGTGCTATGTTGTGGATTGGTTGATGAGGATAGTTATTAGAATATTTACCATATTCATAACCGGCAAAAGCTGATAACCCGATAACAACCGTACCGCAAGCACCCGTAATAATTATTTTTTTCTTATTATTTTTTGTCATAATAACTCCTTTTAGTTTTTTAATTCAAAATTATTCCGATTTAGTATATCATAAATATTTTGTTTTGTAAATAATATTGTTTCCGATTTAAAATTATATTTCTAAGGTTTATAAATATTTAAAACCTATATTATTAGATAGTCCGGTTTTAACGAATATATTTAACGTTTTTATTGTGCATATACCTTAAAAATGTCTTAGTACAAAATATTTAGTAATAGATTGAAAATAAGTGAAAAATATGATTTTTATTTTGGGATATGTTATAATAATTCGTATATTAAATAATTAGAAAGGAACGGTAAATATGACGAAATTTGATTTTAAAAAATTAGTGGATGTAGAGTATTTATCGCAAAATAGAGATAACGATAATCTTGTCGTGATTGATGCACGTGGCGGAATGTTGGAAGAAGGTGCATTAATGTATGATAGGGCGACTGTTGTCGATTGGACGGATATTAGTTTGCTTGGAGAGTTCGGCGGGGAAGAATTAGGAAAGTTATTAACTAAGGAAAATTATCAACAAATTTTTGCTAAACTTAATATTACTCCTGATTCAGAAGTATTAGTTTACGGATTTACAATGCCCGATCAAGGTTTTGGTGATGAAGGGCGTATTATATATACATTTAATTATGTAGGTTTCGATAATGTGAAAATAATTGACGGTGGATTTAAACAAGTAGAAAAATTAGGTTTTAATAAAAAATATAACCCAAAACAAGATAGAATAAATGTGAGTGATATTGAAAGAAAAGAGGCTGTTAATAATAGAAAAGCTATTTTTACAGATGAACTTTTATCTTTGATAGGACAAAAAGATGTTCAAATTATTGATACGCGTTTGGAAGTAGAGTATAATGGACGAGTAATTTATGGAGAAAATAAAGCAGGGCATATACCTAATGCGATATCATTACCATTTAATTCATTAGTGGATGAAAATGGTTTTATAAAAACAAGAGTAGAGTTGGAGCAGTATGTGAAAAACAAAGGGTTAGATAAACATAAGCAGTTGATTACGTATTGCACTACCGGTGTTCGTGCTGCATATGTTGCAATTATTTTGGAAGAATTAGGTTATAGTGTAAGAAACTATGAACCTTCATTTGCAAAATATGCCAATGTTGGAGAAGTAGAAAATAAGTAAATAAAGTATAGGAGCAATATATTATTATGATAAGAAAAGCTACCAAAGAAGATAAGAAGGTACTTGAAGGGCTTGGTGAATTTATTGAATCGTTGGAGATTGATATACTAAAAGAAGTATCAATGAAAACATTTCGAGAAATTTTAAATTACGTTTTTGAATCGGAAAAAGATAGGTTTAGTCATAAGTATTGTACAGTTTACGAAGAAAATGGGGAAATACTTGGATTTTCATTTGGTTATCATTATAATAAATTAGATGAAATGAGAGATTTTTGGTTTAATGATGCCGGAAAAAAATTTAATCTACAACCTGAAACAATTATTTTTGATTATGATGAAATGCTGCCTAATGAATATTATCTCGATACATTGTATGTCTTTAGCGGTAATCGTGGAAAAGGTGTTGGTAATAAGTTGCTTACACAGTTTGTAAAAGAGAATTATAATTTAAAAAGTTTAAATGTAGCAAAATCGAATCATGGTGCAAGAAGGTTGTATGAAAGTTATGGTTTTAAAAAAGATTGTGAAATATATATCGGTCATGAACATTATGATCATATGATTGTAAAAAAATAATATATTGAAAGTGGAATAAAGTTAAGAACATTTTCTTTATTCCACTTAATTTATATTTAATTTTATGCTTTAGTATTTGCTACTGGAGCGTGTGTTTCATAATCCCATTCTGTCTTATCTTTATCAAATGGAATAAATACGGAAATTACCGTACTTAATATCAATAAGAAGAAGTACCATAAATATGGTATTAAATGAACGGGAGCGACTGCTCCGTTAGAATAGCTGGTTACCATCAATGCTTGTGCTCCATATGGAATAAGACCTTGAGTAACGCGGGCGGCTACGCAGACGATACTTGACATTTTTCTAGGGTCAACTTTGAAATTTTTAGAAACGTCACCAAGAACTGCTCCGGTTATAATAACTGATACAGTATTGTTGGCTAAAGCGATGTTAACAATCATCATCATTAATAATGATACGATTTGTGCAGATTTTTTTCCTTTTATAAATTTTTTTAAGTTAACATTCAGCCATTCGATACCTCCGTGTTGCTGAACCATATAAGCAAGTCCACCGATAAGTAAAGAGAATATTAATACATCGATGACTCCCATAAACCCTTCATTAATACTGGTAGTAAATTTTAAAAGGGTAAAGTCTTTGGTCGCAATACCGATCATACCTGATAAAATAATTCCACAGGTTAATACCACGAAGACATTAACGCCGATTAAGGCGACGACTAAAACAAAAATATACGGAATAATTTTTACAAAACTGAAGTCACCTATATTAATATTTCCGATATCTTTAGGAGAACCGAAAACAAGTAGTAAAATCACGGTTAACACGAAAGCAGGAATAACTAATTTTAGATGATTTTTAAATTTTGAATTAATATCTATATTTAAAATTTTAGTAGATGCAATAGTTGTCATAGAGATTACAGTCAATCCGTCCCCAAACATTGCACCGCATAAAAGAGTAGCGAGCATCAATGCAGGAGAGATACCGGTTTTACTAGCAAGCTCGAAGACTATTGCTCCCATGGTAGCGACGGTACCGACGCTTGTTCCAATAGAGAAGGAAACGAAAGAAGCAATAATAAATACTCCGGCTGCTAAAAATTGTGGCGGGATGTATGTTAATCCAAGGTTAACAACAGAATCTACGCTACCCATATTGGCGGTAACTTTTGAAAAAGCACCTGCCAACAAGAAGACAAGACACATGATAATAATGTTGGACTCCCCGCAACCTGCAACAAGTTGTTCAAATTTTTTATTAACTGAATCTCTAAATAAAATAAAGGCTGCAATAATACCGACAATAGTAGAAATGTAAGCGGGAACAGTGTAAAATCCTAACTTATCTCCATTAAGTGTTAGGATAATACCAACCCCTAAATACATACCAACGAATATTATAAATGGCAATAAAGCCAATCCATTGGGTTTAATTTTGTTATTCTCGTTCATAATAATTTTTCCCAAGGGGTGATTTTGAAATCACAACTAGGATAATATAACTTATTTATTTTGTCAGTGAAATCCTTCGTGATTTCACCCCAATACAATTTGTACAACAAATTGATACCTTTCTAATTTATAATTGTTATTTTTTAATCAAAATATTTTAAATAATCAACAGCTTTTTCCAATAGGGTAAAGCCTGAACGTCTACCCGGAACCCATTTTTTAAGACCTTCCATGTCCATCATTTCTTTATGTTTAGGATTATTATAATCCATAGCAGAAAGAATTTGTTCCCATTTTTCTAATAGTTCTTTAGGGAATCCTTCTCTTACAGAGAATATACAGTGGTCATATAGTCCGGTAGTAGAACAAACTATAATTTGATTAGGATCTAGCTTACCGCTAAGTTCCCATGAACGACGGTTATTATCAGTTGTTACACAGGCATCTACTTCTCCGCGTCTTAGTGCTTCCAGTGCATCATATTCTCCGCCTTCGTGGTCACCATCTAAACCTAAAGCGACATCAAAAGTTACTTCTTTATAGTCTTTATTATACTCAAGACCGTTTTCTCTAAGATGTTGAATCGGTATCAAACGGGCTTGAGGTGAATCAACGGCTCCAAAGCCGATTGTTTTTCCACGTAAATCTTCGGTAGTTTTTATACCGCTGTCTTTTTTAGTAAGGAAACAACTGGTTCTGTCTTGGTCGGTATCTCTCATATAGCTATAAGTAGCTTTTGAGTCAGATTTTATGTCGCACTCAACAAATGCTAAAGGAGAGTTCCAAATAATATCTACTTCACCATCTAAAAGTGCTTTATCTTGAGAACGATAATCTTTGAAGAATACTGTTTCAATTTCCATGCCGGCTTCTTTAAAATAGTCAGCGATAATTCCCCAAATAACAGTTACCTGTGGAGCATAAACAACAGCTCCTACTTTTATCTTACTCATAACAATAATTCTCCTTGTTTTCTCTTTTTAAATTATAAATATAGTGTGGTTTATTTCATGATTGCTAGATAATCTAAGTCAGCCAGTAATCTACCAAGCCAAATACGAAGTACATCAATACCGGGTGCCATAACTTGACCCGCTAAAGAATCACGCATTAAGCGTTCCATAGGTAGATGATTTCTAACATATCCGATACCGCCGCAAACACGCATTCCTTCATGTCCATTTTCAACAGCTGCTTTTGTAGATGTAACACGAGCTGCGATACAATTTTTAAATGCGTCCTCATCATTATTATCAACGCTACGAGCAGCTGAGAACAGTGTTTCACGTGCAGCATAAGCTCTTGAATATAAATCACCTAAATGGGTTTCAACGGTTTCAATTTCGGCTAAAGATTTTCCGCTTGTATATTTTCTTGATGTTGTGTATCTAACAGCTTCATCAGCAATAGCCATAGAAATTCCGGCGCAAGCCGATGCAAGACCTACAACAAAGATAAGTCTGTCACCGTCACCATTACCATCTATTTTATAGAAATGGTCAACTTTAGTATCTTTTAGATACATTTGTTCCGAAACATTTCCGCGTAAACCGACACCATTCCAACCGGCTTCATCAAATGTTAAACCGTTGCTGTCGGCAGGAACAAGCCATAAATTAATAGTACCGTCCACAACAGATTTTGTAATAGTTAAGTAATAATCTGCTTCACGTGCAGTAGTTACGAAACTTTTTTTACCATTTAGAATAGAGTAACCGTCATGTGGTTCTTCTGTCATATCAGGTTTGTAAAAATGTGTGCCTGATCCGGTTTCGCTGTAAGCTAATCCTAGAATAATTTCTCCACTGGCAACTTTCGGTAAAATCTCTTGTTTTAATTCTTCGCTGGCATATAATGATAGACAGTACGCACCTACATTACTCATCATATAGCATAATGAAGCGGAAGCACAGCTTTCCGCTAGACCGCTACATACTTCGGCGTGAGCTAATACGCCTTTACCTTGTCCGCCGTATTTAGTAGGGATAACCAGCCCAAAATATCCAGCATCTCTTAGCGCTTGAATTCCTTCTTTTGGGAAACGACCTTTAATGTCAACATCTTTTGCTTCCGGTAATAGATGAGTTTTCCCGAATTCTTTTGCGGTGTTATATAATGTGTCCATTATTGAATTCTCCTTAAAAATTATATTAAATTTATAAATTGCATGATTGGTTATTCTTTAGCTAAAGTATTATATTATATCACTGCAATTTTATTGTACAATTAAAATAAAACGTTGTCAATAAATATTAAAAATATTTATGTATTACTAATATTATGTTTTAAAACATAAAAAAATAATTTATTAATAATTTAAAAGTCTATATAATCAAATTTCGTAAAATATTGTACCGGAAATATTTTTTTAAATAAGTTTATAATATATATTGCTAATAT
>NZ_KI271811.1:12250-18355 GCF_000469465.1 Gemella bergeri ATCC 700627 | reverse complement strand
TATAAACTTTATATTTTTTAAAACAACAATTAAATAGTTAATTAGCAATATATATTTCTTATATAACAAATATGAATTCAAAATATATAGAACTATAAATTACTTTGTTGTTTTTTTCATATTTTTAAACTTGGAAATGGAAAAATAATTATTTCAACACTTTATTTTAGTTATATAACAGGTATTTACTTTTTATTTTTATTATGGTAGACTAAAGTTGCAGTAAAGAAAAAAGTGTTCTAAATCAAAAAATTAGTTCGCTTGCAAATAAACTAAATAACTTATAAAGGGGTTAATTATTATGGTAAAAGAAACTATTGCGGCTGTTAACCCAGTCGAAGAAGTTAATACATTAGTTGAAAAAGCACTAGTTGCTTTAGATGAGTTTAAAAAGATAGAAGATCAAGAAAAAATTGATACTATCGTTCAAGCGGCTGCTGTTGCTGCGTTGGAAGCTCATGGACCATTAGCGGTTGCCGCTGTTAAAGAAACAGGTCGCGGTATCGTTGAGGATAAAGCTACTAAAAACCTTTATGCCTGCGAGTACATCGTTAACTATATGCGCGGCTTAAAAACGGTAGGTATAGTCAGTAAAGACGATGTGGACGGTTTAACAGCAATCGCGGAACCTGTTGGAGTTGTGTGCGGTGTAGTTCCAACTACAAACCCTACATCAACTACAGTTTTCAAATCACTTATTTGTTTGAAAACACGTAATCCGATTATCTTCAGTTTCCACCCATCTGCTAATGAATGTTCTAAACAAGCTGCAAGAATCGTAAGAGATGCCGCTGTTAAAGCAGGAGCACCTGAAAACTGCATTCAGTTTATTGAAAAACCTTCAATGGAAGGAACTCACGCTCTTATGAATCATGACGGAGTAGCTACTATTTTAGCAACCGGTGGTAATGCAATGGTTAGAGCCGCTTATTCTTGCGGTAAACCTGCTTTGGGGGTTGGTGCAGGTAACGTTCCGGCTTATGTTCATAAAGATGCAAAACTAAAACAAGCTGTAAATGATATTGTTCTTAGTAAAGCATTTGATAACGGTATGATTTGTGCAAGTGAACAAGCAGCTATCGTTGATAAAGAATTGTATACTGACTTTATTAAAATTATGAAGTCGCACCATGTTCATTTTGTTAATAAAGAGGAAAAAGCTAAATTAGAAAACTTACTGTTCGGTGTTGAAGCTAATTCTGAAAATTGTGGCGGAGCTAAACTAAACTCTGTTATAGTGGGTAAACCTGCTACAGAAATTGCTAAAATGGCAGGTTTTGAGGTTCCTAAGGGAACAGTCATTTTAGCTGCTGAGTGTAGTGAAGTTGGCGTTAATGAACCTTTAACTCGTGAAAAATTATCTCCTGTTCTTGCAGTATTAAAATCTACAAGCACTGAAGATGGTATTGAAAAATCTCGTCAAATGGTTGAATTTAACGGATTAGGACATACCGCAGCTGTTCACACACAAGATGAAGCGGTTGCCGAAGAGTTCGGTAAAGTAGTAAGAGCATGTCGTGTTGTTTGGAATTCTCCTTCAACATTCGGTGGTATCGGTGATGTTTACAATGCCTTTATCCCTTCTCTAACATTAGGTTGCGGTAGCTATGGTAGAAACTCTGTATCCGGAAATGTTAACGCAATTAACCTGTTAAATATTAAATTAATCGGTCGAAGAAACAATAATATGCAATGGTTTAAAGTACCACCTAAAATTTATTTTGAACCAAATGCAATTAAATACTTGAGTGAAATGGAGGGTTTAGAAAGAGTGATGATAGTCACTGATGAATCTATGGTTAAATTAGGATTTGTCGGACGTATCATTGATCAACTAAATCGTCGTAAAAATAAAATTCAATACGAAGTATTTGCCGGTGTTGAACCTAACCCTGACATTACAACCGTACGTCGCGGATTAGAAGCTATGAACACATTTAAACCTAATGCAATCGTTGCACTTGGTGGTGGTTCCCCAATGGATGCTGCTAAAATTATGTGGTTGTTTTATGAAAGACCTGATGCCGACTTTACAGAACTGGTACAAAAATTTGCTGATATTAGAAAACGTACTGTAAAATTCCCTCATCTTGGACAAAAAGCTAAATTTATTGCAGTACCGACAACTTCAGGTACCGGTAGTGAGGTAACACCATTTGCCGTTATTTCCGATAAAGAAAGTGATAAAAAATATCCGTTAGCTGACTATGCAATTACTCCTCACGTTGCTATCGTCGATCCGGTAATGGTACAAACCGTACCGTCACGTCCAACAGCAGCAACAGGTATGGACGTTCTTACTCACGCAACGGAAGCATATACTTCTATTCTGGCAAATGACTACACAGACGGCATAGCACTTCGTGCAATTAAATTGGTATTTGAAAACTTAGAAAAATCTGTTAAAGAATTCGATAAAGATGCACGTGAAAAAATGCACAATGCATCTTGCCTAGCCGGTATGGCATTCGCCAATGCGTTCTTAGGAATATCGCACTCTATGGCACATAAAATAGGTGGTAAGTTCCATACTGTACACGGCGAAACTAATGCAACACTTTTACCTTATGTAATAAAATACAACGGTACTCGTCCAGGTAAAGTATCGCTATGGCCTAAATATGAACATTATCAAGCAGATGAAAGATTCCAAGATATTGCGAAATTACTAGGCTTAAAAGCAGATACCCCTGAACAAGCTGTAGATTCTTATGCACAAGCAGTATTTGAACTTGGAAAACGTGTCGGAACTCCTATGTGCTTTAAAGATCACGGAGTCGATTACGAAGCATTTAAAGCTGCTCTTCCTACTCTTGCAATGGATGCGTATGAAGACCAATGTACTCCTGCAAACCCTAGATTAGCTATGATTGATGATATGGCAGGTATTATGGAAGCTGCATGGTTCGGATATGATAAAAAGAAATTTGTAGAAAATAAATAATAGCTAACTCTAACATAAAGAAGAAGGGGCGAACAATAGCTCCGCCCTTTCCTCTTATCTTACTTATAGACGTTTACATTCATAATCATAAATTCCTTTAAAATAGAGCTAACTCGGTATTCTGATTAATTTTAAACTAAAGTGTCAGTGAATTCCCAATCTTTACAATATTATTATATTAAATACTTTAATAATTAGTTTAAAATACAGCAGATAAAATACTCGGGTTGGCTCTTCTTATTATTTTTTATAAACTTTTTCCATTTCTAACAATTTTTGCTTCAGTTCCAATCCCCCACGATACCCACAAAGATTACCGTTTTTCCCTAATACTCTATGGCAAGGTATAAATATCAATAGCGGATTTTCGCCTATTGCAGTAGCTACAGCACGGACTGCTTTCGGTTTATCCAACTGTCTTGCTATATCCGAATATGTTCTGGTTTCTCCATAAGGGATACTTCTTACCGCCGCCCAAACCAATTTTTGAAATTCAGTTCCTTCAGGAATTTTTATATTACTTATTTCTTTTTGATTAATAAAATATTCATAAAGTTTCTGACTATATTTTTTTACTTTGTCGTAACTTTCTATTAAATTTACTTTTCCCAAAAAATTATAAATTTCATCTATATTTTTATTAGGACTGCCAACAAATACTAAATCATCGTTATTTGTTACCAAGTAGTAATAATCATCTCGTATTAAGCACCTATAATAAAACATTGTTTTTTTCTCCTTATTATATTTGCAATTTTTTGCAGGATAAAGATTAATTTATAGTAATTAAATAGTTTTTATACCCTCATGTTTCGTTAATTACTCTTTATTAAAACATATTTTTATTTATAAGAAATAGCACCCCGCAAGGTGCTTTTCCTATTCGTAATCGATTACTCCTAATGCTATTTTGGCATATCTTGACATTTTATCTTTCGTCCATGCCGGTTCCCAAACAATGTTGACATCAACCTTTTCTATTTCATCTACTCCCATCATCGCCGTCTCTACCTGTTCAACGATGAGTGGTCCCATAGGACAGCCCATTGATGTTAAAGTCATATCTACAACGGCGTGTTTATTATCCTCGCTCATCTTAACATCATAGATAAGACCTAAATTCATTATATCAATCCCTAACTCCGGATCTATTACTGTTTCCAGTGCTTCTATTACTCTATCTTTTAAATCTTCCATATATTTCCTCCTATTGTTATCTAAAGGTATATATCACCTTTATTTTACGATTTTGTTTTATCAATTTTCCTAAATTAACAATCTGCATTTCAGTATTTTCCTTATATTTTCCTATGCTGATGTTCTTAGTTATTTTACCCGTTTTATCTTCAATTTTAACAAAATATTTCTTTTCTTTACTTCTACTACCTATTTCTCTATCAAATATTATAGTCTTTATATTGTTCAACAATTCAAAATTAAAAATTTGATTATACATTATAAGAGCATCTTTGTAGATTAATACTTTTAATTTCTCATCTACAAATCTGGCATCTCTTATTAAAATATCTATATCTCTTTCAGTTTCAGGATATTCTATAAATAATTTTTCATAATTATCCTTAGCTCTCTTAACCTTTTTTACAAAAGAAATAGTTAACCATAGTGTTGATAAACAAATAGCAGCTACTATAATAATCATTGCCGTATAATATGCAGTTCCTACCGGTACTATGTAAACATCATTATAAAACGGTCGTTCTTTTATTTTCTTTTTATATGTATCTTTATCGGCGTTTACCCCTACTTCTTTTATAACCTCAGAAATTCTTTTCTTAATTAGATAGCTCTGTTGAGCAGAATCTTCAAATTTCTTCTGGAGTTCTGCTGATATATATACGGTCGTTTTCCAATCATCTTTATTCCTAGCTGTAGCCGGAATACTATCTATACGTGCGTAGATATTTTCTTTACCGAGATTAAGATCTTTACCGTATTGTAATTTCCTGCCGCCGAGCATTTTATCCAATTTTTCCGCAGTCGTTCTTAACATAATATAACCACGTTCGTGTTCAACAAGGTAAAATTTTTCATTTTCTTCTAAAATTTTATCTTGTATTTTTTGTTCTTCTACTGCCAAAATTTTTATTATTGTGTAGCCTGAATGTCCATCAAAAACATCACCATTTTTATATTGTTTTTCTATACCTTGAAATCCTAAAGCGGTTATCATAGAAATACTTATAAACCACATAATAAGAGTAACCAATATAGTCCCTTTTAAACCCTTTGTATAACTTTTCCTCACAAAATGCTCCTTAAAAAATTATTTTTTATTTGGATTTTCTATAACAATAGCTCCATTGTCAGTTCCTTTTATACATAATTTACACATATTAAGAAATAATCCGTGCTCTACTACCCCAACAATATTGCTTAATTTTTCTTTTACATTGTTTATATCAAAACCATACCCTAAATGTAAGTCAACAATATAATTATGATTATCCGTTACGAGTATTTTTTCATCTTTAAGACGTAACACCGGATTTAAACCCATCTGTTCCAATTTTCGAATTGTGTGACTATAACCAAAGGGTAAAATTTCTACCGGTAAATTAAAATTACCTAATTTTTTCACATCTTTACTTTCATCGTAAATCCAGATAACTTTATCGGCAATATCGGCAACAATTTTTTCCCTAAACAAAGCAGCACCACCGCCTTTAATGGCATTGAAATTTCCATCTATTTCATCTACTCCATCAACAGCAAGGTCAATGTGGTCTACGTCTTCCAAAGCCCTGATATTTAAACCAAGACTTTTGGCTAATTCTACCGTTTGAATTGACGTTGAAACCATTTCAATATTCAATCCGGCTTTTACCTTATCTGCTAGAGCATGAACAAAATAGAAGACCGTCGACCCGGTTCCCAGTCCTACTATCATTCCATCTTTTACATATTCAGCAGCTTTTTTACCAACAATCTCTTTTAAATTCATTTTTGTTTCTCCGTTATTTTTTAACAAGTATTTCGTAGTAATTATGAACAAATTTTTCCCAAGTATTCTTTCTTTGAATTTAAACAAAAACTTATATATTTATATACAAAATATTTTTTGTTGCTGATTCTATAGTGGTGAGACAACCTTAAAAAATCTCGCTAAGAGTAGCAACGAGCCTAATAGCAATGTTTGTAGT
>NZ_KI271811.1:0-12150 GCF_000469465.1 Gemella bergeri ATCC 700627 | reverse complement strand
AAATATTTGTAAAATAATATATACTTTTATCACTATAAATTATTTACACTACTTATATTCCACTAATAAATAATTTTTCTTACCTCGGCGTATAATTGTATAGTTACCTTCTAAGTGGTCTTTTTGGCTTACTATATAGTCTAAATCCGTAATTTTATCTCCATTTATGTAGATTGCTCCGTTGGTTACATCTTCACGTGCTTGGCGTTTTGATGATACTATACTGCTGTCTACTAAGAAATCTATAATATTACATTCTTGTTTATCTAATTCACTTTTTGGCAATCCTTTTACAGCTTGTGCCAATTCTTTTGAAGTTAGTGCTTTAATATCTCCTGAAAACAGTGCTTTTGTAATATTTAAGGCACTTTCCAATGCTTGTTCACCATGAACAATTTTTACCATTTCTTCCGCCAACGCTTTTTGGGCAAGACGTAAGTTTGGTTCTTTTTCTACGCTCTCACTTAATTTATCTATTATTTCTTTTTCTAAAAATGTAAATTTTTTAAGTGCAGGTATAACTTCTGTATCTGCCGTATTAAACCAAAATTGATAAAATTCATATGGTGTTGTTTGTTCAGGATCTAACCATACTGCTCCGCCTGTTGATTTTCCGAATTTTGTTCCATCAGCTTTTAACATTAGCGGAATTGTAAAACCGTATGCCTCCACATCACCACGAAGTTTTCTCATAATTTCCAATCCTGTTGTAATATTTCCCCATTGATCAGAACCACCGATTTGCATTTTTACATTATGATGTTCGTTCAAATGGGCATAGTCAATACCTTGTAATACTGTATAACTAAATTCTGTGAATGATAGACCGTTTTCCAATCTGCTTGAAATTGAATCTTTTGCAAGCAGGTAGTTGATATTTACTAGTTTTCCATAGTCACGTAAAAATTCTATCATTGAAATATCACTAAGCCAATCGTAATTATTAACAAATAATATATTGTCATCTCCACGAAAAATATTGCGTAATTGCGCTTCTAATCTTTTAGCATTTTCTTTGATAACGTCTAAACTTTGTAATTGACGTTCTTCGCTTCGTCCCGATGGATCTCCGATAATACCCGTACCGCCGCCAATTACAACAACCGGTCTATGTCCATGTTGCTGAAATCTTTTTAGTGTTAAAAACGGCAATAAATGACCTATATGTAGTGAATTACCGGTTGGATCTGTCCCACAGTAAATTGATACTTGTTCTCTTTCTAATAATTTTTTAATACCTTCTTCATCAGTTTGTTGGTATACTAAATCTCTATACTTTAAATCTTCTAACAACTTACTCATACATTAACCTCCTAAATACGTTTATATTATTAATACTTATGTTACATTATACCATAATTTAAAACTTTTTTTATTACTTTATTTGATTAATAATAATAATTTTTCACATGTTTTTATTTTTTTTGTTAACTTATGGTATAATAAATATGATAAATTTATCAAGGAGATTTTAATGAAACAAAAAAAATACAAAGGAAAAATATTACTTGGGTTAGCACTTATTTTTAGCCTCGGTGTCGGTGTAGTATTCGGCTTTATCGGTGGATTGGTCAAATCACAACCACTTTTATCTTTTGAAGAAATGCACGAACAAATCAATGATATTAGCGAAAATAGTGATGTTTACTTCGGTAGTGGTGAAAAACTCGGTACAATTAACTCCGAATTAATTCGAAAATCTATCAGTTTTGATGAGATGGGTGACAATGTTAAAAATGCGATTATTGCCAGTGAAGATGCCAATTTTTATTCAAATAGCGGTATTGAAGTATTATCAATAGCTAAAGCGTTGTATAGCGAAATGTCCGGTAAATCCAACACCGGCGGCAGTACCATTACTCAACAACTTGTTAAAAATCAGTTGCTTGATAACACACATTCTTATGAAAGAAAGGCTAAAGAGATATTACTTTCACTTAGAGTTACTAATAGTTTTACAAAACGCGAAATACTTGAAACTTACTTAAATGTTGCTTCATTTGGAAAAAATAGTCTCGGACAAAATATTAGCGGTATTGAATCAGCTTCACAAGGAGTATTCGGTAAACATGCTAAAGAATTAAATATTGCTCAAGCCGCTTATCTTATCGGCTTTGTTCAATCTCCATTCAAATACACACCGTTTGATGAAAAAGGAAATATAAAATCTGACTCAGAACTGCAATTAGGCTTTGCTCGTCAACAGTATGTACTAAAACGTATGGTAAAATTAGGTTATATTACAAAAGATGATTACAACGAAGCATTACATTTTGATATTAAAGGGGCATTCATTAAACAAAAAAGTACAGAATATACAAACTATCCATATATACGTGACGAAATAACTACATCTGCTGCTGAAATTTTGGCAGAACAGACAGCGAAGAAAAATAATGAACTTGAAAAATTTAAAACCAACAGCACATATCGTGAAGAACTTATAGAAAAAAGTCGTATTAAGTTTATTACCGGCGGATACAAAGTAAAAACCACCGTTGATAAAAAACTGTATGATACACTAAATAATGCTAAAAACACTTTTAAATCTTATCCAAGTGCAAGAAATGGAGGTGTTACCTACCCAATGGAAATAGGAGCTTCCGTTATTGAGAACAATACAGGAAAAATCTTAGCATTTATCGGCGGAGTAGATTATAATAAGCAACAACTTAATCACGCTACAAGAACATTTCGTTCTCCCGGTTCTTCTATTAAGCCTTTACTTGTTTATGGTCCTGCCATTGATAAAGGATATATTACCCCTAACTCAACGGTACTAGACAAAAGATTTAATTATAATGGCTGGAAACCTGAAAACTTCAACAGAACAGAGTACGGTTATATCCCTGCTAAAGAAGCATTAGCACGTTCACTCAACTTATCAACTGTACGACTATACTCTGCTTTTGTTAATGAGAATCCTGTTGAACAATATTTAGAAAGAATGAATTTTAAAAAAATGGATGAGGGTGATAAAAAGAATCTCGCCGCTGCAATCGGTGGTTTATCACATGGGGTTTCAGTTACAGAAAATACAAATGCTTTCGCTACTTTCGCTAATAACGGAAAATATAAGAAATCCTATATTATTGATGAAATTCGCAACAATAAAGATGAGTTAATTTATTCTTCAAATTTTACACCGGTAAAAATATATGAAGAATCAACAAGTTATTTAATAGTGAAAATGTTAAACAACGTTATTAATGCCAGCTATGGTACATCAGTCGATATTGGTAAAAATCTGAAATTTAATAATAAAAACCTTTTTGTTAAAACGGGTACGTCAGAATATTATAATGACCTTTGGGTAGTAGGCGGCACTAAAAACATCACAGTTGGATTATGGGCAGGTTACGATAAACCGACAACAGTTCCCTCGTATGACTATGCACATAAAGCATGGACACATGTCATGAATGCTATATACGACTATAGTAATAAATTAGTTTCTCCTGATACGGAATTTGAAAAACCTTCTTCTGTTATTGACTCGGATATTAATCCGTATAACAATTCTAAAGGTAACATTTCGGATATGATACCAAAAGACTTTAAAGAATTAGATAAGGAAAAAACTTTGTTAAAATTCGGTTTTAATATTGATAAAACTTTAACTTTTAGAACTCCATCTAAACCTAAAGAAAAGGACAAAGATGATGATAAAGATAAAGAAGATAAGGACAACCAAACATCTGATGCAGTAGAATCGCAAAATCCATCTTCAAGAGAAGATGACGATCACGAATAAGTTAATTAAAGAAAAAATGGGAGTGACTTAAACTATGATTTAAAAAATCAAATTTTGTTAAGTCACTCCCTTAAAATTTTCCGAGCGAAAAAATTCATACTTTATTATTCATCAAAAACATCATAGAACGGGGGCAAATCATGGGCTTTAGCGATTTCTACCCAACCGCTAAAATCTTCAAATTCCTTAGCATGAACAACTAGATAAATCGCTTTTGTTAAAGTATAAAATTCCTGAAGCGGTTTAAGGAGATTTTTTAAACTTTTTGCAGTTTCATTATTCAGCACCTTCTCATACAAACTCGTTGCATTTTTGCCTTCATTATTTTTAATTATATCCTCCGAAATAATACCCGAATGTGCCAAATAAAGCATATAATTATAAAGAGCTTTAAAAGTCTTGTATGAATTTGCAAAATTATTATTTTTATCCGTATTATCTTTATTTTTTCACCGTGTTATTAAATTTAGTTGATTTTGAATAGGATTTTTAATTTCTTCTATTACCAAACTTGCAAACTCATCAGCAATCTCTTTTGGCATATCTTTCACCATATCTGCCGGAATACCTTTATTTTCCAATCTGTTGTAAAATTTTTCAAATAATCTATCAAGTTCATAAGTATCCTCTTGGGTCAGATACTCTTCAGGTGCTATAAATACTTTCAATAATGGAGGATACTCTATATCCTTACCTACTCTAAAAGTTCCTACAGTCATATTTAGCGATTCTACAAAATCGTTTCTTCTTACAAAATTATAAATATGATGTGCATTCTTTTTATAATAATTGGTTGTAAATTCTTGAAGTTTATTAGTTTCCGTAAGATTTTTTTCTAAAAAATATTCACGAAGTTTTTTATCATATTTCTTATCATATTTTCTGAGTTGTTTCAGTTGAGGTAGTGCGGTGTTATAGGTATAAACACGTTGAAAAATACCCTTTAACAATTCCAATGAAATCGCCAAATGTCCCCCTAAAGAATGTCCGGCTGCCACTTTATAACATAAATCAAAATTTGGAATGCTATGTTTAAGGAATTTAATAAAAGCAAATGCAGAATCAAGTTGACTGGTATTTGCACCGGATACAATACCCGTATAATTATAAAACCAGTCACTTATATCATCACGTTCACTTCCTCTAAAAATAATAAGCATTTCTTCATATTTAGGTACATATATCGCTGTTGCTTGAAAGCCGTTTTTACTTAATTCAGGAGTTGATAATCCACTATTAAATACCTTAATATCATCGATTTCTTCTCCGGTAACCTCTTTTATTATCCGTTTAATTTTATATTCAATTGTTGATTGACGTTTATTATTTTTAATTAAATACTCATAATATGTTAGTTTTGCTATCAAGAGCGGTCTATGAAAAAAACGCAACATAACATTTCACCTCTTTGTACATAATTATAACATACCTCTGTAAAATATAAAAAATCCTACGGTTTTCTTCGTAGGATAATTACATTATTTAATTATTAATTTTCTTCTTGAACTTTTTACTCTATACGTTGAATCTAAACAACATAATATCACCATCTTTTACTTCATATTCTTTCCCTTCAAGACGTACTCGACCCGCTTCTTTAGCTTTTTGCATACTTCCATATTCAATTAAATCATCATAACTTACTGTTTCAGCACGAATAAAACCGCGTTCAAAATCAGAATGAATAATCCCTGCACATTCCGGTGCCAGCATCCCTTTTTTAAACGTCCACGCCCTTACTTCCTGAACACCCGCTGTAAAGTATGTCGCCAGTCCTAATAAACTGTAACTTGCTTTAATCAATTTATCCAATCCGCTCTCATCAATGCCTAATTCTTCTAAGAACATGGCTTTTTCCTCATCTTCCAATGATGCCATTTCTTCTTCAATTTTTGCACAGACAACAATTACTTGACTGCCTTCTTCTTTGGCAAATTCACGAACTTTTTTTACATGGTCGTTCTCATCAATATTGGATAAATCTTCTTCACTTACATTTGCAACATAAAGCATTGGTTTCATCGTTAGTAAATGTAAATTTTTAGCAATTTTTTGTTCTTCTTTATCTAATTCTAGTAAACGTACAGGTTTTTCTTCTTTTAAAATATCTCTCACCTTAGATAATACATTAAATTCTGCTACCGCATCTTTATCTTTTTGTTTAGCTTGTTTTTCAACACGCCCAATTCGTTTTTCAACGCTTTCAAGATCGGCTAAAATAAGTTCTAAGTTGATTACTTCGATGTCATACAGTGGATCTACACCGCCGGCAACATGTGTAATATTCTCATCTTCAAAACAACGAACCACCTGACAAATCGCATCTACTTCACGAATATGACTAAGAAATTTATTCCCCAGTCCTTCTCCTTTTGATGCTCCTTTTACGATACCGGCTATATCTGTAAATTCAAATGACGTCGGTACTGTTTTTTTAGGTTCTACCAATTCTGTTAGTTTATTTAATCTTTGATCAGGTACTTCAACAATTCCCACATTTGGATCAATTGTCGCAAATGGATAGTTTGCCGCTAATGCCCCTGCTTTCGTTATTGCGTTAAAAAGGGTACTTTTCCCCACATTCGGTAATCCAACTATTCCGGCTGTCAATGCCATATTGGTACTCACTCCTTTTGATTATTTTCGTTTCGGTTCTTTACCGTATTCAACTTTATTATTATATCATAAAAAGTATTACTTGACATTCAATATAATACCAATTCAAAATAAATCCTTAAAATTTTTAATTTTATATTTATGGTTGAATTAATTTTTTAATAATTATATTTACTTAAACAATATAAATCTATTTAAAAAGATACTATAGAACAAAAAAGTACCTACTTGATAAAAAATATTGTACCTTGTAAAATATACTATATAATAAATTACATATAGAATCATCTAATAAATATAATTGAGGTAAAATTTTATGAAAAAATATAATTCTGACATCGTACTTGGTACGGTTACATTAAATGTTAATAACTTAGACAATCAACTTAACTTCTATACACATACAATGGGTATGCACATCATTTCTTATAATGGAACATCTGCCACATTAGGTACAATTGATAATAAACCGCTTTTAATATTGAATAAGGTTCATACTAAGTTTATTCGCTCATATGGTTTATATCATATCTCTTACCTTGTACCGAGTGAGCAGGATTTAGCCAATATTTTAAACCATTTTGTTTCAACTAAAGTCTTACTCGAAGGAGGGGCAGATCACGGTTATAGCAATGCTATATATCTTTCAGACCCTGAGGGCAATGGTATTGAGGTCTATTATGATAAAGATGAAAAATTTTGGGATAAACGTGAAGACGGGCGTATTATTGATATAACTGAAGCACTTGATGCCGAACATCTTCTTAATATTTCACAACCAATATCCCCTTATCAATTACCTATCGGTACATCAGTCGGTCATATTCATCTAAGCGTTAAAAATTCTAAAGAATCAAGTAACTTCTTCCAACATATCCTAGGGTTCAAAGACAAATTTACCGTTCCTAATGCAAGTTGGATTGCTTATGGAGATTATCATCATCATCTTGCCGTTAACAACTGGGCAGGTCCTAATTTAAACCTACGCAAAAAGGGAACACCGGGTTTAGAGAAATTTGATATTCATTTTATTGATGGTAATACCTATAACTTAGTCATACAACGTATTAAAATTCATAATATAAATATATTAAAAGAAACCGATGATAATATTACTATTAGTGACCAAAACGGTATTATTATAAACTTAATAAATGGTATAAAATAATTATAAAAAGACAGGTAACAATACCCAACTTTTGAAGTTGGTACAAAAACCTGTCTTTTAGTATATTTTATTTATCTTCTTTTGATGAAAATAGTGATACAATCGAATCTAATGTTGTTTTATTTGCAGCTTTTTCTTCAGTTACATCTTTATCTTCCGTTTTTTCCTGTGATCTTTCTTCAATCAAACGACCCAGTTCAATTTTAGCATCTTCTACTTCC
This sequence comes from Gemella bergeri ATCC 700627, assembly GCF_000469465.1. Classification (GTDB taxonomy): domain Bacteria; phylum Bacillota; class Bacilli; order Staphylococcales; family Gemellaceae; genus Gemella; species Gemella bergeri. The sequence continues at coordinate 4,391 of NZ_KI271811.1, read as the reverse complement.
TGTTCCAATTTTGAAGTTTCCTCTTGCACATCGTCAATAACTTCTTCTACTGTTGTATCTTCTTGAAGCTCTTCTGATATTTCTTCATCGGTGACTTCATCAACTTCTTCGCTTTTTTCGATTTCTTCTTTTTCTTCTTTTAAATCTTCTGTATTTTCTGCTAGTGGTTCTTCTTCTACAAGTTCAACCTGCTCGGCTGGTTTTTCATCTGTTTTCAGTTCAACAAACGGTTCAGCTTTTTCTTCTTTATTGTAAGCAGCTGTCAATTTATCCAAACGTTCTTTGGCTATATCTTCTCCGGTGCGATCCACATCATCTCTTTTGCAACAGCAGTCACCATTAATAAAATCGTTCACCTTATTTAAACCTAATTTTACATTTTCTTTTAATAGTTCTTTATGTTTTTCTAATTCTTTTGGATTTTTATAGTAGTATGCCCCTACCGCTGAAGCAACACCTAAAAATAACCCTTTAGTTAATTTACCCATTTGAATTTCCTCCTAATATATACTACATAAGATTTTATCAGAAATATATCTTAAAGTAAAGATTTATAATGATACTATTTCATTACATTTTATATATTTTCTATACATAATAATTACAAATAATTAGTTTTTGTTAATTTGAAAAATAGAAATTTATAAAAGTATATATTCATCATCTCAATTTCGTTAACTACATTTAAAATATATAATAAAAAACTAAGTATTTATACCATAAAATGATACAACATACTTAGTTCTTGTTGTAATTACTTCTAAATTATTTATTTCATATGTTTTACACGGGCTACAATTTCTTTATGGCGCCCTTTTATCATTGGACGTGCTTGAGGATTTCCTAAATAGCCACAAGTTCTTTTAACAACGTCACAACTTTTTGGATCATTATTACCACACTCCGGACATTTAAACCCTTTTTTTGTCGGCTCAAATTCTCCTTCATAATTACATTTGTAACAACGATCAATCGGTGTATTTGTTCCTAAATAACCTACACGTGTATAGGCGAAATCCCACACAGCTTCTAATGCTTTCGGATTTTGTTTTAATACCGGATATTCACAGTAATGAATAAAACCTCCACTTGCATAATACGGATAGTCTTTTTCAAATTCCAATTTTTCAAACGGTGTCGGATTTTTTCGAACATCATAGTGATATGAATTAGTATAATACTCTTTATCCGTAACATCTTTTATAATTCCGAATTTTTCAGTATCCATTCGACAAAATCTATCTGTTAACGATTCACTCGGCGTTGAATAAATACTATACCAATAATCACCGTCTCGTGTCCATTTATCAACATTATCTTTCATATGTTTCATAATTTCTAACGTAAATGCTTTAGCTTCAGGATTTTTTTCCCAATCTCCGCCATAAAATATACTTGCTACTTCATACAATCCGATGTACCCTAATGATAACGTTGCACGTTGTTTATCAAAAAGTTGTTTAACCTTATCTTCAGGTTGTAATCTTTTCCCAAACGCTCCATGCATATATAATATAGGAGCGTTTTTCGGTTTTGCTTCTCCACAACGTTTTGCACGATAGTCTAATGCTTCTTTACAAATCTCCAAACGTTCATTAAAAATATTCCAGAATAATTCTTTATTTCCTTTTGATTCTATAGCAATACGTGGTAAATTCAGCGTTACTACTCCTAAATTCATACGACCGCTTTCCACCAACTCACCATTTTCATCTCGCCATGCCGGTAAGAATGATCGACAACCCATCGGCGTTTTACAACTACCTGTGATTTTCACTAAAGTATCATACATTAAAATATCCGGATACATACGTTGTGTTGCGCATTTCAATGCCAATTCTTTTACATCATAGTTAGGATCTGTGGGTTTTAAATTTAAACCGTCTTTTATAACAAAAATTAATTTTGGAAAAATAGCCGTTCTTTTTTCGACGCCAAGTCCTTCTATTCTTACTTGTAATATCGCCTTTTGAATTTCTTTTTCAAATTCTCCTTCACCCAAACCGAAACCTAAAGATGTAAAAGGAGTTTGCCCTTGAGAAGAATACAACGTATTTATTTCGTACTCTAACGATTGCATTGCATCATAAATATCTTTATTTGTTTTTTCACGGGCAAAGCGTTCTTGTTTTTCTTCACCCTCTATCCACTCACGTGCCATTTTTAAGTTTTTCTCATAGTTCAATTTAGCAAACGGCGCCAATACTTCATCTATTCTATCAGCACTACAACCGCCGTATTGACTTGAGGCAACGTTAGCGATAATTTGTGCCATTTGAGCTGTTGCTGTTTGAATACTTCTTGGACTGCTTACTTCGGCATTTCCAATTTTAAACCCTTTTGTTAACATCTCTTTAAAATCAATCAAACAACAGTTGGTTAGTGGTTGATATGGTGAATAATCTAAATCGTGGTAATGGATTTCTCCTTTTTGGTGTGCGTTAGCCACATGCTTCGGCAACATTTTAAGTCCAATTGCTTTTGCGACAATACCACTTGTTAAATCCCTATGAGTATTGAACACTAAACTATCCTTATTGGCATTTTCATTAACAAGACTCTCATCACGATTTACGAGTTTTTCTATCGCTACATTAAGATCCAAACTCTGCTCACGCTCAATATCACGCTTACTACGATAACCAACATACTCTTCATAAATAGCAACTTCTCCCAGTTGCACAAGTGTATGTTCTACTATATTTTGAATTTCATAAATTTTAATATTTGTATTAAAACGATTAACAATTTCCAGTACAACATTATCAACTATTTTTTGTATATCAACACTATGCTTTTCTCCAAAAACTGAAAATACTGCTTTTTCTATAGCTTTATAAATTTTTTCTGCATCAAAACGTGAAACTCTACCATCACGCTTAATTACTGATAATTTTTCTTTTAATATATCTAGTTTTTTTTCTGTATATGAATAACATTTTTCTGCCTGCATCAAAATTCCTCCCATATTTTTTTCTATATTATATATCTTATAGTAAAAAAAGCAATTTGTCTATACCTAAATTATTTCCCGGAAATTGAATTTGCGATTATATAGCCATCTTCAGTTAGTTGTGAAATTTTTGTGTAAACTGTTTTTTTATCACAAATTTATTCTTTACCGTTGATATAGGAATTACCTTAAATTTTATTACAATCTGTACTAATTTTTATTAACCTATTTCCTTAGTACAGTTTTGCATCTCCTTATATCATCTTCTTTTTTTATAAAAAATTATTTTTAGTCATTGTTTAAACTTTATTTTAAGAATATTATATATTATGATAGGTGTAATAAAATATAAAAGTGAGAGTTACGTTATGAAAAAAAGTCACATTGAAACATTAACAGAACAATTATTTCCGGCTGAAAATAATGGTAAAAATGTTCTCTTTAATGAGATACAACCATTTATTGAATTATTTATGCACTATGAATGTGCAATGCTTGAAATAGAGACAAAACTTAATGTCTTTGATAAAGAATTTTCACTGCATGGGGAAAATAATCCGATAGAATCAATTTCTACCCGTTTAAAAAGCCCCGTCAGTTTGATGAATAAGTTACAACGTTTAAATTTAGATTTCGATGTTAATACCATAAAACAAAATATTTACGACGTTGCCGGAGTACGTGTTATATGTTCATTTAAAAATGATGTATATAAACTTGTTGCCGCTTTGAAACAACAAGATGATATTACGGTTATAGCCGAAAAAGATTATATAAAAAATAATAAGGACAATGGTTATCGCAGTTATCACCTTATTGTAGAAATACCGATATTTTTATCAGGTAGTGTTGAACACGTGGCTGTAGAAGTTCAATTTAGGACAATCGCAATGGATTTTTGGGCAAGCCTTGAACATAAATTACGTTATAAAAAAAACCTCAGCGTTGAAAAAGAAAAAGAAATTGAGCGTCGGCTTTTATTATGTGCGGAGATTAGTGCAAAACTGGATAATCAAATGCAAAAAGTTAAAGAAATTATTGAAGAAGATGAAGAAGTAAAATTTATTGATTATAATGATATTGACACTTCAAAAGTATAATACATACCAAAATACCCTAGAAAAATTTTCTAGGGTATTTTTACTAAGGTAAATCTTATAAAATATCTTCGTCTACAAAGAACAGGTAAAATTATTTGGGAGAAACTTGGAAATCAATTTTTCCAAGTTTCTTCCTAATACAATTCATAAAATTTTTAAAAAATTCTCTTAAATCAATAAATCTCTACGTTTAACTTATCAATTAATAAATTCTATGTAGAGTTTTTAACTTTTAAGGTCAATTCTCTCGGGAATAAAAAATAAATTTACTTTTTGCAACAAAAATTATAATACAACCCATATAATTTGTTAATCCATCTATTATATTTATTAAATAT
>NZ_KI271810.1 GCF_000469465.1 Gemella bergeri ATCC 700627 | reverse complement strand
AAGGATACTTAGCGGTAACGGACATAACATTTACAGTAGATAAAGACGGAAATGTAAAAATAACAAATGTAAATGGAAACACTGCAAAAGCAGAGGGGAATAAACTAACAGTTACTGATAAAGATAAACCAAAAGATCCAATGCCACAAAAACCAAAATCGAACTTACCTAAAACAGGATTAACAGATAACGGTATGGCAGAAGTAATAGGAGGATTGTTACTAGCCGGAGCAGCATTAGCTTATTCAAGAAGAAGAAAAGGTTAATAACTAACCGAATAAAAAAACTGACCTAAAATTCTAATAGAATTTACTTATTAGTAATCAGATTCAGCGGATTATTAATTTGGAAATATATTAAAAGAGTTTTTTCCAAATCTAATAAAATTGTAGGGGTGACTTAACAAAATCGATTTCTAATGAAATCAGGATTTTTAAGTCGCCCCTTTTTTGTAGTATATCAATAAAAATTTTAAATATAACTTTATTATTGTCAAAAAAGGTTAAACTATGATACAATGTAGAAAAACACATTTAGGAGCGTAAATAATTATGGTAAACATTTATGATAAAGCAAACGAATTTGAAAGAGCATTAAGAAATAGTGATGAATATAAAGCATCAATAAAAGCTACAGAAGCATTATATGCAGATGAAGAAGCTAAAAAATTATATACTGAATTTGTATCAGTACAAAAAAAAATAATGGAAAAAACAGATTCTGATAGTGAACAGTCAAAAGAAGAATTAAAAAACCTTGAAGAAATTCAACAAAAATTAATGGCTAATTCAAAATTTTTGGAGTTTATGCAAGTTCAACAAAAATTACAAATTCTTATTGAGGATTTGAATAAAATAATGTATAAACCGTTGGATGAATTATTTGAAAAATATGGTAATCAATAAAAATAAATTTTACAAAAGATATAGTATGAATAATATCCCATAAAACTCGCTTGAGCTTTATGGGATATTTTATAATACTTAATTTTATACTGTGGAAAGATTATAGTTCTCCATCAATATTTGCTTTATCAGTAATTTTAGCTACATCTGATTCAACAGTGGCTTTTCCAGATTTTAAATCTTCTACTGCTGTTTTAACTTTTGGAGCAATATCATCGCTTAAGTTAGGGTTTTTCTCAGGAAGTCCAACACCATCTTCTTTGATTGTGAAGACTTTTGCTTTTCCACCTTCAAATTTACCTTCTTTAATTGCGTCTAATACTTGAGTTACAGCTACATCAATACGTTTAACAGCTGAAGTTAAGATAACAGATTTTTCTACATCTTTATTGTCTTTATCTTTAGCTTTGAAGATACCTTCTGAATATTGGTCTTTATCTACCCCAACGATCCAGTGTTTTATTTCTCCGCTTTCTTTAACATCTTTAGTAGCTCTTTCTTGTGCTTCTTTGACAGAACCGCTTCCTGTACCGCCGGCTGCTACGAAGATAACGTCTGCTCCTGCATCATACATTGTTGCTGCCAAAGTTTTACCTTTGTTTGTATCATTGAATGATCCACTGTAGTTATAAATGATTTTGATATCTTTGTTAGCTGCTTTAGCACCTTGAACAAATCCTAAACCGAATTTCACTACTGCTGGAATTTTAGCACCACCGATAAATCCTACTTTACCGGTTTTAGATTGTAAAGCTGCTGCATATCCGGCTAAATATCCTGCTTCATGTTCAGCGAAGTTAATAGATTCTACATTTGGTTTTTCAACTACCCCATCAATAAAGATGAATTTTTTATCTCCAAATGAATCTGCTACTTTTGGTAGTTCTTTTTCAAAGTAGAAACCTGCTAATGAAATAACGTCAGATGCTTTCGCTGCATTTTGTAAGTTAGCTGCGATGTCACTTTGGTTTTTAGTTTCTATCGGATTAAGTGCTTTACCACCATTTTTTTCAACCCATGCTTTTACAGCTTCTACATTACTTTGGTTGAAACTTTTATCTTTTGCTCCGCCTTCATCGGTAACTACTCCGATTTTTAAGTCAGATTTTGAAGATGAACCGCTATTATTAGATGATTTAGAAGAACATCCCACAATAATTAATGCTGCTGATAACACAACTGCAATTAGTGAAAAAACTTTTTTCATAAAAAATAATCTCCTTTATAATTGTATATATTAGTTATATTAAAATAATACCACAAAATAACTTAAATATCAATATTTTATTTATTTTAATACTACATATTTTTATAATGTTCGGGTTATAACGATTAAATGCGTTTTCTTTTATATATAAAATCTTAATGTTCATTATTTATTTATACAACAGGCTAATACATGTGGAAAATAAAGCATTTTCACAACTATTTTTGACTTTAATTATCACTGAAATATTATTTTAATATATTAGTTTATGATTTTTTAAATAATAATATTTATTTTATAAAAAATAAAAAATAAAT
>NZ_KI271809.1 GCF_000469465.1 Gemella bergeri ATCC 700627 | reverse complement strand
TATAAAATTTATCACAAGTATTAAATAATGAATTTATAGGATATATTACTAGATTTATTAAAATATTTCAATATAGAAAATTTTAAAATATTTGATATTTTTTCTTTTGAAAAGATTAAGTAAAATGAATATATATTTTTTTAGTAATAAAAATATATAATTTTCATAATAAGTTTTCTTACTAAAATTTTTATTGATTTATGAGAATTTATATAATATAATGAAAGCGTAACACATAAATTATTTATTAGGAGGATATAATTATGGAGAATGTTGAAAAAATGAAGCACCCCAAAGGGCTACATCTGGTTAACGTTGTAACCGTGTTACAAAACTTATATGCTTACGGTATTATAGGATTTTTAATTCTATTCTTTACTGCCAGTACAGCAGAAAACGGATTAGGATTGGATAGAGGCTTTGCTTCAGAATTATATGGTTATTATGGTGCTTTAGGTTATATGATGGCACTTGTAGGTGGTTGGTTAGCGGATAAATACTTAGGTATCCAAAAATCAATTATTTTAGGAACATTATTCAGCTGTTTTGGATATATAGCACTATATTTTTCAACCAGTGAACTGTGGACAGTAATAGCCAGCTTATTATTACTTTTAATAGCAGCCGGTATAGGTAAAGGTAACATTAGTGCGTTGGTTGGTGCGTTATATGAACGTGACCAAGTAACTATGAAAGACGCCGCATACAGTATTTATTATATGGCTATTAATATAGGAAGCCTATTCGGGCCGATTATTTTCGGTTTAATGACAGACAGTTGGTTTGCTAAAGTTGGAAGTGATGGTAAAGTAATCTCTTATGGTTATCGTTATGGTTTCTTGGTAGCAGCAGCATTGGCATTTGTTCAATTTTTAGTTTTCGCTTTATTTGCACCTTCTTGGTTAAAAGAAAAAGGTAAATATCCTGTAGCAAGTAAAAAAGCTAAAAAATCAGTAAATCATCCATTAACTAAAATTGATATTGATAGAATGAAAGCAATGGCTATACTATTTGTATTCTCAACATTATTCTGGTCTGCATGGTATCAAACACAAACATCATTTGCAATTCTTACACAAAAAGCAGTAGATAGAACAATATTCGGTTGGACAGTACCTACACCGTGGTTAATTTCATTTAATGGATTATTATGTGCGGCATTAGCCCCTGCATTCGGTGCATTATGGGTTAAACTAAGTAAAACTAAACACGGGGATTTGGATACAGGAACTAAAATGGGGCTAGGTATGATACTTTCAGGTATAGCATTTGGAGTTATGATTTTAGGGGTTAACACTATCGGTGGAAATATAGAATCAGGTGCTAAAATGAATATATCATATATCTTAATAACTTATGTGTTGTTAACTATAGGGGAATTACTACTTTCTCCAATAGGAATGTCATTGTTTAACAAATTATCACCGGCTAAATACGCATCACTATCAATGGGTATCTGGTATATGACATTCTCATTATCAAATATTATTTCAGGATATTTAGCAAAACTAACAGTAAAATTAAGCTTTACTCAAGTATTTACTTACATCGGAGCGATAGTATTAATATTCGGTATAGTGTTGCTTCTAATTAAAGGTCGCTTAAATGATATGATGCACATAGATAAACTTGAAGAAGAAGCAAAAGCGATGGCTCAAGAAGAAAATTAATGAAAATTTACTTAAATAAAAAATTATAATAGATGAAATTTGGTTTACATATTTACGATTTTTAATAAAAATAGAATTGACAATTAAAGTTTTTGAGTAAAAATATTCCTAAATAGAAAAAATTATGTTAAAATATCAACATATAGTATTTTATTTGGGGGAAATCATGAATAAGTTTTTTAAAATCTATTTAGAATTAAGAGAAAAAATAGAAAACAGGCAATATAGATATAATAGTTTATTGCCAAGTGAAAACGAATTGGCAAAAGAATATGGTGTATCTAGGGAAACTATTAGAAAAGCACTTTTGCTATTATTAGAAAATGGTTATATTCATAAAATTCAAGGGAAGGGTTCTATTGTTTTAGATATTCATAAATACAGAGTACCGGTTTCAGGGCTTATAAGTTTCAAGGAAATACAAGAACTTCAAAATACGGTTTCTACTACAAAAGTAATAGAAAATAAGGAAATAGAAGCGCCGGAATTTTTAATAAAACTCGGTCTAGCTAAAAGAGGGGAAAAACTGATTTATTTGTTAAGACAGAGATTTATAGATGGTGAAGCTGTTATTTTAGATAAAGACTATATCAAGAAAACTTTTATAGAAAACGTTCCGACAAGACAGGTAGAAGATTCATTGTATGACTATTTGGAAGATGAGATGGGGATTAAAATTTCATATGGAAATAAACACTTTGAAATAGAGCCGATAAACGAAGAAGACAAGAACTATATTGACTTGAATGATAATAAGCATATTGCGGTTGTAAAGGGCGATGTATATACGGAAGGAACAGATTTTCTTCATTATACGGAAAGTCGTCACAGGGTAGACAAATTTCATTTTTCAGAGTTTGCACGAAGAACAAATAAAAAATAATCTTAAAGAGAGTATATGTTAGTAGCTAAGCTAATATATACTCTTTTACATTTCGATAAAAAAATTTATAAAATATTTTGTTATAGTAAAAGCAAAGAAAAGAGTAAAATAAAGGTGGAAGATCAGAAAATAAAATAAAAAATATGTATTAAATTTTTAAGTTGGAAAATCAAAAAAATATTTATTGAAAAAAAATAAAATACAAGGTATAATATTAATTAAGTTTTAAATTTCCGGGAAATAATTTCTCGGAGTTTAGGAGGGGGAACATGAAAGTAATATATTTTTCTTTAACGGGAAACTGTAAACGATTTGTTGAGCGTTGTAAAATACCTGTCGAAGATGTACTGGATTTGTGGGAAGTAGATTATGATGTAGATTTTGACTATATACTTGTTACACCGACGATTGGTTTTGGAAAAGTACCTGATGATGTTGCTACGTTTTTAGAACAAAATAGTAAGCATCTGGTCGGTGTAGTTGGGAGTGGTAACAAAAATTGGGGAAATCGTTTCGCTAAAGCATCAGAAACAATTAGCGAACAATATAATGTGCCATTGTTAATGAAAATAGAATTACATGGTAATACGAGAGATTTAATTAAATTCAAGAAAATTTATTTGGAGAGTACAAAAAATGGAAAAATTTAACCATATTGAATTAAATAATGAGGTAACGAAACGTGGCGAAACAGGTTTTTTCAAGTTAGAAAAAGACCAAGAAGCCATTGAGGAGTTTCTTCGTGAAGTAGATTATAAAACCGTAAAGTTTAGTTCTGAAATTAAACGATTACGTTACTTAGTGAGAGAAAATTTTTATTATAATATTTTTGATAAATATATTGAAGATGAAATATTAGAATGTTTAGAACTGGCTGCAAACTTTAAATTCAAGTTTAAAAGTTACATGGCAGCAAGTAAATTTTATAAAGATTATGCTCTAAAGACAAATGATAAAAAACAATATTTGGAGAACTTTAACCAACACGTATTTATCGTTGCAATGTATTTAGCTGATGGAGATGTAAATCTCGCCAAAGAATTGATTATTGCAATGCTTGAACAACGTCTTCAACCTGCGACACCGACATTTTTAAATTCCGGGCGTAGTCGTCGTGGAGAATTAGTATCATGTTTCTTACTGGAAGTAGGCGATTCACTAAATTCTATTAATTACATTGACTCTACGGCGAAACAACTTTCAAAAATTGGAGGCGGGGTAGCTATTAATCTATCTAAACTCCGTGCACGTGGAGAAAGTATTAAAGGGATAAAAGGAGTGGCTAAGGGTGTTATACCTGTTGCTAAATCTCTTGAACAAGGTTTTGCCTATGCAGATCAACTGGGACAACGTCCCGGTGCCGGAGCGGTTTATTTGAATATCTTCCACTATGATGTGTTGGAATTTTTGGATACTAAAAAAGTAAATGCTGATGAAGAGTTACGCTTACCGACTATTTCAACCGGAATTATAGTGCCGTCACTATTTTTTGAGTTAGCTAAAGATAACAAAGACTTTTATATGTTTGGACCACATTCAATTTATGAAGAATACGGATTGGTTCTGGATGATATTGATTTAGCAAAATATTATGATGAATTTGTAGATAATGAAAATATATTAAAACGCAAATACAACGCTCGTGATATGTTAAATTTAATTGCACAAACACAACTTCAATCAGGGTATCCGTATTTAATGTTTAAAGATAATGCAAACAAACATCATGCGTTAAAAGATATTGGACAGGTTAAAATGAGTAATCTATGTACGGAAATTTTCCAATTACAAGAAACATCGATTATTAAAGATTACGGAGAAGGAGATATTATAAAACGTGATATTTCATGTAATCTTGCATCATTAAATATTGTAAATGTAATGGAGAGTAAAAAAATTAAAGAATCTATTTATTCCGGCATGGATGCCTTAACGTTTGTCAGTGATTCAACCAAGATAAAAAATGCCCCCGGTGTAGTAAAAGCTAATGAAGAATTTCATTCAGTAGGTTTAGGTGCGATGAATTTAAACGGCTATTTAGCAAAAAATTTAATAGCCTATGAAAGTGAAGAAGCAAAAGATTTCGCTAATGTTTTCTTTATGATGATGAACTACTACACATTAGAACGCTCAATGCAAATTGCAAAAGCTCGCAATACAGTTTTTAAAGATTTTGAAAAATCTGATTATTATAATGGAAGTTATTTTGATAAATACGTGGAACAAGATTTCTTCCCACAGACAGATAAGGTTAAAGTCCTGTTTGAAGATATTTATATCCCAACTAAAGAAGATTGGCGTAGTTTAAAAAATAGAGTAAAAGAAAATGGCTTATATCATGCTTATAGAATGGCGATTGCACCGACACAAAGCATTTCGTATGTTCAAAACTCAACCTCAAGCGTCTTACCAATCGTTGATAAAATTGAACGTAGAACATATGGAAACGCTGAAACATTTTATCCGATGCCATATTTAAATCCAAAAACACAATGGTATTATAAATCAGCATTTACAATGGATCAAATGAAATTAATAGATTTAATGGCAGTAATTCAAGAACATATTGATCAAGGTATTTCTGTAATTTTATATGTAAATTCAGATATTACAACAAGAGAATTAGCTAGATACTATATCTATGCTCATCATAAAGGACTAAAATCACTATATTATACACGTAATAAACTTCTATCAGTAGAAGAATGTACATCATGTTCAATATAATAAGAGAAAGGAATCATAGATGAAAGCAGTAAACTGGAATAAACAAGATGACTTAACATTTATGTATTGGCGACAAAATATTGCACAATTTTGGGTTGATACAGAGTTTAAGGTGTCAAAAGATATAAAAAGTTGGAATGAAGATTTAAATGACAAAGAACGTGATACTTATAAAAAAGTATTGGCAGGATTAACCGGGCTTGATACTCAACAAGGAGATATTGGAATGCCCTTAGTATCACTCCACACCGAAGATATGCGTAAACAAGCTGTGTATAGTTTTATGGGAATGATGGAGCAAATTCATGCTAAGAGTTATTCAACAATTTTTACGTCTTTAATATCAAGTCAAGAAACGGATTATTTATTAGACGAATGGGTGCCAAGTAATAAAGAGTTACAATTTAAAGCGAGAATTATTGAAAAATATTATTTAAAACTTTTTAAACAAGAAGTAGAAAATTATGATTTATATATGGCACGAGTTGCTTCTGTATTTTTAGAAAGCTATATTTTTTACAGCGGGTTCTTTTATCCATTATATTTAGCGGGTCAAGGAAAAGTGACCACATCAGGAGAAATTATCCGTAAGATTTTATTAGATGAAACCATTCACGGTAGTTTTACCGGCTTTGATGCACAGGAAGTTTTTAAAACATTAACACCGGAAGAACAAGAGCGTGCGAATAAAGAAATGTATAAACTATTATTAGATTTATATGAAAACGAACTGATATATACCCAAGATATTTACGGCGAAATAGGGTTGTATGAAGAAGTAAAAGATTATGTTGAATACAACGCAAATCGTGCCTTGGCAAACTTAGGTTATCCGGGATATTTTGAAGATAAGGATATTAACCCTATTATTGAAAATGCGATGAATACCTCAACTAAAAATCATGATTTCTTTAGTGTAAAAGGTGATGGTTATGTGGTAAGTATGAACGTTGAATCAATAGAAGATGAAGATTTTATTTTTGATTAGGAGTAAATATCATGAAAATATTGTTGGTAAGACATGGTGAAACAGACTATAATAAAAACAGAAAAATTCAAGGACATAGCGATATAGAACTGAATGCTACGGGAGTAGCTCAAGCAACAAAAGCTGCTGATAAAATTTTAGAATTTAATATAGATTTGGCATTTAGTAGCCCCTTAAAAAGAGCTGTAAAAACGGCAGCTCTTATGCTTGAACATTCAGGAAATAATAACTTTATTATAGAAAAAGACGATAGATTGATAGAAAAACACTTTGGAGATTTTGAGGGAGCAACCTTTGATGAATATTTTACAGTTTTAGAAAATAATAAAGGTTTAGAAACTATAGAAACTGACGCTGAAGTATTTAAAAGAACAAATGATTTTTTTGCGTCAAAATATGATTCTCATGAAGATAAAACTATTTTGGTAGTTTGTCATGGAGCTTTAATTAGAATTTTCTTACGAACATTAGGTCTTTATCCTAAAACAAATATACTAATAAATAATACAGCATTAAATGTAATAGATTTTGATGGGAAAAACTTTACATTGGAACAATTTAATATATAATAATATATAAAAGCAGGACAAATAATAATTTAATGTTCTGCTTTATTTATTAAAAGTATATAATAATTAAAGAAAGTGAGAATGATATGAGAATTATTTTAGCAAGACATGGCGAAACGGACTATAATAAAGGTAAAAAGGTACAAGGGCATAGTGACATTCCGCTTAATAAAGAAGGGATAAAGCAAGGAAAAGAAGCGGGTAAAAAAATAGAAGGATACAAAATAGATACGGCATATAGCAGTACGTTGGGAAGAGCATTTGATACCGCACGTTATATGTTGGATAATTCAAATAGCGAAGATAATTCTAAACTTAAAGTGAACAAAGATAAACGTTTAATAGAAAAATCCTATGGAGGATATGAAGGTGTTTCTTTTAAAGAATATAGTGCGGGTCTTACAGCAGGAGAACTCCGTGGAATGGAAACAGATGCAGAAGCAGCCGATAGAGTAGAAGAATTTTTTAAAGAAAAACATAAAGAACACCAAGACGAAATTATTTTAGCGGTTTGTCATGGTGGGTTAATTCGTTCATTTCTTACTGAAAAAGGTATAAAAAAAGTAGGACGAGGTACTATTATTAATACATCGGTAAGTATTTTGGACTATGATGGAGAGAATTTTACATTAATAGAGTTTAACAAATAGCAACTAATAAGAAATTAGTTAAGGTATGGTTTTATTTTTTCTTAGTTAATAATCTAGTTAATAACACTTCATAAATTTAATCGAATTTGTGAAGTGTTAAATTTTTGAAAATATTCTTTTTTAAAATTAATTTTAAAGTTAAATTTTATTCTAGTTAAAACAGCTTTAATAGGGCATTATCATAGTATATAGTGTAAAAAAAATCAGGATTTAATTTACACTTAAAATAATACATAATATTATAAAACACTGATGGCAGTAAAGCCATAAATATCAATCATATAAACTAATATCCTCACTATATGATATAGTATAACATAATAAAATTCATGTGTAAATTAATTCCTACTAAAAAATACACAGAAAGGAAAAATATTTAATAAATTAAGGAGGAAGAATATTTATGATAAAGGCAAAACCTAGGTTGTCTAAACTAAAAAAACTGTTTGCAATAATTTTATCAATTATGGTAATTTTATCGCTTTTCCCAGCTAAAAAAGCTGCGGCTTCAGTAAATGAAGTAAAAGATGATACGGATTTGGCAAAAATCAATACATATAAATTTAATTTAAATATAAATAATGCCACCGTAGTATCAAAATCTGATGCAGTCGAAGAAACGACATTAAATAATCCATGGTATGAGGGAAATTTAAAACAGCTTTCCGGACCATTAAAAAACTTTGCCCTTAGAGTTGATAAAAATAATAAAGGAAATCAGGTTTTTTATAAACCTTTGGAGTTGAAATTCTCAAATGTAGGTGAAGTTTACGGTAAAAAAGTTGATGCATATTTAAAATTTAATAAGGTTACTCTTCACTATTTAAATAATGAAGTAGCAAAAAATGCTCTTGGAAAAGAAGGTAAAACCGCTGTTCCATTTTTCCAACTTTCAAACTTTTGGGGAGAAGGTGGAAATTTTGAAATAGGAAATCTTATTTATAGTGAGAAAAAATATGATCCATATAAAGATCAAAACCCTACCAATCTTATAAAAGGAGCTTTTTGGAATGATGCAGATATAACGGCTGAATTAAGGTATTCAGATGGTTCAAAAACAGATTTAAAATTAGTTATGCGTCCGGCAGATATTGATGTTGTCGATGGTTCTCTTAGGGAAACTTTTTATATTAAAAATTATAGTACAAGTGTTGATAAAAGGGTTATAAATAATAGAAATAAACTAAATCAGGTTACAGAAGGTGATTCAACTTATTGGAAGGCAACTACCACAACAGAAGGTGATGACCAAGAAAATAATGTATCGGGATTATCCGTACGTTCTGTTGATAATAAATTAAACTTTGGGTATCATACAACGATAAACTGTTCAACAGTCTTTGGACTTTTTGTAGAAGGTAAGATTCCGGCACCCAAGAAAACTGTTGATAAACCACAAGTACTGGCTAAAGCCGGAGAAAAAATTGTTTATACAGGAACATTCAAAGTTCCAACTCCGGGGAAAGACATTATAGGACCGTTAAGTAATTTAAACTTAATAGATAATTTTGATGATCGTTTAGACTTCAAGAGTTTAAAAGTAGACGTGGATGGAAAAACATTAACAGAAAATAAAGATTACACTATTACAACATATGGGCAAACGGTTATTGTCAATATGGGAGATGAATATTTGCAACGTGAAAGTGCAGGCAAAGAGATTAAGGTTACTTATAATATGGAAACCAATAAAAAGGTAGAAGGAAAAACTTCAGGAATTATAGATAATATAGTAACTTTAAAAGCTGATAATACCCTAACACCATCTAATAAAGTAAGAACAACCTTGCTTTATAAAAAAACTCATGAGTTTATTAGTGGAACTCCGGGCAAAGAATTGCCGCAATCTATTAAAGATTTGACACCAAAAACCGTTGAAAGAATTCCGAACGGTACGGTAGTACATCCTGATCAACCTACAAAAACTAAAGTTACTGTAAAAGAAGGTAACTGGGTATTTAAGGGGTATGATAAAGAGACACAAACTATAGACGGTCAAGATGTTCACTTTATAGGTAAGTGGGTACTTGAAGAATTTACCAAACCTGTAAAAGATGTTGTAAACGAAAGTGGAACAACAATAAACGGTAAGGTAGTGAAACCGGGAGAAACACTAACATATATTGTTGAATACAAAAACACAACAGATCAGGA
>NZ_KI271808.1:9641-14732 GCF_000469465.1 Gemella bergeri ATCC 700627 | reverse complement strand
AAATAAACTTAGATTAATATTATTATACATAAAGGTGAATAAATATTCACTCATTTTTTATTTTCTTTTAATCATATAAATATATTTTCCAAGATTAAAATTTAATACATTAATATACATATGTCCTCTCTAAAAATATTTTTATACAATACAAAAAAACATTAAAAATCCCCTACTAAACTTAAAAATTTTATTCTAAGTTCTTAGTAAGAGATTTCTGTTTTATAATTATATTAGTAAGAAATTTTTATCTATATAACAAATTGTTAATTTCCTTTATTTAATATATTAAGTTCTATAGCGTCAACATAGTATTTTTTTACAACGTCATTTTTTGATATTATTTCGACACACCATGTCGGAATCAATACTTGATTTTCAGTTTGGGAAATATAGGTATAGTAACCTAATGTTGCCTTTACTCTGCTTTCTTTCGGTATTAAATCTTCGTGATATAATCGATTAATAGCTTGTGATTGAGTTACCAATGTTTCATTTTTATCTTTTCTTATATTTGTTACAGCTGTTTGCTCGAAAGATTTTATATCTCCATTCGCTTCCACCTTAAATACAAGTCTTGCATTTTTATTATCAAATACTCTGACACCGTCTATTACCTGTTCATAAGTTACCGTTTTTTCTGTAACATCATAATTTGAGAACATATAATGATTTCCCGCTTTATATTTTTCTGCTAAAAAAGTATCTAATTCAGCCCTATAATTATTTTTATCAATATTAGTAATTGCGGTATCTAACGTTCCTTTTAGCTTGCTATATTTATCTACAGTTTCTACTTCTAATTTTAAACCGCTGGTTTCTTTTTTTATATCTTTAAAATTTGACCCTGTTACATTAATATAACCAAGATTTTCTTTTTTCGGCTGATTTTCTTCTATCTTTATACCGTCATTTTTCATTGCACGTTCGATAACTTCTTTTTCTTGAACAATTTCTACTTTGTTTTTATAAACGGTATAAACATAAAAACCTAGGAGCATAACATTCAGAGCTATAAATAAATAAATAAACATCGTTTTTATTTTACTCCAATTCATTACTCCGCCCCCTTTTCTACACCGGCTTTTAGATTTTTAAAACTTATATACTTACCGTTATATTTTACATACCATGTCGGCTTGTAATAACAATTAATTTTCGTTTTGCTAAATGTTTTTTCATAGCCTAAAACAACATCGCTGACATTTTTTAAATTAACGTAATTATATAGGTAGTTTATTACATATTCACCACGTTCTACATCGTAAACTCCTGCAGTTTTAGAGGATAAATAAGTTTTTGTTATTTTTTTAGGCGAAATAACCTGATATACCCCTGAACTGTTACTTAAAACTCTAATATTAGCTAATTCTTCTTTATTGAATACCAAACCCTCTTTATATGTTTCTTGAAACTGTGTTAAGTCTTCATATGAATAAATAAGTTGATAGTTTTGATTATTAGCATACCCGAGACTTAAAAAATTCACCGCATACCCTAATGACGCTAAAGGGGTTGTTCCATTTTTTTCTTCGTTTGATGGATTAATATAGGTTAGTCTGTTCCCTTGCTCTCTTAAAATAGAATAACCGTCCGAAATTTCATTGTCACTACTGTTTTTTATGCCGCCTTGAGGGTCAAAAATATCTCTGCCAAGTTTATTTAAACTGATGTTTTCCGTACTAAATTCATCAATATAATACTTGTCAACATCTTCCTTTAAGTAGATAAAATTATTATTCAAACTATATTTTCCATAACTCTTTTTAGCAAAGGAGAACTTTTCAGATATTCTTTTATAAATATTCTCACTTACTCTGATTTGGAGATAATTTTTTTCGCCTTTTTTATAGAGATAGATATTTTCCGGTTTTTCTTTTAAAAATACTATCGTATCAAATTCTAAACTTATATTCGAACTTTCTTCTGCAAAAAATATCGGTTTTACCAATGCTGAGTCAAGTGGCGCCGAGTATTCCAAAATGATTTTTTCTCCACCGTTATGTATAACTTCTTCAATATTTTTATTTCGAACCCGTGTTTCAACACTTTCACTCTTGCTAATTTCTTTTATAATCTCTTTTTGAGTTTTTTTATCTTTTATTCCGTCAACAGTTGCGATTTTGGTAATACTGTTTTGAACCGCCGGTTCTTCTCTTGCTCCTGCATTAACTTTTACTATAATATTAGGTGTTAAAAAATGAAGCAGATCATCTACGACTTTTTCTTCATTGTCGTTTACTTTTTGAGAAGTTTTTTTGGTAAATATTTCATAATCCGGCTGATAAGTAGTTATTATATACGTCAGAAAAATACTAGATATAACAAGTAATACCAGTATTATGGATTTAATCGTTTCTTTATTTTTCTTCATAGCATTCACTCCCTACAGCCATTCATCTTCTATTTTTTCACAAGGTAGCGTTACAAAAATAATGCTGCCGTACCCTTCTCTGCTTTGGGCCCAAATTCTTCCTTTGTGTGCATCCACTATTGTTTTTGCAAGTGCTAAACCTAACCCGGTACCGCCCATACTACGTTGTCTGCTTTTATCAACACGATAAAATCTATTGAAAATTTTATCGATATGAACAAGCGGTATTCCGACACCCTCATCTTTTATTGATATACTTACCCTATTATGATTGTAGTTTTGACGAACTCTTATTGTAATATTTTTCCCGTTCGGAGAATATTTTACGGCATTATTTATAATATTATCAAATACTTGCGTAAGTTTATCCTGATCTCCTTCTACAAATATAGGAGATTTAGGTATATGTCTAATGAAGTTTTTCTCCGGATGAGTTAGTTCAAAACGACCGACTATCTGCTCTATCATTTTATTAATATCAATAAACTCTTTTTCGTAATGTTCCTCTTGAATATCCATTTTACCGAGCTGCATAAGTTCATTAACCATTCTTATCATACGATTGGTTTCTTTATGAATTGTATCGATAAACACCGGTGCCAATTCCTTATCCGCCATTACACCTTCTTCTAATGCCTCAATATAGCTATTCATCGTTGTTAGCGGTGTTCTAAGTTCATGGGATACGGTCGATACAAATTCACGTCGTTCTTTTTCCTGACGTTCTTGATCGGTTACATCATATAACACAATAATATACCCCTCAAGTTCTGTCGACATTTGAGTTAAGTCTTCCGTTTCTTCTTTAACTACTTCTGAAAATTCCACACGAATCAAAAGATTTTCACCCTCGTTATTAGTAATATTAACCAATAAGCTGTCTTCCGCTTCTATTATTTCTCCTATAGTTTCATATTCTGTTATATTTAGAACTTTGAGTGCATCTTCTCCGATAAATATCTCGTTATCTTTTGTCCCTATCATTGTTTCGGCACTTGTATTAATAAGAATAATTTTCCCGTTATTATCCGTAGTTATTACACCGTCTATCATACTGCTGATAATCGTTGCAAGTTTTCTTTTTTCCGTTTCGGTTACGTCTTGTTCTTCTTTTATTCTTTTGGAAATTTGATTAAACACTTTTGCCAAATCTCCAATTTCATCATTGGTATTTATTCCGACAACCGTACCGTAATTTCCGGATGCCATTTTTTTAACCTGTGAGCTCATCTTCTCAATAGAACTTGTAACAGTTTTTGAGGCTAAAAGCCCTATTATTGTTGTTATTAAAATAGATAAAACAGTTCCAACAATAAATATTTTAGAAATGCCCGTTACTTCTTGATAAACACTTTCTATATCTGCCATTAATGAAATAACACCTATTACTTGATTATCTTTTTTTATCGGGCTTACATACATCCAAACACGCTTGTTGGTGTTGGCATCTGTTTGAATTCTTTTTGCACTCTCACCGGTTTTTAACACTTGGCTTACTAACGGATCAAAAGATCTTTTTCCGAAGTAATCACTGTTACCGTTTTTAGATGATGAAGCCAATATTTTGGTATTATTGTCGATAACGTTAACTAATAATAGTTTCTGTGTATTAAACTCACTTATTAATTTAGCTACACCGCTTTTACTGTCAATTTGCAGTGAATTTTGCGGATTGTTTTGATTACGTTGAGTTTCTTCCAGTGATACCGATTCGTGTTTTTCTCCATTACCTTTTTTTGAGGCGTTATCTTTATCCAACTCTTCTCTTATATGGTAATTAAGAACTTTTTCCTGTTCTATTATATTTTGTTCAAAAGTGTTAATATTGGTATTTCTCAACTGTGTTGTAAAAAATAATCCTATTAGTTGTAAAGAAATAATATTAACAAGCACATATACTATGACAAACTTTATTCTAATTGATGAAAAAAATCTTTTCTTTATTTTTTTATTAAAGAAATTCATTATTCTTCACCTATAAAATATCCGACACCACGCCTTGTCATAATATACTCCGGTTGCGATGAATCGTCTTCTACTTTTTCACGTAATCGTCTGACGGTTACGTCAACAGTTCTTACATCACCGAAATAATCATAACCCCAAACGGTTTGAAGTAGATTCTCACGCGTTAACACTTGTCCACGATGTTGTGCCAAATAATAAAATAAGTCAAATTCTCTTCGTGTTAAATCAACTTCTTGACCATTTTTTTTAATAATATACGCTTCCGGATAGATGACAATATTTTTAACAACTAGGTTATCGTTGGTTTTTTCTTCTTTTTCTTCTTGATTTTTAGTAACTCGGCGTAAATTCACCTTAACACGTGCCATAAGTTCTCGAGTTGAGAATGGTTTAGTAACATAATCATCCGCTCCGAACTCAAGTCCTAATACTTTATCAATTTCAGTATTTTTTGCCGTTAGCATAATAATAGGAATATTTTTTTGAGCACGAACTTCACGGCATACTTCCATGCCGTCCTTTTTAGGTAGCATTAAATCTAACAGTATTAAATCCGGATTTTCACTAAAAGCAAGCTCTACCGCTTTTTCTCCGTCATTAGCTACTATTACTTCATAGCCTTCTTTTTTCAAATTAAAATCTAAAATTTTTGCAATTGGTTCTTCATCATCAACAACCAAAATTTTATATTCAACCATTTAATTTCCTCCTTGTTGCAGAAAGTATATATTATTTTACAAATATTTCAG
>NZ_KI271808.1:0-9541 GCF_000469465.1 Gemella bergeri ATCC 700627 | reverse complement strand
ATTACCACTACAAACATTGCTATTAAGCTCATTGTTTTTCTTAGTAGTGGGTTTCATAAGGTTGCCTTATCGCTATAGAACCAGCAACAAAAAATATTTTGTATATAAATATATACCTTTCATAATAATTACACATAGAATTACCTACATTATATCATTTTTTTAATATTTTTTCAGTATTTAATATTAAATCGATTGCTTTCTATATCAAAAGTTAACTTAAAAACAGATTGAAACTTAATAAATTTGGTAATCTTATTTTTCTAAATTAATTATTTTTTAAATTTTTATCTAATAGTAAAAGTTCTTGTTCTTCTACTTCTTCATTCATTAATATTTTTTGTTTCTGTTATTTTCTCCAAAACATTCGTTAAAAAGAACCTAAAATCAACATGATATGGATTTTTATTAAGATTACTCATTACCGTTTCACTCATCAACATGCCTGTTAGCTGATTTTCCAGATAAGATAATTTATCTTCCGAAAAATATTTAAGCATATTAATCTCAGCAAGGCTGAATTCTTTGTATTCTGTAGAAAGATTTTCTTCCTTAATATCTTCTACGAGCAATTCTTTTAAAGTAAGTTGACGTTCTCCGAGAAAATTTTTTATACCGTGCATGCCCGCCTCTTTAATAATATATTCTTCTCCAATATAATAACCTATATTTAAAAGCTCCGCTATACGGGTAAATACATCTTGCTCAGAAACTATCCTTTTTACATCACCTGTAAATAATCGTTTCTTTTTCTCTATTCTGTTGACAACTCTCTTGTATCTTGATAACCTGCCTTGATATAATTCATTATCTGCATCTTTATTCATAAAAATATCTATTCCCCCGATTAGATACAACGGTGCGGCGTTATAAACGATAGTTTCCGCAACATTATACTCCAAAGCAACACGTTGAGCGATATTGCCGCCAAGAGAATGACCGGTAAGAATAATATTTTTACCATATTTTTTCTCCATTTTTTTATAAAATTTATAACAAACTGAATAATGTTCTCCTTGTCCTAGACAAATCCCTACTATATCGGCATATAAGTCTTTTTCTCTATCAAAATAAAAATTCGTTCCGGTAAAAGATAAAACGTAATTATCTTTATCAATATTTTTAAATAATGCTCCGCTGCTACCGGTGTTTTTATCATAGAAGCTATGTAAATATTCCAACTCTTTCGGAAACTTACCTACTATTTTTTGTAATTCTATAAATTCCTTTATCACTCTTTTAGGTGTGTTAATTCTGTCCATAGCTTCTATTCGATATACGATAAACGAAGCATAGCTGGTTACTTCTAGTTCTTTTGCCACTTTTTTTCTCCTAATTTACTAATCAATAGTATTCTATCACACTTATTATATTTTTAACACTATTACCGTTGCCAAAGAGTGATAATTATTTTCATCTACCTATTTAAAATAAAATTATTTTTTGTTATAATAATATCAGATGTTTAATAACAGCTTAAACGGAGGTTAGATTTATGAAAATTTTACTTGCTTACTCTAGCAAAACAAAAAATACAAAAAAAGTAGCTGAAGCTATTTACGAAGATATAAAAAATCTAGGGGACGTTGATTTAATTGATATAAAAAAACATAAGAAAAAAATAAGTAAAGAGTACGATTTTTATATACTCGGCGCTTGGACGGATAAAACAAATGCTAATAAAAATATGCAACATTTTATCGATACTCAAGAAATTCATAATAAAGATGTAGCAATATTTTTAACCTGTGGTGTTCCACGTGAGCATTACCACGCCGATGATTCAATAAACAACTATATTGAATTTATGAAAGAACGTAATAACCGTATCCATAAAACATTTATTTGCCAAGGAAAAATAGATCCTAAAGTAATGATTGTCTTTAGAATTTTAACATGGAAAGACCCTAACTTTATTCATAAAGTAACACCGGACTTAGTGGAGATGGTTAATGAGTCTAAAACACACCCCGATGCTCAGGATTTAAAGGATGCTCAAGATTGTTTCAGCGCACTTTTAAAAGATATGGCACTTGAAAAATCACCGCTTAATGTTTAATAATTTTATTTCCAAAGTAAATTCCTAACTCAATAAATACTGTATCTAAATACCTATAAGCAATTCTATTAGAATTTTTACTTTTAGAAAAACACCATAACTAAACTTATTAAACCTGTTGCTAAATAATAACAACAGGTTTTTTAAATATATCTTTGTCCTCGGCTACCAAGTTATACAACCTTGAAATTTTTATATCATGTTCAAAATATTGAGCATTTTTACTATTTAAAGCTGTAACCAACATTATTTCTTTTTTATTATTTATTTCTTTTATTAAATGAGTTTTTTCTTTTTTTATCGCCAGCACTCTAAACACTTTTGTTCCAAAATACTTTTTATAATCTTCTTTTGTTGTATTAGTCAGTATATGAAGCAGATTGCGTTGTATTTTTTTATTACTGTATCTTTTGGTCGCTATATTTTCTATCAAATTTTTATAAGTTTTTGATATTTGTGTTGCATTAAATATTCTATTTTCCAATCCCTCATTAATATCATAAACATTGCTCAAACCGATTTTTCCTAAAATATTTATTTGATAGGTTATAAAGGAATAAAAATCCTCCAAGTAAATATTTTTTTTATTACGAAGTTTTTCCAGCATTTCAGCAGAAAGATAATTTTCTATCTCTTTTTTATAAATATTTTTTCTTAAGGTGGTAGCACTTAGAAATTTTGTTTTTTCCAAGTTTGAGTCGTTTAAATTTTGACCTTGTCGTTTTATAGGTATTAGTTTTACATTAGGTGCTTGTTTTTTTAATGCTTTATAATAACTATATGCCAGAATAAAATTTGGAACATTTTTATCAATATCAAACAATAAACTGTTTATTTTTGCATGGCTATAACCTTGTTTTAATAATTCTTTATATTTTAATTTAATATCTTTTTTCTGTTGTTTATTATACAATACGGAAAATTTTTCCATATTTGTTTCTTCCGTTCCGAAGATTAAATGAGTAATTCCCATTTTCACAAGAATTTCCACACTTTTTTCAGCGAAGTCATCTCCAAAAGCAACACTCGCTACGTAAGGTAGTGCGACCACCATATCACAACCGTTTTTTACCGCTTCTTCGGCACGGCTATAACCGTCTACTATTGCCGCCTCTCCTCTTTGAGTAAAATATTCACTCATTACACAAACTATTTCTCCACCGTCATGGTTTTTTATATATTTTTTTGCTTGCTCTATTAAATATTTATGTCCATTATGAAATGGATTAAATTCTGCTATAATACCTACTCTAATACTCATTTTATCGTTCCTTTTATCAGTTATAATTTTAATAAATTTTTTATATTAACGGTTATATAGATGACTACGCCTAACTTTAGAAAAATAAAGGTAACTTTCGTCACCTTTATCCATTGTTACTTTCAAATATATCGACTGTCCAGCCAACTAACTTACCATCTTCTGAGGTTACTCTACTGATTGAGAATTGTCGCGGTTTTTTATCTTTTTCTATTAACCTTGCAATCTCTTGTTTTCCATATTCCATCGCCTCTTTTTGTGAATTAAATACTTTACCTGTATTTCCAAGTCCTGCACTATGAGATAATTTTTTACCGTCATATTCGTAACTGTTTTTTTGATCTTGGTTTTTTGTTTTATTTTCTGTTGAACTTTGAGTTGAATCTGTCGTATTTGAATTTTGTTTTTCTTCTTTTTCTACCTTTTTGGTAGTATTGGTTTGTGATGTTTTATCTTTTTCTTTTGTAGAACTTTTTCCGAAAAAGTAATTATATCCCAGAAAAAGTGCACTTGATAAAAATATTACAAACACCATTCCCCATAGTATTTTTAATAAATTATTATTTTTCATATCCATCAGTCCTTTTTATTAAACTTTATAAATATTCACCTCCTAATTATACCACCGTTAGCTTTTTTTTGCGAAGTTTTTCCCTTATAAACAAAAAGATACTCTTAGGTAAAGAATTTATAATATTCTCTACCTTTGAAATATCTTTTTTATCAGTGATTAATTTTTAAACTATTTTTTATTTGGTATAAAAACTACCGTTCTTTCCCCTTTTGGATCATGAATAATTTTATAAGTATAACCTGTTTTATTTTTCTTAATTAGTTTATCCATCTCTTCATTTGCATATCTATGTGCTTCTTCTGAAGTTTTAAAGGTTCGTGAAGACGGTTTTTGCGAATTATCTGAAGAATTATCTTGTTTTTTATTATCTTGTTTCTTATTTTGACCGGTATCTTTTCTTTTATTATTATTTTCTATGTTAATTTTATTTTTTTTATTATTTGATGATGAATTGTTTTTATTGTCTGAAGTTTCATCTTTTTTGTTGTCTGAAGAATTATTTTCTTCTTCCCCTTTTTCTTCCTCTGTTTCATCATCATCAGATTTTTTATCATCTAGGTTTTCTTCATTGTCCTTATTATCTTCACTGTCTTTTTTTACAGAACTGGATTCATTATCTTTTTTCGGCTCTTTGTCACCACTGGAAAAATAACTTATCCCTATAAATAATGCACTGCATAAAAATACAGCAACCACTATCCCCCATAATATCTTTATTACTTTATTGTCTTTCATATTAATTCAGTCCTTCTTTTTTTACTATTTACTATTATAATACTCTTTTAAAAAAATTTCTATAGACGATTTAGAGTAAACGTTTCCTTTTATTCCGATTTTAAAAATCTCTATTAAGAAAAGAAGGAGCGACTAAAAATCATGATTTCATAAGAAATCGATTTTGTAGGGTCGCTCCCTCACGATTCATTAATCTTAGAAAAACTCTTTAATAAATTCCCAACTCAATAAACTTCTGCATCTAACTATCAATAAATTTTATTAAATATAGCATTACTCTAATAGAAATTACCTTTATTTTAATTATAATATTTCCGGTTGATTGTTAACGTTATTTTTTACATATTCTGTATTATTATCAATTTTTTAACTATTATACTTACCTATTACTTCAAATAAATATTTCCTAATATCTTCATTCGTAGAATTACCTAACATAGTGCGAAGTTTTTCTAATTGTTTATCTAAAGTAGCAATATCTATATCCAATGTTGTATTTTTATAAATCATTTTATTATCAGTTTTCTCACTGTTTTCGTAATCAAGCGATAACTCTTCATACATTTTCTCACCGGGACGTAAACCTATTTCTTCTATATCTATATCCTTATACGGCTCCAATCCTGAAAGTTTTATCAAATTTGTAGCAAGATCTATGATTTTCACAGGCTCACCCATGTCGAGCAGGAAAATTTCTCCGCTACTGGCATAATACCCTGCTTGTAAAACGAGTTGTGAGGCTTCCGGTATTGTCATAAAGTAACGAATTATGTTTTTATGAGTAATCGTTACAGGTCCACCTTTTTTTATCTGCTCCTTAAAAATAGGAATAACCGAACCGTTTGAACCTAAAACATTTCCGAATCTTACCGCTGCAAATTTAGTTTTGTATTTAGCACCTTTAGATTGTAAAATAATTTCTGTTAAACGTTTTGACGCTCCCATAGCGTTGGTCGGATTAACCGCCTTATCTGTAGAAATCATAATAAAACGTTCGACTTCATACTCAATAGCAACATCCATAACATTTTTTGTACCGAAAACATTATTTTTTATCGCTTCTTGAGGACGTCTTTCCATTAACGGTACATGTTTATGAGCAGCCGCATGAAAAACAACATCAGGTTTGTATTTCTCAAACACCTCTTTTAAAGCAGCCTTTTCTCTAATGCTCACTATCTCAGATATATAATTTACCTGTTCATATTCTTTAGCGTGTGATTTTTCAAAATCTAAATCACGTTCCAACATATATAGAGAATTTTCATTTATATCGACCAAAACCAACTGTTTTGGTTTAAACTTAAACACTTCTCTTGCGATTTGACTACCGATAGAACCGCCTGCCCCCGTTACTAAGACACTTTTCCCTTTTATATACGACTGAACTTCTCCTTGTGAAAGTTTAACTTCTCCACGTCCCAAAAGGTCTTCTATCGACACGTCTTTAAGGTGTTTTGAAATACTTTCTCCTTCTTCAAGAGCGATACCTGAACCCATTACCTTAACTTGAACATCCGCTTCTTTTAAAATATTTAATATTCTGTTTTTATCCTTGGTAGAAATAGACGGTATCGCTAAAAATACTTGTTCTACTTCGTGCTTAGGTATAATTTTTAACAAATCATAAGTTGTTCCTAAAACATTTACACCGCTGATAATTGAATTTTTTCTATTATCATCAATAAGTCCGACAACATTGGCTTTAAAAACATTATTTTTAGAAAGTTCTTTTAAAAGAATATAACCGGCATCTCCCGCTCCTATAATTAATGTATTTTTATAGGCATTTTTTCCATGAATATTATTTTCACGTTCTCTTAATGCTCTGTATAACATTCTAATAAACATTATCCCCGCAACAATAAGTAGTGGAGCAAAAATAACAAATCTTACATTAGAAAATGTATCAGGTAACATAAACTGATACAACACACCGCAAAATAAATCTGCAATCAATATTGAAGTACAAATATTAACTATCTCGGTAACTCCAAGATAAGACCATAAAGACTTGTTAATACCGAATATTTTAAATAATATTCCATAAATAAAAAGTGACAGCACTACAAACTCTAAAATACTTACACCATGATTTTCCAACATCTCCAGCGGGTAAGAATTTCGCCCTAAAAAAATAGAGGCTAAAGTACCAAGTGCTACTATAAATAAATCTATCATCATTATTAATTTAAAACGATGATATATATATAATTTTGATGAAAATAATTTTCTCATGTTCAACTCCTAATATAATAATTCAATAAAAAATATATTATTTTACAAATATCCCGGCAATGGTTAGTAGCGATAAGATACCTACAACCAACCTTTTAACAATCCAATCTTTTTAAAGTTTTTATATTAATTGTTCCACAATAACTTACCTGTGTTCAAATTCGTTTTACAAAACTTTTTTCCCTTGTTAACCTTGAGGGATGACTTAACAAAATCATACTTTAAAAAATTACGGTTTTTGTGCCGTTTTCAGTTAGCCATCCCCTTTTTATCCTAAAAATATTACCAATATATTTTTTATAATGTTAACCTATATCCTAAGTAAGTTGCCGCAATAATTATTATTCCCAAGATAACGAAACTCACTTTTCTAGTTTCTTTTATTACTATTATCTCAACAATTTTTTGAACAATTAAAATAACAAAACCTACTGCAATAAGGGTATTTTTCATTCTTTCGTTATCGATAAACATCGTGCCTATTATAATA
Source organism: Gemella bergeri ATCC 700627 (assembly GCF_000469465.1). Classification (GTDB taxonomy): domain Bacteria; phylum Bacillota; class Bacilli; order Staphylococcales; family Gemellaceae; genus Gemella; species Gemella bergeri. The sequence goes on along the minus strand of NZ_KI271808.1, from coordinate 2,184 downwards.
CCTAAGGCAACTACAGTAATTAACATACTTATAGCTAAAAATATTAGTTTTTTATCTACCATAAACCTCTATTTTCTCCTTACCTTAATTGTTACTTTTACTATTGGAGTATCAGTAGCGGTTTTTACATCTTCTTTCGGATAAATTTTTAAATTACTACGCTCTTCTGTTTCTTCTTTAACATCACTCAAATCAACATCAACATACATCGCCGATATTTTATCAAGCTCTTCTTGTGTTTCCGCTCTTACGGTAACTTTTGTTGAATCCGGCGTTATAGATACCAACTCATAATCCGAAGAAAGTTGACCCACTTTATTAACAAGTAGTGGTACTTCTTTTTCTATCTTTTTAAGATCAATTGTCATTACCGTTGATTCCGTTTCTATTTGAATATCTTCTATCTTGTTGTAATCACTGTCGTAAGCGACAATTTTAGCTTCTTCTCGTGTATTTTTATTAATTTTAGTTTTTGTAGCACTTTCTGCCCGTACTTCTTTAATTCTATTAATACTGTCTATATCTCCTGAAATTTTTACCGTATCATTATTTAAACTTAGTTTATCAATTTCAAAACCGAGCAATAACCTTTCTTTTTTAACTATCGGAGTGACTTTAAATTCACGTGTTACTTTTTCTCGAATGGAAATAGTAATACTGCTAGGTTCAACGGTAGCCTCCAGCCCTTTTTCCAATCCTTCCACTTCCAACTTAACTTTCTGATCGTCACCGATTTGGGCATTTTTTAAATTAAGTTTTACCTTGAAATTTTTAGCAATACTTTCTTTTTGTACTTTTGATGGAGGTCCGCTTAATTTTACAGACACCGTATTCGGTATTCCGACTACATAAAGTTTATCCCTATCATAATCAGTTTCCAACGGTACATCTGTTATCCAAGCAGCCGCTATATTGTCATTATTTCCAATAACGGAAATATTTTTGAAATTTTCATTTACTGAAATAAAAAGCAGTACCGCTATTAAAAATGATATTAATTTTAATTGGTTATTTTCTTTTAGCCTCATAATATCACCCCCTATTTTGATTTATCTCTAAGGAGATTATCTTTTTGAGTAAGCCAATTTTCTGTTAAATATTTTGAAAGTCCATCAGATTTAAAGTCTGTCGTTAAAACACCGTTTTGACAAACAGAAATTTTTCCCGTTTCCTCCGACACAACAACGACAATAGCATCGGTTAATTCCGAAAGTCCTAATGCCGCTCTATGTCTTGTTCCATAGCTGCTGGCGATACTTCTATTATCCGACAAAGGAAGAACGCAACTCGCTGCACGAATTTTATCTTTATTTAAAATCATCGCACCGTCATGAAGAGGTGTATTAGGGATAAAAATATTAATAATAAGTTCATTACTGACAGCTGCATTAATTATTATCCCGCTTTCTACATACTCATCAAGACCGGTATAATTTTCCAAAACTAACAAAGCTCCTATTCTTCTACGTGACATATGACGTGTCGTTTCGACGATGGAACTTATAATATCAGCTTTATTATCTTTTTCTTTTTTAATATTAAGGTTAAGGATATTAGATAACTGAACTCGACCGATATACTCCAACGCCCGTCTTAACTCCGGTTGGAATATAATCATTATACCAAGAACTCCCCATGTTACCACTTGATCAAATATATAAGTCATTGTTGTAAAGCCTATAAAGCTAAAAAATATTTTTAATCCAATAACGATTAAAATACCTTTAACAAGCTGCATACCACGTGTTCCTTTTAACAGTGTCAGCAATTTATAAACTACTACCCAAACTAATAATATATCAAGCAGGTGAATAATAAGTGTCAAAGTTCCTATGTTTGATAAATAATCAGCTATCATTTTAAAGCTCCTTTCTTTTTAATATTCTTTGTTACAAGTATTTTTTATTAACATTAAATACCTACAACAACCCACTTTTTATTATAACATAAATAAAAAGGTTATGCTGTAGTTTTTTTCTTTTTTCTTCTGTATCATATAAACTTATTTTAAAATATTCTTTATTACAAAAAACAGATTGAAAAAATCGGTTTTATAACAAATACAGGTACGGATTTTTGAACTGCACTCAAAAAGTTGGACAAAATATTTAATTATAAATGATTGACCTTTTCAACCAAAAAATCCCCACAAAGACATATCTTTATGGGTTGTATAATAAATAC